>CAYFVE010000055.1:0-2623 GCA_964346605.1 uncultured Muribaculaceae bacterium | reverse complement strand
AGGCTTTCAGGCTTGAAGGTCTCAAGATTCTCCTGGCTGCCGATAAGGGTGCAGGTGGAATACTTGTTGTCCCCATAGAGATAAGGGAGCGACCTTTCAAAGGTCCTCCATTGCGCGGTTCTGCGGCTGCGTCTTTCCTCGATGATGACAGGACGCTCCGCATCTATCTCCTTAGGGTCACAAGTCACGAAGTGTGAATAGTCGTGGAGAATGAGGAGGCAGGTGTCTATGACGGACGGCCTGACGAGAGGAATATTGTTCAGCATATACTGAGTCTGGTCAATTCCGGTAGAGGCGTTCACATTGCCTCCGAAAGAAGCGCCTATGCTCTGAAGCCAGTCGAGAAGCGCCTTGCCAGGGAAGTTTTTTGTGCCGTTGAAGCACATATGCTCCAGGAAATGGGCGAGGCCATCCTGGTCAGGGGTCTCCTGGATGGCGCCGACATTGGTTGCAAGATAGAACTCAGCCCTGTTCGCAGGCTTGTCATTGTGCCTGATATAATAGGTCAGGCCGTTGTCAAGCTGCCCCTTGAGGACTTCCGGGTCGTTGGGAAGCTGTTGTGCCTGCACTGTCACCGCGGAAGCGGAAAGCGCGAGGGAAACTAAAAGAAAAACGATTCTTTTCATAATGATTTATTTGGTTTTAATAAACTTATTCATTTTCATCAATGTACTCAAGGATGTCCCCCGGCTGGCAGTCGAGAGCCTTGCAGATAGAGTCAAGAGTCGAGAATCTTACGGCCTTGGCCTTACCGGTCTTGAGAATCGACAGGTTCGCCGGGGTAATCCCTATCTTTTCCGCCAATTCTCCCGAAGACATCTTCCTCTTTGCGAGCATCACATCAACATTCACTATAATAGACATATAATGGCCCAAATTTCTTTAAAAAACTATCTCTTTCACAAAACTAATCTATAATTTCCGTTTTAGCAAATATTTTTCTTGTTTTTCGATAATAATTTATTGATTCTATTCCAATAATGAAGAAACAAATCCAACAAGCCGTTGAATTTGTTATATTTGCGGAAACACATAACCTGATATGGAGACAAACACCGGCACCAAAGACGTTGCGCTGGTTCTTTCCAGCGGCGGACCGCAAGGATTCGCGTACATAGGAGCGATTGAGGAACTCGAAAGCAGAGGCTACTGCATCACTTCCGTAACAGGCTGCTCCATCGGCTCGCTTGTAGGAGGAATCTATGCTGCCGGAGGGTTGGAAAGCTTCAAGGAGTGGCTTTTTTCTCTGAACAACTACAAGCTGATGTCCCTGCTGGACGTGTCCATCAGCAAAAGTTATCTGGTGAAGGGCGACAAGGTTATCGACGCGATCAAGAAGATTGTTCCGGATGTGAGCATTGAAGACCTCAGGATTCCTTATACGGCCGTAGCGACGGATCTTTACACCGGGGAGGAGGTGATATTCAGAAAAGGGAAGCTTTTCGACGCCATCCGGGCTTCGATTTCGATTCCATCCATGTTCCGTCCGGTCAAGTACGGACTCCACACTTTGATAGACGGGGGAATCGTCAACACTATGCCTTTGAATCTGGCAATCAGGAACGGAAATGACATCCTTGTGGCTTTTGACGTCAATCAGATCGATTCCAAAAGGGTCGCTGCATATGTAAAAGAAGTTGAGAGAGCGCAGAGGAAGGATTCGGAACTTAGAGCGGACACTCTTGGAACCATCGGACACATCACTTCCAGAAAGGAGCTTTCGATGATCGATCGTGTAAAGATGGTCGGAGATGAGGCACAGAGAGCCTTCAGGCGCAAGAAGGTGCTGGACAAGCAGGCAAAGGCTCTGGAGACGGAGGCTCTGGCCGAGAAACTGCCTTCTGTGACAGACGACAATTACTACTCCATCCTATCCAGGACATTTTCACTTATGAACCGCACGATAGCGATGCAGGCGATCCGGCTCTATAATCCTGACGTCCTTGTCAAGATGAACTTCGACTCCTATGGCGCCATCTCGGATTATGCCAAAGGAGAGGAAATCTCAAGGCAAGGCCGCCGGCTGATGGCCAGGGCTCTGGACGAATATGAAAAAGAACGATTAACAAAAACTCCGGAGCGGGAGGCTTCGGAGTCGCATTCGATGTAAAACTGATTACTCGGCTGGATGGATGGCACCCATCGGACAAACATCTGCGCAAGTGCCGCAATCGACACAGGCATCCGGATCGATATGATAGACGTCACCTTCGTGGATAGCGCCCTGAGGGCACTCGCCCAAGCATGTTCCACACGCTACACAATCAGTTTCAGAAATCTTGTAAGCCATAGTTCTTAATTGTAAAAATTGTTCGCAAATATAGTCTTTAAAATCACAATATCAAACCCCATACCACAAAAACGACAAGCGCCAGGCAAACTTTTATAGCCTTAGCCTTCACGAATGAAGACTTGCTGTCAGCAAGCAGGGGAAGCGAAGAATGCCCGTCCTGGACAATGGAATTCGCAAGCAGTACCGGGAACGGGATCACGCCGCTGGCAAAGAGGGTCACGAAGACCAGATGAGGTCCGGATTCCGGTATCAGGCCTACTGCAATCGCGAGAAGTATCATCAGTGCGGTGTTGTCGCTGATCCAGGCACCGATGTCAACCACGTGGAAAA
>CAYFVE010000054.1:0-15362 GCA_964346605.1 uncultured Muribaculaceae bacterium | reverse complement strand
TATACTCCCTCCGCCGTCCTTTCGCCCTGGGAGAAATCAACGATGACATAGTCATCCTCACCGGCGGCCTCGCCTTCCTCCAACTGGCCGTACTGCTTGAGGATGTTCTCCTTCATCGCAGCCTTGGCCGCATCGGTAATGTCGATCTTGTAGTAAGGGAGCTTGTCCTCCTTGCCCACCTCTATGCTGATGTCCGGAGAAAGGCCGAGATCGAACTTGAACTCCATATCGCTTCCATCCTTCCATTCGATTTCCTTCTGGGATTCGCTGGCAAGAGGCTCGCCGAGGATGTTAAGACCGTTGTCTTTGATAAACTTGTCCAACTGTTCAGAAATAATGCCGTTCACCGCCTCGTAAAGGGCCTGGTCACCATAAATCTTCTTCACAAGCTGAGCAGGCACCATACCCTTGCGAAACCCCTTGAAGTCGGCGTTCCTCCTATAGGCGGAGAGTCTTTTCTTCTCCTGCTCAGCATAATCCTCTCCCTTGAGAGCGATGGTTAGTTCGATGTTGAGATCATCGATCTGATTTTTTGTTACTTGCATAATTTACTATTATTTTGAATTATTATTTCTATGGGGATAGACTACCCTTTCGTGGTAAATCTGTAAAAGATAGGACTTGAGGACTTCCTTGACCGTGTGAAGTTGTCTGATGGAAATCTCTGCCTCATCGAATTGGCCTGCCTTCATCTTTGAAGCCACAATGTTTTCTACAAGTTCGGAGAAAGCCTCAGGCAAATTTTCCTTGAGTGTTCTTGAAGCAGCCTCCACACTGTCGCAAATCATCAGTATGATCTGTTCCTTTGTCTTTGGCCTGCCTCCCTTGTAGAAGAAGCAGTCGACGTCCTGAGGATCGCCGCCTTCATTGAGATATTTCGTGTAGAAGTAGCCAGTAGCTGATGTACCGTGATGCGTCCTGATAAAATCCCGGACCAAAAGAGGCAGTTTGCTCTTTACCGCGAGTTCAAGACCGTCGGAGACGTGCCTGATTATCGCCGTGGCGCTTTCCTTCGCGGAAAGACCATCGTGATAACGCGCACCGCCAGGGGACATGCTGTCATTTTCTATGAAGCATAGCGGATTCTGCATCTTTCCTATATCGTGATAAAGGGCTCCTGCACGGACCAGAGTGATGTTGGCATCAATCGCGCGCGCAGCGGAATCCGCCATATTCATAACCTGGAGAGAATGCTGGAAGGTTCCCGGAGCCTTGTGCTCAAGGTCTCTGAGCAACTGGTTGTTAGTATCGCACAAATCCCTCAGACGAGAGTCCGATACGAGACCGAACATCTTCTCGAAGAGATAGATGAGGGGATAGCCGGCGACTGTGGCCATCGATCCGATGAACATGAACAGGACGGCCTGGTAAGGGTCGTCATTGATCATATCGATCAGCCTGAAGCCGAAATATGTGATCAGCAGGCTGACGAAGACGATGGCTGCGGTCACGAACTGCTGCCAAGCGTGGTTGAAATACTTGAACGCGAACACTGCGACCACACTGGCGATTGTGAACATCACGAAAAGCACGACTCCGTTGCTGGAGAAAATCAGCAGAGGAATCAGGGAGACCACGCAGATTGGCATATTCATCTTGTTCTTGAAGAAGGCCTCGATGAAGAGGGCGGTCAAGGTGAACGGCACCATATACAGGAACCTCGGAGCAAACTTATTGACCGCAAGAGTCGAGATGACCGCGATAAGCATCACGAGGATAAGGTACCAGAAGCGCCTTGTGTCATTGAATATCTTCCTGTTAAGGAAATATATCACCAGGAAGAACAATATGACCAACACCAATGCGATTGTCGCGTTGCCCAGCCAGAAAAGAGATCTGGGGCCGCCGTATCCGAGACTGTTTTCATACTCGGCCTTGTAGGAATTGAGCATCTGCTCTATCTCGCTGGTGACGATCTCCCCTTCGGAGACGATAAGCTGACCTGCGCTTACGAAACCGGAAGTAGTCGATATCTGAGTTTCAGATTCGGAGTTGACCAGCTCCGTCGAACGGGAGTCATATTCGAGATTCGGGGAAAGCAGATCGTACGCGCCGCTCGCGCGCAGAAGCGAATCCACATTGACCCCGCCAGCTTTGGAACTTACGTCCGACAGCAACCTGGACTTCGCCTCCGACTCTCTGAAAACTTCCGCGACAGGGCGTTTGGTCACTCTCTTTTCCCTGTGGATGTACATCACGGAGACGGAAGGGTCTTCTCCCTTTCCAAGTTTTACGCCCTCATCGGAAACCACCCCGCTGGAGTAGATGTCTTCCAGCGAAGAGATGATCGCCGGACGGAGGTATGAATATCTGCCCAGGTTGACTTCTTCCGCCGCCCTCCTGCCTCTGGTCACGACATCCTGCCGGAAACGGTAGTAAGGAATTACAACAGATCTGCTTTTCCCGCGCTCCTCCCTCAACTGCTCGTCGGTCTTCAAAATCGGAAAGTCGAACTGCGCGATCAGAGTCTCGTGAATCCAAGGCAAACCCTTGCGGTAGTCATAACTGAATTTGGCGGTCCTCGGGAAAATAATTGTGAGGATCACAAAAAGTATGACCAGCGGCAACAGAACACTGATGCTGATATTCGGGATGCTGATATGCAGATTCGGCTTCTTCATTTGATTTCCTATTTGAAAGGGCTGCCCGCCTCTTTGGCGATGTAGCCGTAGGTAAGTCTGTCCGTGAGTCCGGGGAATAATCTGTGGGCCAGAACCGTAAGTTTCCCCAGCCCGGTAAGTATCATCTGTCTCTTCCTTTTCTCAAGTCCCTTCGCCAGATATCCGGCGCACTCCTCCGCGCTCATCAATTTATCCTCTTTGAGCGGAGTCTCGCCTTGAGCGGAACCGTCAGCGGTCAATGCAGCCTTGCGGACATTGGAATCCGTGTAACCGGGAGCGAAGACAAGCACATTGAGTCCGTCCTTCAGATGCTCTATCCTGATTGTATCCAGGAAACCTCTGACCGCATACTTGGAAGATGAATATCCAGTCCTTGCAGGAAGAGCCGAGAAACCAGCGATCGAAATCACGCCAACCACCTGGCCTCTGCTCTGAAGCAGATACGGCAAGGCGAACTTGGTGCACTGCACCGTGCCCCAGAAATTGACATCCATCAGCGAGCGGATCACGCCAAGGTCCAGATCCTTGAACATCGCTCTCATCGAGATGCCCGCATTGTTGACCAGGATGTCGATTCCGCCGTACTTTTCAACCGCCTTCCCGATCAGCGCCCTGCAGTCTTCCTCCTTTGTCACGTCTGTCTTGACGCATAGGACCTTCCGAGGATCCGGATTCACAGAAGGGGCGAGTTCAGTCAGTTTTTCGTACGACCGGGCTGCCATAACCACATTCGCGCCACGGGAGCCCAGCAAACGGGCAGAAGCCAACCCGATTCCCGAGCTGGCTCCTGTAATGATGACAACTTTATCCTTGAAAAAATCAGGAGACATAGCAAACCTTTAAAGATAAAGCCACGGATTGTTACTTGACAGTCATTGCAGCGACGTCGTCGCCATCATAGGCTCCGGCATCAAGTTTCGCCTTGATTTCCTTGAAGGCGTTGAGAGTGTACTCAACATCCTCCATAGTGTGGGCTGCAGTGCAGACAATCCTGAATATGATCATTCCCTTTGGAATGACCGGGTAGATCACCATAGAGCAGAAAATCCTGTAGTTCTCACGAAGGTCCTTCGCCATCTTGGTCGCCTGCGCGACACCGCCCTTGATGTGTACAGGGGTCACGCAAGCCTCAGCCTCGCCGATGTCAAAGCCTTCAGCCTTGAAGCCTTCCTGAATAGCGTGGGTTATCTTCCAGCATTTGGCACGGAGTTCGTTGCCTTCAGGCGAGTCGATTATTTCCATCCTCTTGATGTTGCCGATGACAAGAGGCATAGGGAGAGACTTGGCATACATCTGTGAGCGCATATTCATCCTGAGATAGTTGATGATCTTATGCGGACCGGCGACGAAACCGCCGATGGACGCCATGCTCTTGGCGAACGCTCCGATGTAAAGATCGATCTCGTCCATCACTCCGAAGTGTTCCGAAGTGCCGCGTCCGTGCTCTCCCAGCAGGCCGAATCCGTGTGCATCGTCGATCAGGATGCGGAAACGGTATTTTTTCTTCAACGCTACAATCTCGTCGAGCTTGCCCAACGCTCCGGTCATACCATAGACGCCTTCAGTGATAAGGAGTACGCCGCCGCCGTTCTCTTCCGCTTCCTTGCAGGCTCTTGAAAGAACCTTGTCGCAATCGTCCATATTGTTGTGGCGGTACTTGTACTTGCTGCCGATATGGAGACGTATGCCGTCAAGAAGACAGGCGTGGCACTCAGCGTCATAGACAATGACATCGTGACGGGCGATCAGCGCATCGATCGTGGAGACGATTCCCTGGTAGCCGAAGTTGTAGAGAAAGGCATCCTCCTTCTTCTCGAAGTCAGCGAACATCTTCTCGAGCTTTTCGTGATAGCGGGTGTGGCCGGACATCATCCTGGCTCCCATAGGGTAAGCCAATCCCCAGTCCGCCGCAGCCTGGGCATCCGCCTTGCGGACTTCCGGATGATTGGCGAGGCCGAGATAGTTGTTGAGGGACCAGTTGAGGACAGGAACCCCGTTGAATGTCATATGAGGTCCGAGTTCACCCTCAAGACGAGGGTACATATAATAGCCGAAGCCCTGCTCGAAATACTGTCCGATAGGACCACCTGAATCTCTTTCGATTCTGTCGAAAATGTCAAGCATATTACTCTAAGTTAAATATAGTCTATTACCTAAGCATCAATATTCGCATAATGCGCGTTCTCCTCGATGAACTGCCTTCTCGGCGGGACGTCGTCACCCATCAGCATAGAGAATGTCCTCTCCGCCTCGGCCGCGTTCTCGATGGTTATCTTGCGGAGACGTCTCCTTGAAGGATCCATTGTGGTGTCCCACAGCTGAACATCGCTCATTTCACCAAGACCTTTGTACCTCTGTACCGACACGCCCTTCTCAGAGCCGTTTCCAAGCCTTGCGGTGGCCTCGAAACGCTGTTCGTCCGTCCAGCAGTACTCCTCGGTCTTGCCCTTCTTGACAAGATAGAGAGGCGGAGTCGCAAGATAGACATAGCCGTTCTTGATGAGGTCAAACATATAGCGGAAGAAGAATGTCAGGATAAGGCAGGCGATGTGGCTGCCATCGACATCGGCATCGGTCATTATGATAACCTTGTGGTAGCGCAGTCTGCTGAGGTCCATTCTCTTTTCTCCGCTCTCATCCTCCTGAGCAACTGAAACTCCGAGAGCCGTATAGATGTTGCGGATTTCCTCGCTGTCGAAAGCGCGGTCTCCAGCAGCCTTTTCCACGTTAAGGATCTTTCCGCGAAGAGGAAGGATGGCCTGAATCCTTCTGTCGCGGCCCTGCTTTGCCGTTCCGCCTGCGGAGTCACCCTCGACGAGGAACAGTTCGCACTTCTCGGGATTCCTCTCAGAACAGTCGGCAAGTTTGCCGGGCATTCCGGCGCCGGTCATAGCGGTCTTTCTCTGGACCATTTCACGAGCCTTGCGGGCTGCGTTGCGCGCAGTCGCGGCAAGGATGATCTTTTCAATGATCAGCTTGCCTTCCTTAGGATGTTCCTCAAGGTACTGGTCCATCGCCGCCGCAGTGGCTTGGGAAACAGCCGAAGTGGCCTCCGGATTCCCCAATTTGGTTTTGGTCTGACCTTCGAACTGAGGCTCTGCGACCTTCACGGAAATCACGGCAGTAAGACCTTCACGGTAGTCCTCCTGGGAGAGGTCACCCTTGAACTTGGCGAAAAGGTTGTTCTTCTCGGCATAGTTCTTCAATGAGCGGGAAAGACCCATCTTGAAGCCCTGGAGGTGGGTACCGCCTTCTATGGTGTTGATGTTGTTGACGTAGGAATATATCTTCTCAGAGAAGCCGTTGTTGTACGAAAGGGCGATGTCAATCGGAATCACCTTGTCGTTCTGTACGCAGACAGGCTCCGGAATAAGCTGCATGGCACCTCCGTCGAGGTATTCTATGAACTCCTTCAAACCCTCCTTGGAGTAGAACGCATCCTGACGGAAACGCTGCTGTCCGGTTGGCTTCGACTCACCTTTGGCATCGGTCTCGAATATGTCCACAAGCTCCCTCTCGTCCGTGAGGGTTATCGTTATGCCTTTGTTCAGGTATGACAGCTCACGCATTCTGGCGGCAAGGGTCTCGTACCTATACACGATGCCCTGCGTGAATATCGATGGATCAGGATGGAACTCGATGATCGTTCCCGTGTCCTCGCAGGAGCCGGTGACCTCTACAGGTCCGACCGGCTTGCCCTTCGAATATTTCTGTACGAAGATCTTCCCCTCTCGATGGATCTCGGCTACGAGAAGATCGGAAAGCGCATTGACGCAGGACACGCCGACCCCGTGAAGACCGCCGGAAACCTTGTAACTGTCCTTGTTGAATTTACCTCCGGCGTGGAGGACTGTCATAACGACCTCGAGGGCGGAACGATGCTCCTTGGGATGCATACCTGTAGGGATGCCTCGGCCATTATCCCTGACACGGATGGAGTTGTCCGGCAGAATAGTCACGTCGATGGCGTTGCAGAAGCCTGCCATCGCCTCGTCGATACCGTTGTCGACAACTTCGTAAACCAGATGGTGAAGTCCCCTCTCGCCCACATCTCCGATGTACATCGAAGGTCTTTTTCTCACTGCTTCCAAGCCTTCCAGCACCTGAATGCTGCTTGCGGAATACTGCTCTTCCGCCTTCTTCATATCTTCGTTCTCTATCATATTTACAGTAAAAAAAATGTCTGTTTTCCTGGGTTTTCCATAAAACAGACAAATATACGAAAAATTCTAGAAATTCAGGGTAATTCCGGCCGTGACCCACAGGTCTTTTTCAGCGTAATACGGATTCCTCTGCACCGTCTCGCACAGGAGATTTCCGGACTCCATCCACAGTCCGAACCTGCGGCTGACCTGGTAGCCTGCCACAAGGCCCAAATCAAGATAGCCCGGAATCCTCTGGTTTTTCAACAGGAAAGAACTTCCCGTGGATGTTTTGACATACCCCTCCCTTGAAGTCGCCGCCTCAGCAGTGAGGCCGGCATACACCCTCGGATTGAAATTATAGACAGCCCGCATCGTTCCGGAGAACTTCGGGAGCTTGAAACCCTCCACATAACTGTCTTCCTCGTCGAATTCCATACTCCTGAAGTGAAGGCCCGCATCGAATCTGAAGCCACCGGCATTGAGGCCGAGGAGGGCATCTGCGTAGAGAAGGCTGTAGTCCGCATAGAAAAAGCCCTGGCACATAAGGATGTCTGTCGGCCTGTCAAGTATGCCGTTGGCTATCTTCGCGCCGCCTCCGCTGATGTCAAATTGAAGCCTGGAGCCGAGATTGCCCCTTAAGCCCAGTTTCAGGTTCATTTCCTCTTCCGAATTGTCCATCAGGACAAAGCCGCTCAAGACAAAAGGATTAAAATGGTGATTCCTCTCCAGGAGTGAAGAATATGTGTTCAGCCTCGCTCCTCCCGTCAGGTCGGAGTAAAGCTGCAGGTTGTCCCATAGAGAGAAACTCGCGTGGATGTCAGGATGGAAATGGCTGGCGTCATACAGGCCCTTAGGCGCGAGTCCCTCGAACTTCTCCCCCTCGTCGAAGATAAGTTTGTCAATCCTCAGTCCCAGACTCAGCTTCCACCTTCCTGTCTCAAGGACATATTTCGGAATAACCGCCAGTCTGCCGATATTGCTGTTGAGATATGAAGAAGTATAGTTCCCGCTCTCAGCCTCGAAGCCTACAAGAAGCTTGTTGAAATAGTTGAGCTGCGGACCGATCTCGCCATTGAGTGAAAATTCTCCGGAACGGAGACTGGCATCGTAGATACGGTCGTTTCCGAACCTTCCGGAAAAATCCAGACCATAGAAAAGATAACTCTGGTCAACCCTGTTTGAACGGATGCCCGCGTGGAAGTCAGCAGCGTTGAATGAACGTTTCCATTCTTGGGGACCCTTATTCAGGATCCCGTGGTAGCCCATATCGAAAACAGCTATGGCGCGGTTGAAGTTGTACCGTCCCTCGAAGCCTGCGTCGCTCACCGCATCGTAGCCACTGTAGTACGAGTCCTTGACCCTGTCAACAATAAAGACATCGTTGTCAAGAGTCTCCTGAAGACGAAGATAATCCCCGAAATAAGACTTGTGACCTGCGAAAACGCTCATCTGGAAACGACCCTTCTGCTCCGGACTGAAGACCATCTGGAACTGAGGGTGCAGGGAGTAGCCGGCACCGGCCTTGAGGAAGAAACTCCTGCCCCTGTAGGCATCCTTGTCCGGCTTCATATTGAGCATATACGGCTTGAAACTGTACGCTCCCTGATATTGCTTTTCGAAGACTTCATAGTCGAAGTCCATATTGAATCTCAGCAGTGTGTCCGGAACAGCCATCTCAAGCAGAGGCTTGTTTACTTCGGACGGGTTGCCGTTGTAAACGTTTGTGACCTCTACGGTTGGATTGAGGTTCTGGCCGGATGAAACTATACCGGAAAGCAGCGCCGCGGCTGCAAGATAAACCTTTTTCATATTCATTCTAGTTCATCAGGTTCTTGAGTTTGGAAATTCTCATACGGACATTGTCAAGGACATCGTCACCCGTGCCGTCAGGCTCATAGCCGTTCAGGATGCTCTCGAAGGTGGCCTTGGCCTGAGCATAGTTGTCCTGCTCGGCGAAAGAATCACCGAGGACGATGAACGCCTTTGCGAGCCAGTAACTCTGGTCTCCGGCTTTCTCGGCGAAAGCATATACCTTCTTCTCGACAGTGTCGTATTTTCCCTGGTCGTAAGCGTCCTGTATCAGCATATAGGCCGCTTCGGCGCCTTCATCTGTCAAAGGCTTGGCGCTCAGCGTCTCGAACAAGGCGAATGCCTTCGTGCGGTTGTTCGTTGACAGGTAGGACTTCGCTTTGATGTAATCAGCCTCGCGACTCTCGTCAGCAGTGCTCTTAGAGTCGGAAAGGACTTTCTCCGCACAGGAAATCGCAGATGAATATTCGGAAGACCTGAACGCTGATCGCATCATTCCCAAACGGGCTGAGTGTCTGTTTGCCTCCAGTTCAGCCGCATCGAGCAGGGAGGAGAAGCCCTTGTAGGCATCCTTCCAACGCTGCATCTCGTAGGAGAGTCTTGCATAGTTCAACATCGCATTCTCCACGAATGACTCGCCGCTTCCACTTTCAATAGCCTTGGAGTACCAGGCACAGGCCTGCTCCTTCTGGCCGAGACTGCGGTAGGAGTCGGCTATGTAATATTCCGCCCTGGCATTGTCGGATCCTGACGGATACCGCTCCAGATAATTCTGGAGAGCGGCAAGAGCCTTGTTCCAGTTCTCGGACAAATAGAGCTGTTCCGCGGCGTTGAAGTACATCTTCTCCTTTTCGGCATCTGTCTTTCCGGAGATGGCTCCTACTTTGTCCGCATAGTCGAGGTATTCATCTGTCCTGCCCAGATACTGGTAAACAGATTCTATAGCGGCGAGAGCGTCCTGCGCATATTCGGTTCCAGGCATTTCCTCGATAACCTGCTTGTAGTAGCCGATTGACCTGTCGAATTCAGAAGCATTTCTGGAAATCATACCGAGTTCGATCAGGGAGCGGGCGGCGATGGTCCTGTCGCTGGTGCCGGCACGCAACTTTTCAAATGCGCTTTCAGCCTCCTTGTCCCTTCCGGCAGCTACATACGCCCTTCCAAGTTCATACATAGCCTCAGGCCAGTATTCCGCATCAGGGCTGGCATTCTTAACTCCCGAAAGAATGCTGATCTTTCCGTTCTTGTCTTCGAGGAGACCGTAGGCGATCCCGGCGCGGTAGAACGGGTAGAGATTGTCTGAATATGAGAACCTCTTCGCCGCCGCCTCATACTTGCTGATAGCGGACTTGTAGTCCTTTCTTATAAAGTCGCAGTCGGCTCGGCGGGACGCAGCGTCCTCCCCTTCAATCGGATTCTTCTGGGAAAGGTACTCATCGAACCACTTCGCCGCAACCTCATAGTTTTCCTGACGGAAGTAACTGTAAGCCAAGTCGTAAGGAATAAGGCTCCCTTCCGTTTTGCCCTCGAGGGCGGAGTTGTTGTACAGGTCCTGGAATGTCTCCACCGCATTCTCAAACTGGCCGCTCCTGTAATAGGATTCTCCAAGCCAGTACCTTGTAAGCTGATTGAAGTACTCACGCCTGTCGGAATAGTAGCCTGCGGCCTTCAAAAGCGGGACGGCATCCCTCCAGGACCCGTTACTGATCAGTTGACCAGCGCGCAGATAGTTGGCTCTCATATAGTTGGTCTTCTGGTTATCATCCAGGTTATCAATGTTGGCGTAGGCATCCACAGCACCCTCGTAGTCGTGCTTGTATAATGAAGACAGGGCGATGTAACTGTAGATCTGGTCATTCTTCTCCTTGTTGGAGTATCTTGCCATATAGTCGTCAAAGACAGAAGGATTCTGGTTGAGGTCGAAGGACAGCTTGGCGTAGTTGAAATGGGCGTCTTCACGGATGTCAGGACTGTATGCGCTTTCGGAGGCTTCCTTGAAAGCATCCAGGGCGGCCACCTTGTTTCCGGTCCGGATAAGGCTGTAGGCCATCTCGTAGTTCGCTATCTGGCCTATTGAGTCCGTTCTCTCCTCCATCAGGGAGAAGTTGTCCACAGCGCCCTGGAAGTCACCTGTCGCATAAAGTACCGTCCCGGAATAGAAGAAGTCGTTACGGTCCATATCCTTGCGGCTCTGTTCGATCCTGTCATAATAATCCTTAGCTTTGACGGAGTTTCCGGTTGCAAG
The DNA here is from genome assembly GCA_964346605.1 of uncultured Muribaculaceae bacterium. Lineage (GTDB taxonomy): Bacteria > Bacteroidota > Bacteroidia > Bacteroidales > UBA932 > Cryptobacteroides. Next base: position 4,542 of record CAYFVE010000054.1, on the reverse strand, counting down.
GTAAGACTCGGAAATGATTCTGGCAAGATGAGACTGGCGCTCCTTAGGGACGCTCTCGTAGAGTTTCTCACCATTGGCTAGGACATACCCGTAGTCCTTCTGCATAAACCGGCACTCCGTCATATAGTAATTGGAAATGTCCGTGAAACGCGGATCTTTGCCAGCCTTCTCAAACCAATCGTAAGCTTCCTTGAAGTTCTTTCTGGTGTAATTGATATAACCAAGAGAGTATCTTGAAGGTGCGGTGTAGTCAGAGTAAGGCATCTTGTCCGCATCAGCGAACAGATCCGCGGCGGAATCGTAATCGTCCATCCCGAACAGGGAATATGCCTTCTTGAAGGTGTATTCAGCAAGCTGGCCAGGGTAGAGGGACTTAGTGGTGATCTTACCCAATTCGCGGGCTGTCCCTTCATAGTCTTCGGCGTCAAACAGGTTGAGGGCTTTGTAGAAGCGGATCTGAGGGATGAGTTTGGAATATGGGTAGCGGTCAATGTAGTCAGAGACAAGGGATTCGTAGCCCGCCTCCTGGAGTCTGACGGCGCACAGGACGGCATAGCCCTTAGCCATAACATCTCCTGTTCCTGACCCGATTTCATCAAATAAGCTTTCCGCCCTTTCGAACATTCCGTTGTCGTAGAGCCCGACTGCTTCCAGGTAAGTACCGGTGGAGAGATTCTGAGCGACCAGAGCCGTTCCGGGGCAAAATACCATTGCGGCGGCGATCGCCGCGATGAGCCTGCTTTTCATATGGATTCAGATGTTTTTTGTATTCAAACTTATCTACAAATTTACTCAAATATACACGAAAATTAAAGTATATTTGCGTAATATGGAAGATAACGTACAACAAACATCAAAAAACGAGCCGCTCGTTTCTTTCAGGGATGCGGACATCGTCAACGGAGAAAACACCGTCATCTACAAACTGGATATGGACATATTTCCGGGAGACTTCGTCTACATCGTGGGCAAGGTCGGGACCGGGAAAACTTCCATCATCCGCACCATGATAGCCGAAAATCCCCTTGAAAAGGGTTCCGGAGAGGTCTGCGGATTCAAACTCAATGGATTAAGGGATAAGGACATTCCGTTCCTTCGCCGCAGGATAGGGGTTGTGTTCCAGGATTTCCAACTGCTTATGGACAGGACCGTGGAGAGCAATCTGGAATTCGTCCTTAATGCGACGGGATGGAGGGACAAAAACGAAATCGATAAACGGATCCGCGAGGTCTTGGAAGATGTCGGTATGACCCACAAGGCCCACAAGATGCCGCATCAGCTCTCAGGAGGCGAGCAGCAGCGTATTGCGATAGCCCGTTCTCTCCTTAACCGTCCGAAACTCATCATAGCCGACGAGCCGACCGGCAATCTGGACAACGAGACCGCCGACGGCATCCTCAGACTCCTCACAGGAATAAACAAGGAAGACGGCACGGCGATAGTGATGGTCACTCACAACAGGAACATTTTCGAAAAATACCGTGGCAGGATCTTCGTCTGCAAGGATGAAAGATGCGAAGAGAACGTCAATGATGAGGTCATCGACCTCGCCCTTACGATCTGAAGATGCTGAAGAAAGACAGATATTCAAAGATTTTCTCCTGGTTCGAAGCGAATCAGCCGATGCCGGAGACTGAACTGCATTTCGATTCAACCTTCCACCTGCTGATAGCCGTCATCCTGAGCGCGCAATGCACGGACAGAAGGGTGAATATGGTTGTTCCCCCGCTCTTCGAGCGCTTCCCCACGCCTGAATCCCTGGCAGAGGCGGCCTTCGAGGAGGTGTATTCCTACATAAGAAGTATCTCCTACCCCAATTCAAAGGCGGCACACCTGATCGCCATGGCGCAGAAACTCATATCCTGTTTCGGCGGCGAAGTTCCTTCCGGGATCGATGAGTTGATGAGCCTTCCGGGAGTCGGCCGGAAGACGGCTAATGTGGTGGCGTCAATTGTTTACAACAAGCCTGTGATTGCCGTGGACACCCACGTATTCAGGGTTTCCCACCGCCTAGGACTATCTGACGGCAAAACGGTGGAGGCTGTAGAAAAGGAGCTGGAAGCATATATTCCGGAGTCTATGCGCGCACGCGCGCACCATTGGCTCATACTTCACGGCCGTTACATCTGCACAGCCAGGAACCCGAAGTGCCCTGGATGTCCATTGAACGGCTGGTGCCGTGAATATGAACGAAACAACCGAAAGATTTAGTATCTTTGCATCCGCTTGTCATGTCCGACCCGGTCGGGCAAATTGAAATAAAACAATCAATCAAAAGAATATGAAAAGAATAGTACTCATCCGTCACGGCGAGAGCCAGTGGAACAAGGAAAACAGATTCACGGGCTGGACCAACGTGGATCTTAGCGAGAAGGGCGTTCAGGAAGCGTTTGACGCCGGTAAGGCGCTCAAGGCTGCCGGCTTCACTTTCGAAGTCGCCTACACTTCCTACCTTAAGAGAGCCATCAAGACTCTGAACAATGTACTCGATTCGATGGATCTCGACTGGATTCCTGTCAAGAAGACATGGAGACTGAACGAAAAGCACTACGGTATGCTTCAGGGCCTTAACAAGGCAGAGACAGCTCAGAAGTACGGCGACGAGCAGGTCAAGATCTGGCGACGCAGTTTTGATGTCGCTCCCGACAACCTTCCGGAGGACAATCCGGGGAGCGCCACACAGGATCCACGTTACGCTCTGGTTCCTGACCAGTACGTACCGCGCACAGAGGCTCTCAAGGAATGCATCGAACGTGTTATGCCTTACTGGGAGTGCGAAATCTTCCCTGCCCTCAAGCAGCACGACAACATCGTGGTTGTCGCCCACGGCAACAGTCTCCGCGGTGTCGTAAAGCACCTCAAGGGCATCTCAGACGCAGACATCGTCAGTCTGAACATTCCTACGGCAACTCCTTATGTCTTCGAATTCGACGACAACCTCAATCTCGTCAAGGATTACTATCTGGCAGATCCTGAGGAACTCAGGCGCAAGCAGGAAGCCGTAGCAAACCAAGGCAAGGCAAAATAATTCCTTTCCTTTAGAATTACGGCGCCAAGGATTTCTATTATGAATCCCGAGAGTTTTTATCCAACTTTCGGGGTTCATTCTTATTTTTGGGGGCACACCATTACCAGACGCCATTTTTATGTATTATTATAACCTGTTTTCTGTATGGTTATAACATTTTTTTAGTATTTTTGAGAGAAACTACATAATCCATAACAATATGCCGAAGATTTCCGAACGCGGATTCATGCTTCCAGCCTCCCCAATCAGGAAGCTGACTCCTTATGCTGATGATGCAAAATCGCGTGGAGTCAAGGTCTATCACCTGAACATCGGCCAACCAGACCTCCCTACTCCAAAGAAAGCGCTTGCCTCTTTAAAGAAGATCAACAGGAAGACGCTCGAATACAGTCCGAGCCAAGGAATGCGATCCTTGAGGGAAAAACTTGAAATATACTACAACAGGTTCGGAATCCAAGTGGCCCCTGATGAAATCATTGTGACTGCAGGCGGCTCAGAAGCACTTCTGTTGACATTCCTGGCCTGTTTCGATCCTGGAGATGAAATTATTATGACAGAGCCGACCTATGCAAACTATTTATCTTTCGCCGAGGCAGCGGGAATCTCAGTCCGAACGGTAACCTCAAAAATCGAAAACGGTTTCGCTCTCCCTTCTGTCGAAGAATTCGAAGAGGCCATCACTGACAAGACCAAAGCGATTCTGATCTGCAACCCCAACAATCCGACGGGGTATCTGTATTCGGCAGAGGAACTGTACAGGCTCAGGGATATTGTCCGAGATCACGATCTTTACCTTATCGCAGATGAAGTCTATCGAGAGTTCCGCTACACGAGCGATCCGTATGTTTCAACTCTCAGTCTTTTCGGAATCAGCGATAATGTTATTGTAATAGATTCTGTCTCAAAGAGATATTCAGAATGCGGAATTAGAATCGGAATGATTGTAAGCCATAATGCAGAGGTGATGTCCATAATTCTCAAGCTCTGCCAGGCAAGGCTAAGTCCTCCTCTCCTTGGACAAATTGTCGCGGAAGCATCAATAGAAGGCACAGAAGATTATTCCAAAGAATGCTTTGAGGAATATCTGGAACGGCGCGACTTTTTCATCGATGGGCTGAACAGGATCCCGGGCATGTATTCTCCGATGCCTAACGGAGCGTTCTACACTGTGGCTTCTCTTCCGGTTGAAGATGCGGAAGATTTCTGTAAATGGTGTCTCACAGACTTTCATTGGACGGATGAACACACCAGGCTTCTGGAGCCTATTGACAACTTTGTCGCCGGTCCGAAAAGCGCCCATAAGAGGTACATAGGAGAAACGGTTATGATGGCGCCGGCCAACGGATTCTATAGTACTCCAGGTCTTGGAAAGAACCAAGTCAGAATGGCTTATGTCCTAAAGAAGGAGAGTCTTGCACGTGCGCTCTTCGTCCTTGAAAAAGCCCTTGAAGCCTACAATACACGATTGTAGAGGAGAGGTTCGGTCATTTGCCAAGAGCTGTTCCCCAAAGCAA
>CAYFVE010000053.1:0-15411 GCA_964346605.1 uncultured Muribaculaceae bacterium | reverse complement strand
CCTGTGCTGTCAGGCCGCCGGTCCCGGCTCTCAGGAAGCCGAAATTCCAGTACATCATATCGAACATCAGGGATCCTACGGAGATGCCACCGATCAGAGCCGCAGCCGAAGAGTCCAGATGTCCTGCAACGGCAATGTCCACCATACCGACAAGCGGCACGGTCAGGTTCGCGAGGATGCTAGGGATCGCAAGACGGAATATTTCCTTGTTCAGCGCCTTCACGCCGCAAAAATACGAATAAAATCAGACAATCAGCATTTCTGCGAAATCCTTTACTTTGACGGAATCCGGAGCGGCTTCGGAGAAGGTCTTTAGGCATAGAGGACAGGCCGTGACGATGGTCTGCGGATCATTGGCCAAAAGATTGCGCACCGAAGATTCGGATATCTTTTTACGGTCGCGGGAATTCAGAGTGAGACTGCCGAGGCTGCCTCCGCAGCAGATGCTCTCATCCCCATCCTTACCCGCCTTGACGAGTGTTGCGACCTGACTAAGGGCTGTCCTTGGCTCCTCGTAAACCCCGCAACCCCGGCCTAGTTCGCAAGGGTCATGGTAAACGACGGTCCCGCCGGTCTTTTCAACCTTGAGCCGGCCTTCAGAAATCAATTCATTGAAATACTGGGTGTAGTGCACCACCCTGATGCCCTGAAGACCATATTCCTCCTTGAATATCTTGAAGCAAATCGGACAGGAAAGAACTAAAGTGTCACAGCCGGATTCCTCGATCATCTTCGTGTTAGCCTCGATTGTCCGGCCTGCAGCATCTATTCTTCCAGCAAGCATCAGAGGACGACCGCAACAGATTCCACCGTCCCGGTCCGCGAAGACATAATCGACGCCAGCCGCTTTGAAAACAGCCTCCGTGGCCTTGATGATGCGAGGGGTCAAATGGGACATGCATCCGGCGAAATATAGAACTCTTCCGGCATTCCCGGCTGTGTCGGGCCCTGCAGGAACTGAAATCTCGGATGAAGATGAGGACAAGCAGGAATAATCATATGGAAGAGAGTTGTTGACAGAAGCCCTCTGCGCACGGCGAAGAGCCGGGGCATCTACCCCGACCGGGCAGAGAGTGTGGCACTTGTCACACATCAGGCACTTGTCGGCTATGGTTTCTATCTTCCTTTCGTTGCGGCGGGTGTGACGGCGCAGGAAGCGGATGAAATAGACTGAAGAATACTTCAGATTCTTCTTCTGGACGTTCATCGGGCATGCATCAAGGCAGAGACCGCAACTTGAGCAGGCATAGATCTCAGCCTCCGCCACTCCCTTGCGGGGATGGTTCGGCTTGATTCCGGCATTACGCAGCAGGATCCAAAGCACCTCCGTCAGGATGTGCATATAGCGCGAGAAAGGCAGGGCGGCGAAGAAACACCCGAGGACCACTGAATATATCCACCAGGCAGGCATAATCCACAGCTTGTCGCCGAAGATCAGATGCCATAGATGATTGACCGGAATGGTCAGGAAACTGCCACCGCTCAAATCCGCGGTAAAACTCTCCGCAAGCAGACGGGCGGGGAAAATCGTCCAAAGGGAATAAAGGGCGATACGGTCGGCAAGAGACGGCTTCGTCGTGTGTCTCATTCCAAGGACTATGGACCTGAATCTCTTGAAGACCGCCAGAGCGATGCCGGACAGGATGTAGAGCAGGAAGAAATCCATCAGGAAGAAGAAGAATGCGCCTTTCAGGGTTGTGTGTCCCGGATTCACCCAGACGAAGAAGCGGTAGAAGATCGGGTAGAACAGGCCTCCTTCAGACCAGCTGAGATGCTTGGATACGAACAGCGCGACTTCGATGTGCCCCAGTATGATGATCATAAACCATCCGAAGGCGATCGCAGAATGCATATAGCCCAAGAGAGGCTTGCGCTGCCAGATCTTGACGTGGAAAAGGCAGTCGAAGAACAGGTCTCTGACGTTCTTCAGAGCAGTCACAGGATTAACCAGAGAAGTCCACAAGCGCACTCTGTCCTTATGGGGAATCTTGAAAATTAGCCTTATGCATCCTACTGTGGTCCAGCATAAGAAGAAGGATATTCCGACAAGGAACGGGATGACGAAGTTGCTGTAGCCGGAAGGAATGCGGTCAATGACCTCAGGACTGACGGATCCGGCTGCCTGGGCAGCGAGTATGTAGTACAGAGGTGTCATTTTATTCCATAAACTTTTGAGATCGAAAGAATAAGGTGTCTGGTGTTGATGCCGCGGGGACAGACCATAAGACATTTTCCGCAGAGCTGACAGGCCTTCAGCATATCCAAAGCTTTTTCCGGCTGTCCGTTGTTCAGGTCCTCGATAGCCGCGCGAAGGCTTGTAGGGACGAATTTGGCGGCTGTGCAAACCGCCGTGCAACTGCCGCAGGCCATACACTTGCGCACATCCGGTTCGACTGCGGCAAGCCGCTCGAACCCGGAGCGGTCAAAAAGGTCCAGATCGATTCTGGAACTGGGCACAAGCCCGAAACCGAAATCTACCATCTTTCGCGGATAAATTGCTTGAAGTTTTTAGAATCAGAGAAAATATCCGAAAGATATCCGTCGATTTCCATTGCGGCGGCTCTTGCATCGGCAAGGGTCTCCGGCAGAGTTTTCGGCCCGGTTGCGGTTCCGGAAAGGAAAAGACCCGGAAGAGGACTCCTCTGGCCTGAGACCATCTCCTCCCGGACAGCGAAATATCCATCTTCCTCTATCGGGATTTCAAGCAGGTCTCCGACAGCCTTTCCTGATGCCGACGGTCTCATTCCAGCCATCAGAACAAGCAGATCCATAGAAGCCTTCAAAGGCTTGCCGGCCACAGTGTCCTCTGCCTTGACAAGCAGGCTTCCATCCGGATTTTCAGAGACTTCCGCGACACGGCCGCGGATGAATCTGACTCCATACTCCTTCTGAGCTTTCAGATAGAGGTCTTCGTAGTGGCGGCCGAAGAGGCGAAGGTCCATATAGAAACAGAAGACATCGGCCTCTGGAAAGGCCTGCTTCATTTCGACAGCCTGCTTTACGGCAGTGGCGCAGCAAACCTTCGAACACGAACGGCATCCGGATTTCTCGTCCCTGGAGCCGACGCAGTGCACGAAACCTATTTTTTTCGGATTGTCAATCCTTTCATCCCATCCTGTCTTGAAAAAAGCTTCCAAGTCGGCGTTGGTTATCACCTTGTCGTAAATTCCGTAGCCGTATTCCTCCTTCTTCCCGGACTCGAAGAGGTCGAAGCCTGACGCCATCAGCACAGCGTCCGCAAGGACTGTTATCCCGTTCGAGAGAATGACATTGAAAGACCTGTCCAGACGGTTGATGGAATGCACCTCGGTATCTGTGAAACACTTGACCCCATCCATTCGGGACAGCAGGTAGTTGAGTTCCTTTTCAGCTGGAACCGAGTCCGGGAAAAGCCTGTCCCACTTTGCGAGATGGCCGCCGAGAGTATGGGATCGCTCTATCAGGATGACGTTGTAGCCCAGTCTCTGGAGTTGGGCGGAGGCTTCCAGGCCTGCAGGCCCTCCGCCGACAATAAGGATGTTGTTCTTCATATTGAATCGGATCCCGGAACAAGCCGGGAATGACTTTTTATGGTTAACGAAGGCAGGAGCAAGGTGACGGCTGACCGATGTCCTTGCCGTTCCTGCCGAGGTATTTCTCAGCCGGGTCATAGTCTATGCCCATCTTGTCAAGGAGGGGTTCCACTCCGACCTGATGCGTCTGGAGGCCCAGATCCCAAGGATCGTAACCCATCACAAGGCCGGCGACCTCCTCATACGTCAGGACAGGGATTCCGAAGCCGTTTTCTCCGTAGGTCTTTCCCGTGGACTCAGCTATGACATATTGCCAGCGGTCCATAAAATACGGGCAGCCCGGACAGTTGGTGATGATAAGATCCGGATGGTACGGTTCCATGCTCTCGAACTTCTTGTGTGTGTTGGAGAGTGAATAGCCGCGGTTGCCCTTTATGAAGTATTGCCTGAAGCCGAAGCCGCAGCAGTGCCGCCTCTCAGGATAGTCGATGATCTCTCCTCCCCACGCTTCAATCATACCGACGAGGACGTATGGATATTCAGCACCCCCGACCCCCTTTGACGGAAACATCTTCGAGTAATGGCAGCCGATATGCTCGACCACTCTCAAAGGCTTTCCTGTATGAATATTCACAAGGTTCCGGACAGCCCGTGCGGCTATCAAGGTGCGGTATTTGTAGCTCAGGTCGCTGGCATGTATGAGGAATTTCGGTTTGGCGAATTCCAACCCGCAGGTCTTCCAGAGTTTCTCCCTTATCCTGGCTTCCAGTTCCGGGAACTCCCTCCAGGTCTCCATCGTCTCGCAGTAGAGTCCGAACGATGTGATGCAGGAGCAGACATAGTTCTCATAGCCGTTTTTCGCCATCAGGGCGAACTGGCGGGCGATAATGGTCATAACGGTCTCCTGCGGAATCGCATCACTGTGATAGGCTATCCCACCACAGGTAGTGTGATGTTCCGTCTCGAATATATCCTTGCCAAGCCTGTTCCTGGTGATGTCCAGGAAAGTCACCTCGGAGGCTGGAAAGAAAGCCTGCCTGATGCAGCTCCGGACATAGAAATAATGGTCGTCGGGTATTTCCTTCTGATAGTCCGACCAGATCTTCTGTTTTCCTTCGTATATCATAATTCCTAACGATTCAGATGTTTTGGGTCACTGTCTGTATAGACCTTCCTTTCAAACTCCTCAAGGCTGAGTCCAAGTTCAGCCGCCTTCTTTTCTCCCGCCTTGAACACAGTCTCCATCCTGGCCGAACCTCCGGTCTCGTCGAAGATAGCCTTGAGCTGGTCGAGGTCCTCCCGGGGGATGCGCCGCATCGCTCCCGGTCCCTCGCCGTCCAGGTTGCCTCCAAGCCTTTCAAAGACATCGTCGAGATGCTTTTCCTCCCATTCCCATACCTTGCCGGCTTCAGGATGGCCGGCATAGTCGAAACGGCGTGGATAGACGCAGTAGCCATAGTCCAGGACATTGGAGCACAGATCCTTGCAAAGGAGATACTGCTGGCGTCCTTTTTCAGATTCGATAAAATAGCCCAGATCCATTGACAATGTCCTGAGGGCCATAATGATAAGCCCCGGCGCATTCTTGCGCGGACATCTTGTCACGCAACTCATGCACTCTCCGCAGTACCATATCGTGTCGCTCCTCAGGAGTTTTTCAATCTGTTCCTCATCCTTGCTCTGCACGATATCGACGATACGGCGGGGATCATAGCGGTAGAATTCCGCCGCAGGACAGATTGCCGTACACGTTCCGCAGTTTATGCAGGCGTTCAAGCCCTCCTTAAGACGATAGTCCTTCATCAGGAGGTCATAGAGTTTTCCCATCTTTTATTTTTTTTGTAGGATACTTGGCAGCCATAGCTTCCAGGTCAGAATCCGGATTCACGTTCTTCTCAATCCTTGCAAGAACCTTGACAAAAGACTTAAGGTCCTCCTCCGGAATGCCTCCGGAAATCTTCTTGACTCCGGCGATCGCCAGTCTGGTCACCTCATCCCGGATCTTCTGTGAATACTCTGTCACTTTCACGAAGTTCTGCCTTCTGTCTTTCGGATTGCTGGTTCTTGTCACAAGATCCCTGTTCTCAAGTCCGTCAATCAGTTTGACGATGGAATTCTTGTCACGCATTGTGATGTCCGCTATCTGCTGCTGTGTGAGAACGCCTTCATCCCACAGGGTGTCCATTACCAGGAACTGCTCCGGAGTCAGGTTGAAGCCCGCCTGCTGGAACATCTCTGAAATGCACTGTTTGACACCGTTATGGGCGATGTTCATAAACAGGATCAACTGTTTCTCAAGTATCATATTTTATTGTAAATGCTTTTACTAAATACAAAGATAAACCAATTATGCAAAATCGTCAAAAAAACTATCGGAATTTCTTATCCTCTTCCAGCATGCCAAGGTACGAAGAATAGCGCTCCCGACTGATTATGCCGTCTTCAACCGCTTGCTTGACAGCACACCCAGGCTCGTGGGTGTGTGTGCAGGGAGCGAATCTGCACTGCTCTGCAATCCTGAGCATTTCCGGGAAATAAAGGGATATCTCCTCTTTCTTGAGCCCCGTAAGGCCGAAGCCCCTTAGACCGGGAGAATCTATGATAAAGCCTCCGGACGAGAGCGGGTACATCTCATATAAAGATGTTGTGTGCTTTCCTTGCAGGTGTGCAAGGGATATGCCACCTATCTTCGGTTCCAAGTCAGGATCAAGCGCCTTGATGATCGACGACTTCCCCACCCCGGACTCGCCGGAAAAAAGGCAGATATGACCTTCGTCCTTGTTTCCGATGCTCTTTCTCAAGGCGTCGATCCCCTCGCCGGTCTTTGCCGAAGTCTCTATGACCTCGTACCCGGCGCTTTCATAGATACGATGGAAATCCGCCAGCTGCTCAGGAAAATCCTGCCTGAATATATCGACCTTGTTCAGAACGATGGCGGCAGGGATGCCATAGACCTCGCAAGTCAACAGGATCCTGTCGAGGAAAGGCAGTTTGATTTCAGGAAAGAAAAGAGTGACCACTATATACGCCCTGTCAAGGTTGGCGGCTATCACGTGGGACTGACGGGAAAGATTTGTGGAGCGGCGGATCACGTGGTTGCGGCGGTCAAGCACCTCAACAACAGACGCCGGCTTTTCCATCGACGGAGTTTCTGAAAAATCATATTTGACGCGGTCTCCAACCGCAACAGGGTTGGTCGAATCGCTTCCGGAGAGCCTGACCCTGCCCTTCAGGACCGCCGGGAATGGCTTCCATTCCGGCAGTTCGGAGAGAAGAAAATGGCTCCCTGCATTCTTTACGACTGTTGCTTCACCTGTCATCCATTGCAAAAATAGCAAAATTGGACTGACAAATTGCTTAAAGCGTTTAAAAATGATTATATTTGTTTTAAAGGGATAAAGAAAATTTCGAATACTGTGATAAGACAGCAGATTATAGATACTGAAGTCAATAGATTGTTTTCAGACATTCAGTTCAAGAACGAGCCGGCAGAACTCTACAATCCACTCCGGTATATGATAGCAATCGGAGGGAAAAGGCTAAGACCACGTCTGTGCCTGACGGCTTACGCGCTCTACAAGGACGAATTCGGACCGGAGATCCTGGAGCCTGCCGCCGGACTGGAAGTCTTCCACAGTTTCACTCTTATCCACGACGACATTATGGACCGGTCCCCCCTCCGCAGAGGCGTGGACACTGTCTGGAAAAAATGGGACGGAGACACCGCCATCCTATCCGGGGACGTGATGTGCATTGACAGTTATTCCAGGATGACCAAAGCGCCTAAAGAGGTTGTCGGAGAGGTTATGGCCTTGTTTTCCAAGACAGCCGCCGAGGTATGTGAAGGCCAGCAGTACGATATGGAATTCGAAAAGCTGCGTAATGTCCCGATGGATGACTATATGAATATGATAGGTCTCAAGACCGGAGCGCTGCTGGCCTGCTCGGCAAAGATGGGAGCGCTGATAGCGGATGCCCCGGAGGAAGAATGCGACAGGCTCTACAAGTACGGCTACAATCTCGGCCTCGCATTCCAGGTTACGGATGACTATCTGGATGCCTACGGGGACGAGAAGGTCTTCGGGAAACCGATCGGAGGAGACATCCTGAATGCCAAGAAAAGCTGGCTTACAGTCCGCGCTTGGGAAAAAGCGGACGAAAAGCATAAGGCAAGACTTGAAGAGGCAATGGGATTGAGGGCTGTGACAGAAGAGGAGAAGGCCGCCAAGATAGCGGCTGTCAAGACCATATACAATGAACTGGGCGTCGATGAAGACGCCAAAAGGGCAATTATCGACCTGACAGAGCGGGCTCTTGAGTATGCGAAAGGAGTTGGCACCGGTCTTTGCTTTGAGGTTCTGAGAAGATTCGCCGACAGGCTGGTCGGAAGGACAAGTTGATAATTCCAAGATTCGGCAAGGCAATGAAAAAAAAATACGTTTCCCTCTTAATTCTCATACTTGTTCTCTTCACCGGATGCGGCCCCTCCGAAGGGGGTGCGCCTATGAGGAGGATTATCCGGGATTTCAATCAGAAGGGAGTAAGGCAGACCGCAGCCTGGGACAAGCACTTCAGCTGCATAAGAGCCAGAATCAACGAAGGAGACCGGGATATGACCGCCTTCCTCGACACGCTCCGGATGCTTGAAGACTATGAGGCGAAGCATCCCCGCAACAACCGCTTCGCAATCAGAAAAAGGATGTACGAGGCAAAATGCCGTCTCTACTACAGGGACAGCACTCAGGAGTACTGGAGAGGGCTGGTCACCGATGCGATAAGCCGGGCTTCCATCATAGGAGACAAGAGACTTGACGCGGAACTGGCCGGAACGATGGCCGACATAAGCCTCGGAGACAACTACAACATGGCATACTACAGCGCGAAGGCGCTGGAACTGCAGGAAGAACTAGGTATCGATTCATTCTTCTACACACAGAACAGGTATTTCGGAATCAGTTCGAGCCTCAACAGAATAGATGATTTCAAGGGAAGCCTGAAATATGGGAAGGGCTTTCTCAAGAGATACGAAGCCGAACCGGAGAGAAGGTTCCCGGTGCTTCTGATTTCACAACTTGACATCATCGGACAGGACTACAAGGCCCTTTTCAAATACGACAGCCTGAGAATCACTTACCAGATGCTGAAGGACACACTCAACTCATGCCTTACAGGTCCGATGGCGGAGATGCGCCCTCTTTGGGAAGGTGTGGCTAATGGCAATATCGGGCTTTATTACGCCTACAAGCAAGACTATGAAAAAGCCAAGCCTCTCCTGGACAACTATCTGGAAGCAAGCAGACAGTTCAGGGACACTGTCAACATAATAACCGCACTGGACAATCTGTGCTATTATCACAGACGCAGGGACGAGGACCAGACAGCTTTGAATATCTGCCGCGAGGCATTGAGCCTTGCGCGGCAAATCAAGAACCATGACCTGATCCTGAAGCTGATGACCCCGATGGGAGTGCTGTTCAAATCGGTCGGGCAGAACGACAGCAGCAAGTACTACATCATCCAGAGCCTTTCCCACAGAATAGCCAAGAACAAAAGGGACGCGGATATGGAACTGTCCGCGCTGCATAATGAGATGTCCATAGAGGAGCTTCAGAAAAACCTTACTTTCACGAAGAACAAGTACGACCGCTACAAACTGATATATCACACCTTGGCTGTAGCCATACTGATGTTCGCATCCTTCCTGTACCTGATCGCGTCACAGAGAAAGATGAAACAAAAGGCCGAGATAGAAAGTCTGAAAAGGGAATTCAAGATTATGCAGAAACAACAGGAAGAGGCCAGGATAAGACTTGACACTCTAGCCCACCTGAAGGATTTCCGGCTTGTCACGACGGAATCGGCGGACTATTTCCGACATCACTTCAACGAAGCGTATCCTGATTTCTACGACAAGCTACACAAGGAGCTCGGCAACTCCTATACATCCGGGCAGGAAAGGCTTGCCTCACTGGTTTTCCTGAAACTGAGCAACAGCGAGATCGCCGATGCGCTCGGAATCAGCGCGGAAAGTGTCTCCAGAAACAAAAGAAGGCTTCGCGCGGCACTTAATCTCGATGAAGGCATCAATCTGGAAGACTATTTTTCAGGTTATATGGAACCTCTGAAGGACAAATAGTTCAAGAGACCGTCCGGCACTTGTCCGCCCCGGATGACCCATTTGTGCAAATATCAAAGATGTTCAGTTCAAGTTTGTCCGCAAAATGTCCATAGGGGAAAATTTGGATTAATGATTCCTATCGTTATATTTGTAATGCTAAAGAAAGAATTGTTACTTTTTCTAAGGCCTAAACTGAAAAACGGCGACCCTGGGACAGGCTCGCCGTTTTTGCATCCGACAGGTCAGATCCTACATTACAAATTCAACTATCAGGGTGCTGCAAGGAGGAACAACGGTTGAATCCGTGATCTCAACCTTCTCTCCGGTCATCACATCAGTTCCCGAACCAAGACCTGAAGCGATCTCAGAATAATTCGACCACGGAATGACTCTTTCTTCCGGTGAATTGTTGATGAACACGAAGATTTTCTCGTTGTCATTGTATCGGAAATACGCATAGGTGTTGTCTCGGGTAAGGAAATGCATGGTCTTCCCGTGATGGATGACATCTTTCCCCTTTCTCCATTGGAAAAGTCTCCTGGCATAGTCGTGGAGCTGTGCATCAGTCCCCTGTCTCCCATCTTCAGTGAAAAGATTCCTGGTGTCTCCATCCCATCCTCCCGGAAAGTCCATTCTGAGTTCGCCATCGCTCTTGTAGTTTTTCCCTGTCGCGAACATCATTTCATCTCCGTAGAAAAGCTGAGGGATGCCCCTTACGGTAGCAAGAAGCGTAAAAGCGATCTTCATCTTGCGGGGATCACGCTTCCATGCATCCGCGACGCGGTAATGGTCGTGATTGGACAGGAATATCAGCATCTTCGAAAGATCGTGATAGGTCGCGTCGTGTGAAAGCGCGTTATATACTCTGACCATTCCCTCATCCCATTGAACGTTGTCTTCGCACAAGGCGGAATTGATGGCTGTCTGGAGCGGGAAGTCCATAATTGAAGGAAGATGGGAATTGAATCCGTCGAAATTGTCGTTGTCTCCCTGCCAATATGCAAGCTGGTCGATGTTCACGTCCCAACATTCACCCACTATGTTGATGTTAGGATACTCATTTCTGACAGCCTTGCACCATTCGCTCATAGGTATCTTCTCATTATAAGGATATGTGTCAACGCGCAATCCGTCCTGGCCGGAGAACTCGATCCACCAGATTGCCCACTGCTGGAAATACTTGAGCAGGAAAGGATTGTCCAGATTCATATCTGGCATCGAAGGCACGAACCAGCCGCTGTCCTGAAGCTTGCGGTCATACTCGGAAGCATTCGGATCAATCAATGGCGAGAAAGAGAATATGGAGCCTGTATATTCCGGGAACTGATGGATCCAGTCCTGGAAAGGAAGGTCATCCATCCACCAGTGGCTTGTGCCTCCAAAGCGAGGGTTGATCCTATAATAGTCGCTCCAGGCGTAGCCGTTATAGGCCTCCTGTGGCTGATTGTCCATAAGAAGAGGGGTGCACCAGATGGCCGTAGCGCCAAGGTCGGCGACATAGTCAAGATGGTCTATTATACCCTGGAGATCTCCTCCGTGACGACCGAAAGGCTCGTTCCTGTCAGCCTTCTCTGAAGTGTCGTCAGTGTTGTCGTTGCCGGGATCGGAATTCGCGAAACAGTCCGGACAAATAAGATAGATGAAGTCCCCGGTTGTGAAACTGCCACGTTCCGCGGATCCCTCTTCCCTTTCATTCAGGACATAAGGACATCTGAACGACTGGCCATCCTTGGTGAAGACAAGGTCATAGACGCCGGCTTTGGCGGTTGTTCCAATTCTGACATCCACGAACAGGTAATCAGGGCTTTCAGCCTTCTGGATTCCGGTCACCTCAAGCCCATTCCCTTCAATTGATACGTTCCAGTCAGCTATGCCTTCTCCATTTATCATAAGCTGAAGCGGAGTCTTCATACCTGTCCACCACGAAAGCGGCTCGATATGAGAGACTCGCGATTCAGCCGTCCTGATGCTCCATTCCCACGGAGCCTTCAGTTGCACACTCACAATGACGCTGTCCTGGTCCAGGCTTCGTTTGTACACGAGACAGTCGTCATCAAGGGATAATATTTGAAAATCAGAGTTATCACTGTTCAGGGCCTGGTGAGCGTGCTTGACCTTGGACAGATACTCATAAAAATCTGTTGTCGCATTGTGGTGCCAGTCCGGCATAGGATCCTTTTCGAAGAACTCGAAACTATGGTTCAGCCCCACCTCCTGACCGGTGTAGATCAGAGGCTGCATATTCGGAAGAGTCCAGCAAAGGACGGTCATCGCTTTCCACGCATCGCCCATCCTTTCGAATTCGGTACCGTTCCAGGAGGTGTCGTGGTGGTTGGACGGGAAAGAGAGCCCGGATGGCACCGTCCCCGATTCCACCGAACTGCCGAATTCTTCCGCATTCCACTGAATATACCTCACGAGGCTGTCGGCGTCTGCCTTGCCCTGGGCTATATCGTTGATGAGATGATGGAATTTCCAGGCATAAGTGGCATCGAATCCCGCCTCGTGGAGCCAGGGTTCCTCTCCTTCCGCCAGAAAATAGAGCCTGCGGCCGTAGTCCGCCCTTGCCCTTGCGAATACCCCGGTCCAAAAGTCCCGGGGGACTTGGAATGCTACATCGCAGCGGAAACCGTCTATTCCGCGGTCGAGCCAGAAGCGCATGCTCTTTTCCATCTCGATACGCATCTCCTGGTTGTCGTAGTTGAGTTTGGCGATGTCTGTCCAGTCATATTCAACAATCGTGTTGCCTTCAGCATCGCGGACATACCAGTCTGCAAGCTTCTCCGTCACCCAAGGATGGTCAGGAGATGTGTGGTTGGCGACCCAGTCGATAATAACCTTTATTCCCAGATCATGGGCGGCGTTGAGGAAATTGTCAAAATCTTCAAGTGTCCCGAATTCCGGATTGACTCCGCAATAGTTCCTGATGGCATAGTAGGAACCGAGGGTCCCCTTTCTTCCCTTCTCTCCGATCGGATAGATCGGCATAAGCCAGATCACATCGACTCCGAGTTCCTTGAGTTGCGGAAGTTTCTTCCCGGCAGCGGCGAATGTGCCTTCTGCGGTGGCCTGGCGGATGTTCAGTTCATAGACGACGGAATTCTTCGTCCAGTTGTCCGAGACTGTCTTGACCTCTGGCTTCGGCTGGCAGGCGAAAACCGCGAGGATTGTCACTAGTGCTAAAACTATCTTTTTCATATTCATTATTTTAACTGGAAGACTGCTGATGAGTTGGCGCCTAGGATGAGTTTCGCATCCTTGATGGAGGCGGTTCCAAGGATACCGACAGGCTTTGACATATCGTCAGAGACCTCAATCGTCTTTTCTGAAGTTGCGACATTGTGGATCACGAGAAGTTCCTGTCCGTCAGAAGCGGTCATATACCAGGAAGCGACCGTGGCGCCTGATATGTCGGTGGCGGACATTTCGCCTGAAGCAAGCGCCTGATATGTGTTGCGGAGCCTTGAGAAAGACCTGTAAACGTTCAGGAGGGATGATTCATCAGCGCTCTGCGCCTCGACAGAGACCGCCGCGGTCAGAAGCCCGCTGGTGACATTGTTTTCGACACCCTTTTTAGCGCAGTCATTTCCGGCCTTGTCCCACATCATTGGAGTGCGGACATAGACGTCACCGGAGCCTTTCGTGCCCCAATAACCAAGTTCCTCCCCCTGATAGATGAAAGGCTTGCCAGGTGTCGTCAGCATCATTGCCGCCGCCTGCTTTTCCTTTGCAAGGTTCCTTCCGAAACTTTCCGCCGCCCTGTCCTGGTCGTGATTGGACATAAAGATGGACGTGATTGCGTCTTCTCTCTGTGACTTGTGGTCTGCGATGAAACCCATAACCGAAGGAACGTATGAGGAAGGACTCCCGTTGACAGCGCTGCTGAGTTTGCCGAAATAGTCAAATTCAAAACAGGAGATGAGACCTTTGTAGTACATCATCTCATTAGGGTGGCCACCGCTCGCCCAAGCCTCTCCGACCATAAATATATCATCAGAGTGGCCAGCAGCCTTGTAGGTCGCGTTGCAGTGGTCGTACCACTGCTTCAGGAAATCCTGATTTGGTCGGATCTGTTCCTGATAGAGCCAGGTGACAGCATCAAGACGGAAACCGTCGATGCCGAAATCGGTGATCCACTTGTCGGCGGTCGCGGCGATTGCCTTGAATGCAGGAGACTCGGACGCTGTCTCGGCCTTGCCGTAATTCAGGTCAGGCATCGATTCCGCAAAACTCGCGAAATAGTAGGTTGTCGAGCCGAAGACGATATCAACCGGAGAAGAGTTGGTGATCTGGAGAGGCTCTCCCAGAGTGACGATGCTGCCCCCGGCCTTTGCTCCGTACTTGGTACCGTTTTCCCAGGTTGAAAGAGAGGTACGGATCAGGAATCCCCAATCAGTGCTGATGTTCGCCGTAATCTCAAATATTCCTTCAGAAGTCTTTTCCAGCCTGACGGTCTTTCCGTTTCCGTAATAGATCCAGAAGCCTGCATCACCTTCCGGTTCCCTGACATCCTCGACGTCGCCTTTCGTAACCGTCACGGTCTTATTGTTCCAGTCCAGCCTGAAGTGGATGACACCATTGAAGCCGATTTCTCCGTCGCCGAGAGAATGCCACGACCCCATTCCGGGAGTCTTTGCACCACCGTAGTTATCGACCAGACCGGCAGCCACATCGGCGTCAGGATTCTTTGACAGTACGTAATAGTCCCTGTACGGGCTGTTCGCAGGATCGGCCTTGACTGACTTGAACCAATCGTTGCCGGAACCGGAATGGTTGAGGACATAGTCCATATAGATCTTGATTCCCTTTGCGTGGGCGGCATCGATGAGTGACTTGAAGTCATCCTCGGTGCCGTACTTAGGATTCAGCTTTCCATAGTCGTTGACATCATAGGCGTGGTAGGAATTGGTTGGATGGGCGGGCGAAAGCCAAAGGGCTGTCGCTCCGATCTCATCGAGGTAATCAAGTTTGTTCTCTATGCCCTTGAAGTCTCCGATCCCGTCGCCATCGCTGTCGGCAAATGAATATATCAGCAACTGGTAAGTCGTTGATGCTCTCTTGTTTCCATCAAATGGAGCAGGTGCAGCCACAAGGGTTGTGATGTGGCTGCCTGTCTGCGAGACAGTGACGGTAGCGGTCTGCGCTCCACTGATGGTGACCACGCCCTGTCGGTCTCCTTCCCCGTTTGGTTTCACCTTTACGGAAATTGAAGCGTTGCCACTGCCGGATTTCTTGTCTATAATGATCCAGTCCACAGATGTGACTGCGGTCCAATCGGCTGTGGTCTTGATGCTGAAGAGCCTTGTGGAAGCGTCCTCGGAGCCGAATGACAATCCGGTAGGCGAAACAGTCAATGTCTCAGGAACCTGCGGGGCCTTGTCCCCGCAGGATACTGCGACTGAAGTCACAATACATACTGTCAGAAGCAGGTTGAATATGGATCTGATTCTCATTGTTTTCTTGAATTGGCAAGCCGGAGCCCGGTCAGGGGCTCCGGCCCGAAAAGTTATGTCAGGGACTACTCGATTGTGATAGTCTCGGCAGTTGAGTCGTAGATGACACTGAAAGTCTCCTTGTCATCGACTGTGATGTTGTCACCCTCATTCTTTACTGCAAATGCAGCGCCTGAAGTGTAGCTTCCGCCACGGTTGACGCTCCAGGCAGATGCCTGACGGAGTTTCCAAGGGCCGGCGATTGTCTGGTTGTAGGCAACCCACTTCCCGTCACCGGCGTTCATCATAAAGACATCAGACGTGCTTCCCCAACCGTTGAACTCACCTA
>CAYFVE010000052.1:616-15453 GCA_964346605.1 uncultured Muribaculaceae bacterium | reverse complement strand
ATTCTACGGCGTTCGCGCCGTGGCGTAACTTTTATAAAATTAACGAACTATTGATGAATATGAAGAAATATATAATCGCCAGCATAGCCGCCCTGATTCTTTCCGTTGACGGCTTCAGCTGTGCCTTTGAAGAGATACACAACTGGTATCTTTTCCGGGCGTTCCCGATGGAGAGGGAACAGAATCTTTTCCTTCCAAGGATCAACTCCAACTGGAGAGCCTACATAGGAGACAATGATGTTTCTGACTGGGCCCTTTACGACAGGGCCAGGGAAACGGCGGAATCCAGGGGGGACGAGGATATGACCGCCTACCTTGATATGCTTGACCAGTATGTGGAAATCAGCCGGAATATGCAGGACACGTGGGAGTATCCGACGAAGGAAGAACTTGCGGAAAGAAAGGAAATCCTTCAGGGGATGGTTGCAAGATGCTCCGCCTACAACGGCCGCCTTCGTTCCCAGTACACCCTTATGCTGATGAGAGCCAATATGATTCTCGGAAACCACAGCGCCAACAAGGACCTTTGGGAACGGAAATCCTCCGGACTGATTGATTCGGTCTATAAGGAGATGATGGAAAACATCTACGCAGGGGCCTTGATTCATTTGGGTGAGACCGAAAAGGCCAATGAGATTTTCCTCCGCCAGGGCGACTTGATCAGCCTTAAGTGGAGCGTCAGGGAGTTCCATAATCTCGCCGGAATCAAGTCAGTTTACTCCAAGTCTCCGGATTCTCCAGCCCTTCCTTACCTTATACAGGTCTTTGTCAACAACTTCCAGGAGACTCAGGACGCTTTCAAATCAGCAGCTGAAACGGACTACGAGTTGGATCCATCCGGAGATGGTCACGAGTGGATGGTTCTGCAGAAGGATATGCAAGAGTTCCTTGTCCTTGCCGATCAGGTCCTTGCTGAAGGCAAAACCAGTTCTCCGTGCCTTTGGAAAACCGCTTCCGGAGCTCTTCTATGTCTCAGCGGAGACTATAGGAAAGCTGTCGCTGAACTGACCGCCGCGGAATCACTGAAAGGGACAAGGGCTGAAAAGAACAATGCCAGGGCGATCAGGCTTTATGCCGCGTCCCACTATGCTTCGGATGCGGAAGTCCTTTCCGCTCTCAAATGGTTCGACGCGATGTCCAAGTACAAGGATGGGGATCATCTCCTGAACATCAAGGACAAGACGGTCTATATTTCCCTCTATCCCAGGTACACTGAGGAGGGAAGGCACAACCTTGCAGTCGCCCTTGTCGGTATGCAGGAGGGGATCGGGAATAATGACTCCGACTACTGGAGCAACGCCTTCCGGGCCCTGGACGAACTGGGAGCCGACAGGATGGCTGAATATTCATCCTGGTCGCATGCTTTGGGATACAGCCCTCTCGAGGCCTATGCCATTGAGAAAGGATGCGTCAGGAACAAGAACTATTTCGACGACCTCATCGGAACGAAGTACATCGCGGAGGGCAGGTTCGAAGAAGCGATTCCTTACCTTAAGAAGACATCTCTTGACTTCCTCGGCAGCCAGGGAATATCTCCTTATGCCAAGGCAAGGGACTACACCCGTCCGAGATGGTTCGGAAAAAGGCAGGCTGTCAGGAACGAATACGAACCAGTCTCCGTGGACAACAACAAGAAACTCCGGTTCTGCCAGGATATGGTTTCTCTCCTGAAGAAATATGACTCCGCAAGTGGAGAGGAGGCGAATGCTCTCGCTTATGAACTTGCGGTGCGTTACTATCAGGCAAGTTATGAGGGAGACTGCTGGTACCTGACCCACTATGGTTGGAGCAGCAGTGACAGTGTCCGTGAAGGTGAGATGGATTTCATCTCCAAGGCAGACGGAATGCTTGAAAAGAGCGCTTCCTCGTCTGAAATCAATCTCAGGAGAAACAGCCTTTATGCTCTGGCATACATCTGCGCGAACCGCTCTCCTTGGGTTTCCTACGAATACCATTGGGCCGAAGGCAGCGGCGGCTACATCAAGAAGCCTGATGTCAATTCGATACAGTACAAAAGGCTCAGCGTTCTGGAGGACTTCCTGAAGGCGAATCCTGACCAGAGAAAGGACGATTACATCAGCCGCTGCGATGTGCTGAACGATTTTCGCTTGCTTGTAAAGTGATCGGTACGCGGGGCAGCCGGTTGGCAAACGGGATTCAATTCCCTGAATACAACCCCTTTCGGTCGGTTACCCTGAAAGGCTCAGGAAGTTCGGGGTCGTCAATGGTGGTGTCAACAACCCTGGCGACTCCTTTCACCACGTTGGTCTCAAGGAAGCGGATCTGTTCCGGGAATGTCTCCTGCATCGAACTTGCGATCTCGTGCGAGTGTCCGTTGTAGCGGAATGCGTTGTAGATGTAGCCGTTCTTTCTGTAGATCTTCACGAGTTTGTCCGTTCCGGCGAAAGCCCAGTTGAGGAAATGGATTTTACCGTAGTTGACAATCCTGTCCGATGTGCCGTGGAAAAAGGCAGTGGGTGCGGGAGACTTTGCGAATTCAGGCATTCCTTTCCTTGAAAGGATCGAACCGGAGAATGACATAAGACCTGCGTAGTTGAAGTCTTCGGGAAGGTCTTCTGTCGCCTTGCCGTTGCAAAGCATCCACTCGGCTTGAAGAGCCGTAATCGCGCCTGCGGATGAGCCGCTGACAACCAGGTTGTTGGGATCCACGTCCAGTTCTCCGGCGTTTTCTATGATGAATTTCGTTGCGGAGAAAAGATCCTCCGCCGCAATCTGTATGGCATTATAGAACTGTTTCACCGAACTGAAACCACCCTTGGTCCTGACCCCTTTCATTCCTAGGCGGTAGTCGATTGTAAGGACAGTGTAGCCCTCGTCATTCAGCATCTTGAACCACGGAAGATAATTCTTTTCGCTGCGTTCGCCGTTGACGAATCCGCCGCCGAAGACCCAGATGATGGCGGGTTTTGCCCTGCCGTCAACCGTAGTCCGGCTACCTGGGGCGGCCTTGTATTCATCCAGCAAAAGATCCTGTCCGTCTTTTGTCGCAAATCTGTAGGTGCCTGCGAGAACCTGCGAGAAAGAAGTTCCGCATAGCAGGATGGCCGCTGTCGCGGCAATGATTTTTCTAATTTCCATCTGTTTTTCTTATCAGTCTTTTTATTGGCTTGAAGTCTCCGAAGAATCTTGCTGCAATCACCCTTATCACAGTGTAGGACGGGATTGCCACCAGCATCCCGACAATTCCTCCGACGTGACCGGCCATCAGCAGCACTATGAAGATCTCGAGAGGGCTGGATTTGATGCTGGTCGAGTAGATGAATGGCTGGAACAGGAAGTTGTCTATGAGTTGAGTCACCATAAATATGGCCAGAAGGGTGATCACCACAACCCAGAAGTTCGGCACCGCTCCTATCGCCGCGGCGCTGCTGAATTTGAGGACCGTGCCCAGAATTACTCCGATCGCTCCTCCGATCCAGGGCCCTACATAAGGAATGACGTTCAGGAGTCCCGCCATAAACGCTATTCCAACGGCAGGGTAGAATCCTATCTTCGCTATCAGCCAAAGCCCAATGCAGTTCAGGAAGGCTACGCCCAGGATTTCCGTCAGCAGTCCTGCGAAGTATCTTGTGAGCAGATGCTCTATGTCTCCGACAGCTTTGATTGCATCCTCCTCCACCTTGTCCGGCACGACCGAAGCGATCATCTTGCGGAAGAGGGTGTCATCCTTGATGAAGAAGAACCCGATGAACATAACTGAAAACAGGCCGATTCCGAATGCTCCGAGGGCTGATGCCACAGAACCGACGACCGATGTTATGGATGTCAGGTCAAACGCGCCTTTGATCCACGCGACCGTCACGTCCTGTATCTTGAAGTCTCTTCCGAGGGAAGGAATCCTGTCTATCAGCCAGATGTTGGTCTTGTCCAGCCATAGCGCTATTTCGGATGTGCTGAAAGATGCGGTCTGCAGATTGCTTGAGACGCTGGAGATGATGCCGGACACGACAGGAATAACCTGGGTGATGATGCCGAGTATGATTCCGAGAAGCGCTATGAGAGTAATGATGGCCAAGAGCCAGTCCGGGGCTGATCTGCCCTTTATTTTGATCATTTTCAGCCCTTTCATTACAGGGCGTCCGAGGAGCGATACGACTGCGGCGAGGATGATGTTGACCAGCACGCTCCTGAAATACCAGAAAAGCGCTATGATGACGGCTGCGATTGCGGTCCAGATGATGTACCGCGCTAGTTTGTCCGTACTCCTTTCTTCATTCATCTTCATCGTTTTTTACAATTATACGAATTTTTGAAGAAAAATATGCTTGTGTATTACATTGGCACAAGCATACCGTATCTTTGTCTCAGAAAACAAGGACAGAACTTTAAAATCAATACGATTATGAAGAACACAGACTACAGCATAGACAAACTCGCTTCAATGATCTCATCGGAGTCTTCACTTTCCGCCCTCCTCGGGATGATGGGTGATATGGGTCTTGAAATGGATAGCGCCGTCAAAGACTAATCTTCCTTCAGGGAAACCTGAGTGCCCTCCTTGTCGGAGGTCAGGCTGACCTTCAGGACACGGAGTTCTCCGGAACCCTTTTTCTTGCCCTGCAGAATCCTGTCTGAGATGATGAACTCGGACACCGGATCCTCCACGTACCTCATCACAGCCCTTTTCAGAGGTCTCGCTCCGAATGCCGGATCGTATCCTGCTTCTGCGATGAATCTCTTCGCGGTAGGGGTTATGGTCAGTTTGTAACCGGCCTCCTCGGCCCTTTCCCTGAGTTCTTTGAGTTCGATGTCTATAATCTGCTCGATGTCTTCCTTCGTCAGGGAATTGAAGAAGATCTGCTCGTCAACCCTGTTGATGAATTCCGGAGGGAACGATTTCCTTATGGCCTTCTCCAGCACCGTATGGCGGTTCTGGGCTACATTCTTTCCGGCAGTGGCGAAGCCGACTCCGGTTCCGTATTCATCAAGTTCTCGGCTCCCGACGTTAGACGTCATTATGACGATTGTGTTCTTGAAGTTGACTACGCGTCCGTTGCTGTCCGTGAGGTGACCGTCATCCAAAACCTGCAGAAGAAGATTGAATATGTCCGGATGAGCCTTTTCAATCTCGTCCAATAGGACGACGCAGTAAGGTTTCCTTCTCACACGCTCGCTCAACTGTCCGCCTTCTTCGTAGCCTACGTAGCCTGGAGGTGCGCCGATCAGGCGTGAGACGGTGAATTTCTCCATATATTCGCTCATATCGATACAGACCATATTTTCCTCCGAATCGAACAGATATTCGGCTAGACATTTCGCCAGCTGGGTCTTGCCGACTCCGGTCGGTCCGAAGAAAAGGAAGGTTCCGATAGGCCGGTTCGGGTCCTTCAGTCCCGCCCGATTCCTCTGTATCGCCCTGACGACCTTGTCGATCGCATCGTCCTGGCCGATGATTCTGCCCTGGAGGCGCTCCTTCATCTTAATAATCCGGTTGCCTTCCGTCTCAGCGACTTTGTTGACCGGAATACCCGTCATTTTGGAGACTACAGTCGCGATGTCCTCCGCATCCACTACATTGCCTGTCTTCTTGTCTTTAGTGAGACTGAGACGAACCATTGAACCGGCCTCGTCCATCGCGTCTATCGCCTTGTCGGGCAGGAACTTGTCCGTCACGTAGCGATCTGTCAGACGTACGCAGGCATCGATCGCCTCTTCGTTGTAAGTGACCTTGTGAAAGTCTTCGTAGTTGGCCTTGATATTGTTCAGGATTGAAATCGACTGCTTGATGTCTGTCGGTTCCACTATGATTTTCTGGAACCTTCTGTCGAGGGCCCCGTCTTTCTCCACTATCTTTGCGAATTCGTCCATCGTGGTCGCGCCGATGCACTGCAGTTCCCCGCGGGCAAGCGCCGGCTTGAGCATATTCGCGGCGTCAAGGCTTCCCTGGGCACCGCCGGCTCCCACGATAGTGTGGAACTCGTCGATGAACAGGATGATGTCCGGATTCGTGCTGGCCTCCTTGATTATGGCCTTGAGTCTCTTTTCGAAGTCACCACGGTATTTTGTTCCGGCCACGACTGACGCGATGTCCAGGGAAATGAGCTTCTTCTTGGCCAGGGCAGGGGAAATGCTTCCGCCGGCAATCCTCTGGGCTATTCCTTCAACGATGGCGGATTTGCCGACTCCCGGCTCTCCGATCAGCATCGGATTGTTCTTTTTCCGCCTTCCGAGTATTTCAATGACCCTGGCGATCTCCGTGTCACGTCCGACCACCGGATCAAGCTTGTTGTCCGCGGCAGCCTTAGTCATATCGAATCCGAAATCTTCCATCCGGATCTTGCCCGAAGGGTTGTTGCCTTGCTGAGGGGAGGCCCCGTCGCCTTCCTGATCGTATTCCTCGCCATCCCCGGCATTTTCCTGAGACTGGCCGTCTCCGCCTCCGAGCATTCCCTCGTCACGCATATAAGCCAGCAGCCTTCCATAGTCCACTCCGTTCTGCCGGAGGTAGGCCTGACCGTAGTTTTCGGTCGTGCGGCACAGCGCAAGGAGAAGGTGCAGCGAAGTGGCTTCCGACGCACTCATCTTTGACGCTTCCATTACGGTGATGCTCAGGACATTCTGGGCGTATCGCGTGAATGAAATCTTGTCCGCCTCCGGATACGGTATGGATTCGTTCGTGAATATGTGGCTGTCAATGAATCGCTTGAAGCCATCGATGTCTATTCCAAGGCCTCCAAGGACCTTGCAAGCGTTGTTTTCAAGATGCCGCATCATCCCTAGGAACAGGTGGTCCGGCCCGATTCCGTAACTTCCGGTGCGCATCGCCTCTTCGCGGGCGTATCGGATGATGCTGTTGAGTTCTTCTGATATTTTGATTTCCATAGATGCAACAATATTAGCAAATTCCCCCCACTTCTGCAACAACCGTGCTCCGGTACAGGGACTGTCACTTTGGCAATCTTACTCCTTCAGTATGTGCCTGGAACTATTGTCGTAGTCTGATTTTTTTGTTAACTTTGCATGTTTTACTAAAAAGGTAATATTTCATTTATGGATAGTGAGGAAAAGATTGTAGAAGGGCAGACAGGCATAATAGAGCCGGTGGAGATTGATCAGGAAATGAGAAGCGCGTACATCGACTATTCGATGTCCGTAATCGTTTCCCGCGCGCTCCCTGATGTCAGGGATGGTTTGAAACCGGTACAGAGAAGAGTCCTCTTCGGAATGGACGGCTTGGGCCTGTCATATTCGGGACCTACCAGAAAGTGCGCCAAGATTGTGGGTGAAGTGCTCGGAAAGTACCATCCGCACGGTGACTCCAGCGTTTACAACGCCCTGGCCCGGCTTGCCCAGAACTGGAATCAGCGTTATCCTACCGTGTTCGGCCAGGGTAACTTCGGCTCTATGGACGGAGACCCTGTCGCCGCTATGAGGTACACAGAGGCCAAGCTTCAGAGGATCACGGAAGACATTCTCGCGGATCTTGAGAAGAACACGGTCGATATGGTGAACAATTTCGACGACACCGAGCAGGAACCGACCGTCCTTCCGACAAAGGCCCCGCTGCTTCTTCTGAACGGTTCGTCAGGCATCGCCGTGGGTATGGCGACGAATATGGCTCCTCACAATCTGGCCGAATGCTGCGACGCCATCTGCGCGTACATAGACAATCCGGAAATAGACACCGACGGTCTGATGCAGCACATCAAGGGACCTGACTTCCCGACCGGCGGAATCATTATGGGAATGAGCGGCATCAAGGAAGCCTACGAGACCGGCCGAGGCCGGGTTGTCGTCAGGGCGAGAACGGAGATCGAGGTGGCTGACAACGGCAGGGAAACCATCGTCGTCACCGAAATTCCGTATATGGTGAACAAGAAGGAGATGATCGAGAAGATCGGCCAGATGGTCGAGGACAAGAAGATCGAAGGCATCACCTACATCAACGACGAGACATCCCGTGAGGGAGTCCGCGTCATAATCAGAGTAAAGCAGGGGGCGAACTCGAATGTCGTGCTGAACACCCTGTTCAAATACACCCAGCTGCAGTCAAGCTTTGCTTTCAACAACGTGGCGCTTGTCAAGGGACGTCCAAGGACACTGTCCCTCAAGAGCCTCATCTCAAACTTCGTGGACTTCCGCCACGATGTGATCATCAGAAGGACCAGGTTCGATCTTGACAAGGCCCAGAAGAGAGCCCATATCCTCGAAGGTCTTCTGAAGGCAATTGACGTGATCGACGAAATCATCAGGATCATCCGCCACTCTTCAAGCGTGGACGAGGCCAAGTCTCAACTCATCAGCACATTCGGTTTCACGGAGCCTCAGGCTACGGCGATCGTGGAAATGCGGCTCCGTCAGTTGACCGGACTTGAAAGGGAGAAGCTGCAGGCTGAATTTGACGAGTTGGAGAAGTTCATCGCCCGCTGCAACGAGATTCTCGGCAGCACCGAGGAGCAGATGAAGGTAATCAAGGCGGAGACGATCGAACTCAAGGAGAAGTACGGTGATGCCCGCAGGACTGAAATCCGTCCTTCCGAAGAAGAGTTCAATCCTGAGGACTTCTATGCCGACGAGGATGTCGTCATCACGATTTCCCATCTAGGCTACATCAAGAGGACGCCTCTTACGGAGTACAGGACACAAGCCCGCGGCGGAGTCGGAATGAAGGGAAGCACAACCAGGGACGAGGACTTCATCGAGCACATCTATGTCGCGAACATGCACTCCACGATGCTTCTCTTCACCCAGAGCGGACGCTGCTATTGGCTCAAGGTCTATGAAATCCCTGAAGGCTCAAGGGCTTCAAAGGGCCGCGCTATCCAGAACGTCCTCAGCATTCCGGACGACAAGATCAAGACCTACATAAATGTCAAGACTCTCAAGGATGACGACTATGTTGACAGCCACAGCATTGCTCTGGTAACAAAGAGAGGTGTCATCAAGAAGTCTGCGCTTTCCGTTTACTCTCATCCAAGGACAGCCGGCGTCAATGCCGTCAACCTCAGGGAGGGGGATGAACTTGTCGAGGCGCTGCTCACTGCTGGCAACGATGAGATCCTCATCGCGGCACGCGATGGCAGATGCTGCCGCTTCAATGAAAAAGACGCCAGAGAGATGGGCAGGACATCGACCGGAGTCCGTGGCATAAATATTGAGGATTCGGATGAAGTGATTGGTGCGATCAACTACGATCCCCAGGCTGAGGATGCTTCGGAGCACACGGTTCTGGTGGTCAGTGAGAACGGATTCGGAAAGAGGACCGATTTTGACGAGTACAGGATTACAAGGAGAGGAGGCAAGGGTGTCAAGACGATCAACATCACCGACAAGACCGGAAAGTTGATAGCCATCAAGAATGTGACCGAAAACAATGACCTTATGATCATCGAGAAGTCGGGTCTTACCATCAGGATGGCGGTTTCAGACATCAGAGTTGCAGGAAGGGCAACCCAGGGTGTCAAACTGATCAACATCAAGGAGGGAGATTCCATTGCGGCAGTCTCCGCCGTAGACAAGAATGAAGAGCAGGAGGAAACAACGGAAGAGATGATTTCCGAGACTCCGGTAGAATAGTAGAGTATTAACAAAAAACTAAGTTCCAATAATTATGAAAAGAATTTTGATTGTGTTGGCATTGCTCGCTTCCATCCAGGTTGCTGATGCCCAGACAAATTCGGCTGCTGCAAAGAAAGCCCTTGACGCCGCTCTTGCAGCATCCCAGAATGCAAAGAAGGCTGCCAAGGTCGCCACTTGGACTAAACTTGCACAGACCTACATCGATGCATACAACGCTCCTGCGGGAAATATCTGGCTTGGTGCGAGTATGACAGAACTCAAACTTGCCATGGGTGCTGAAAAGCCGTCTTCAGAAGAGAACGTTGTTCTTAACGGCGTACAATATCTCAAGCAGGTATATTCAGACAAGAATCTGTATTTCAACGGCAATGGCCAGTTGGAGATTATCGAAGTTTCCAACCCTGTAGTGGAGGACGGACTCGGCAAGGCTCTCGATGCGTTCAAGAAGGCC
Source organism: uncultured Muribaculaceae bacterium (assembly GCA_964346605.1). Lineage (GTDB taxonomy): Bacteria > Bacteroidota > Bacteroidia > Bacteroidales > UBA932 > Cryptobacteroides. The sequence goes on along the minus strand of CAYFVE010000052.1, from coordinate 5,462 downwards.
GCCGAGGTTGACCCTAAGGGCACAAAGACCAAGGAGATAACCGCCGGTATCAAGACCATCGTGGAAAAGATGAACCAGGATGCCTACAATGCATATTCCCTTGGCGACACAAAGATGGCCGCCTCTCTTTTCGAGTCCGCTTTCGCAGCTGCCTCTCAGGCTCCGTATTCACAGCTGGACACCAATGCCCTTTACAATGCCGCATTCACCTACTGGTCAATGAAGGACTATCCTAAGGCAAAGAACCTGTTCGACAAGTGCCTCGGTCTCGGTTATTATGCCGAAGGCGGCGAGGTCTTCTCCAAGCTTGCTGACTGTGCGGAAAAACTCGACACATCTGCGGCAGGAAAGGAACTTCAGAAGAATTACCTTGAGCAGGGCTTCTCCAAGTTCCCGGAGAGCGAGAGTATCAGAATCGGTCTCATCAACTATTATCTCAGCAGCGACGGCAACACCGACAAACTTTTCGAACTCCTCGAGCAGGCAAAGAAGTCAACTCCTGAGAACCCTTCGCTGTACTATGTAGAGGGCAACATCTACAAGCAGCTGGGCAGACTTGAAGAGGCTGCGAAGTCTTACGATGAGGCAGCGGTCGTGGATCCTGACTACATCTTCTCTTACATCGGGAAGGGCCAGTTGTTTTACGACAAGGCTATCGAACTGCAGGAAGAAGCTTCCGCTGAACTTGACGACAACAAGTATATGGCTCTCGTAAAGGAATTCGAGACAACTCTCAAGAGCGCGATCGATCCTTTTGAGAAGGCATACGAAGTCTGCACGGACGATTCCATCAAGCCTCTCGTCGCCGAGTACCTGAAGCAGATCTACTATAGATTCAAGGATCAGGACGCCAAGTTTATGGACGGCTACAACAAGTACAACTCAATCCTCGGAAACTAATCCGGCATAGACAACATTACGCTTGAGGGCAACCAAGAAGTCTCTGATTATGACTTTGAGGTTGCCCTTTTTTCTTTTTGGATAAACGGTGTTGAAATTGTTTTGGCAAAAAACTCCATAGGAGGGGGGAGAAGATTACTCGTGTTTGCTTGATTGGAATTTGATCAACAGTATCCCGTCAGATCCGGTGTCAAAGTGATGGTGTCCGGACTAAAAGTCAGATGAAGGTGGTAGTTCATGGCTCTCTCTGTATTTGTCGAAAGCCTTGACTATCTTTGTGACAAGGGGATGTCGGACGATGTCTTCATTTGTGAAGAATATCGTACTGATGCCTTTGACTCCCTTGAGCAGGTTTATGCCTCTGATCAGTCCGGAGTCCTCCCTATGCGGCAGATCGACTTGGGTGGCGTCCCCGGTCACAATGAATTTTGCACTGGTTCCCATTCGGGTAAGGAACATTTTCAGCTGGGCGAGATTAGTGTTCTGGGCTTCGTCAAGGATGACACAGGCCCTGTCCAGGGTGCGGCCTCTCATATAGGCGAGTGGCGCTATCTGAATGGTGCCGTCTGCTATGAATTCCTGGAGTCTTTTTGCCGGGATCATATCTCCCAAGGCATCGTATAGAGGCTGGAGATATGGATCCAGTTTATCTTTTAGATCCCCTGGCAGAAAGCCAAGGCGCTCTCCGGCTTCCACTGCCGGACGGGTCAATATTATCCGCTTGATTTCCCTGTTCTTCAGAGCCCTTACGGCCAGGGCGATCGCTATATATGTCTTGCCGGTTCCCGCAGGACCGACCGCGAAGACCAGGTCGTTTTCGAAATAGGACTTAACCATATCCTGCTGGGTCTTGTTCCTGGCCTTGATTGCTTTGCCGTCTGTGCTGTGGACGATAATGGCGTCCCCTGTCATACGGAAGTTTTCAGGGGAATTCTCCCCGTCGAAGATATCCTCCACATCAAATACAGTCAGGTTCAGCTTGCGCCGGCGCCTTTCAATCAGTTCCAGAAATTTCCGGTTGAACTCTTGAATGTCCGTCTCCTTCCCGTCCAAGTGGATCTCATTGCCTCTTGCAACGGCCTTCAACGCAGGGAAATAGGAGCAGAACTCCTCCAGAATCTTGTTTCCGACGCCGAAAATCTCAATCGGGTCAATCGCTTCAAGCGTGATGGTTTTCTTCATTATCAGTCTTTAATCCTTTATACCTGTGGTTTTCTTTATCCTTTCATAGGAAGTGACCATCCTGTCGTAGTCGCTCCCGTTAATCCACAAATCCCTTTTCCCTAGATATTCCTTGACGGGGATGGTCGCGTAACTGCCGGTCAGCGATCCGGGACGAGTGCACCAGGTCAGGGTCATTACGGGATCGAGCATCTTTCTGTCGCCGAACTTGTCGGTTGCTATCTTCAGCGTCACCATCAATCCGATCTGCGTGTTGGCCGCACTCATATTGGAGACGATGTTGCCCAGCGAATATACCACCGGAACCTGTCTGTCTCCGACTCCGCAATCCTTGATCACGCTGATTGTCTCGAAATCCTGCACGACGTGAGGGTGGGAACCGATGACTGCGTCGCAGCCTTCTTCAGCCAGCCACCTCGCGAGCGACGCCTGTGAGGCGGAACGTCTGAGGACATATTCAACGCCCCAGTGGGGGAGTGCGATTATGTAGTCCACACCTGCGTCCTTCGCCTTGCGGATTGCAGCGGCTATCTCCATCCTTTCGGCGGTATGGACGTTGGGGTAGCCTTCTGTCGGCTTAACGTTTGTGCCGTAGGTGAAGTTGACAAGGGCGATGCGGATCCCTTTTACCGCTACAATCAGAGGGAAACGTGTCGAATCGTCGGATGCTGAGGAGAAGCACCCGGTGTGTTTGACACGCTCTTCACTCTCCATCCGGCCGTATATTTCCAGAGTACGCTTCAGGCCGCTCCTGCCCTTGTCGAAGATGTGGTTGTTGGCGGTCAGGAATATGTCCACTCCGCAGCCGGCGACATATTCTTCGAATCCGTCAGGGGCTGAAAAAACCGGGTAGCCTGAATATGGCTTGCCAGCCAGTGTGAATTCCATATTAGCTACGGACAAATCCGCTTCGGAGATTGTTTTACTGATGTTGCTCAGGTAGGTGCTGAAATCGTAGTAGCCGTCTTTTCGGTATGCGTCGTTGATCTGGCCTGTGTGCATCATAACGTCGCCCATAAAGACAATCGTGGCTGTGTCCGGAAACTGGTACAGCGGTTTCGGAAAGGAGAGACGTTCAATAATCTGGGCGTCGGCTATGTTTAGGGCCATCAGGGAGATGCAAACGGTCAGGAATCTGCGCATAGCACAAATATAATTATTTATTTCTCCGAAATTCTTGCAATGACGGAATTTTTTGTATCTTTGCAATCTCTAATACGGTGCGCTTAGTTCAGTTGGCAGAGCACCAGATTGTGGTTCTGGTTGTCGTGGGTTCGAGCCCCACAGCGCACCCCAACAAAAGTCCGGTCGCCTGAATGGCGACCTTTTCTTTTTATCAATGACAATGGACACCCGCTATTGTTTTCTTCGTCTGGACGGGTGGGCGAGAATCTGAATGTCGATGCCGTCTATACGGTAGCCTTTGAAACGGCGCGAGGTCAAGGTATTCTCGACTTCGTTGTAGAGGTTTTCGTCAATCACATCCATATACTGGTGGTTCTGCGTGTCGTAGAGATGCATATGCTTGAATGTGTTGACATCGAAGTACATCTTCTTGTCAATGCTCATCCTGTGGTGATAGACTCCAAGAAGAGACAACTGGGAGAGGATATTATAGACAGATGCCACAGTGACTTTGGCTGTTCCGTTCTTCGAGATTTCTTCTGTGACCATATCCGCGCAGGCGTGTCCCAACTTAAGCATCGCTTCTTGTACGGCTATCCTCTGCGGAGTGATTTTGAGTCCGTACTTTTTCAGGCACTCGCGGAATTCTGCTACGCTGAGCGCTTTTATGTTTTTGTCCATCGATGGTTCTAATTTTTAACTATACAAATTTATAATTAAAATGACATTGCTGCAATAGTATAGCCCAATAATTGCTTATAGGCTTTTTGATTTTATTTGACTATATTTGCAGATTAAGTATCTTATTGAGAAATGGAAAGTGTAAAGTGTCTCATAATTGGCGGTGGACCAGCCGGTTACACTGCGGCCATATATTCTTCCAGAGCAGGCTTGAGTCCGGTTCTCTATGAAGGAATGGAACCTGGCGGTCAGCTGACCACGACCACTATCGTTGAGAATTTTCCCGGATTTCCGGAAGGGATTGATGCCAACCAGCTGATGGATGGCATGCGCGCCCAGGCTGTTCGCTTCGGCGCGGACATAAGGAGGGGAGCTGTTACTTCGGTGGATTTCTCCAAGAGGCCGTTCCGCGTTACTTTGGATTCTGAAAATGAGATTGAAGCCCTGTCTGTCATTATTGCGACCGGGGCCACGGCAAGATACCTCGGGCTACCGTCAGAAGAGAAATTCAGAGGTATGGGAGTCAGCGCCTGCGCTACTTGTGACGGCTTCTTCTACAGGAAGAAGGATGTCGCTGTCGTGGGCGGAGGAGACACTGCCTGCGAAGAGGCGACATATCTTGCGAGCCTGTGCAACAAGGTTTACCTGATTGTGCGGAGAGATGTACTCAGGGCGTCGGTGGCGATGCAAGAGAAAGTGAAGAATACTACGAACATAGAGATCCTATGGAACTGCAACACCCGTGAGGTGCTTGGAGACGATTCCGGTGTCAATGGAGCCAGGCTGGTCAGTAAAGATGGTAAGGTTTTTGATATCCGTATAGATGGATTCTTCCTCGCCATCGGGCACCATCCGAACTCCGACATTTTCAAGGAGTTCATCGATACCGATGAAAACGGCTACATAGTCACAGACGGCAAGTCATCCCGAACAAATGTCGAAGGTGTCTTCGCCGCAG
>CAYFVE010000052.1:270-606 GCA_964346605.1 uncultured Muribaculaceae bacterium | reverse complement strand
GGTGATGTCCAGGACCCGCGCTACAGGCAGGCTGTGACTGCCGCCGCGTCCGGATGCAAAGCTGCCCTTGAGGTGGAGAAGTTCCTTTTGTCGCACTGATATTGATGAAAATGTTCAAGACAATTCTTAAGCCGGTCGCAGCGTTTCTCCTTGCGGTCATTTCACTACAGGCCTGCAAGTCCGAGTATGATGCCATCCTCAGCAGTACGGATGTCGATGCAAAGTACGCCGCTGCATTCGATTATTTCAATCACGGCAAGTTCAGCAAGGCCGCCCAGCTGTTCGAGTCCCTTTCTATCCATACCAACGGAACGAGCAGGGATGACACTGTACAGT
>CAYFVE010000052.1:0-260 GCA_964346605.1 uncultured Muribaculaceae bacterium | reverse complement strand
GCCTCAGCAATTACCGTTACAAGGATTACTATACGGCGGAGACCAATTTCGCTAGGTTCCTTTCGACTTTCCCGCGCAGTCCGTTCGCCGAGGAGGCCGCTTTCCTGAGGATCGACTGCCTGTATCGTTCGACCCTTCGTTATGAGCTCGACCAGGTCCCGACATATACGGCGATCAGCACCATCAGCCAGTATCTTGCCGAGAATCCCAACACCACTCATAGCGCCATCTGCTACAAGATGTTGAATGAACTCAACGCC
>CAYFVE010000051.1:0-15477 GCA_964346605.1 uncultured Muribaculaceae bacterium | reverse complement strand
GAGGGTCCAGTGTTCGAGTCACTGTACCCCGACACAATCAACAAAAAGAGATCGGCTCAAAGGCCGGTCTCTTTTTGTTTACCAAATTACCGGCCGCCGGACCTGCCGCCGCCGGAGAAGCCTCCACCGCCGCCCCAGGAGGAACGACCGCCTCCACCGCCGAAGCGGCCTGAACTGCCGCCGCTGGAGGAGAGTTGAGAGATATGGTACGAGTTGGCGGCCTGGTGGAAATTGCGTGAAGTGTTATGGACAGTGCTCCAAAAAACAGCAGGTACACCTTCGCCGTTGAACTGAGCCATCTGTTTGGAAAGAAGGAAATACTCAGGACAGACTTTCTTGAAGTCCTTGAAAACCTTGTCGGCTATACCGTACAGTGAAGCGAAAATCAAATAGTTGTTCCACAATTTGACCTCAACGGCGCCTCTGTCATCAATCATCGTGAAGTCCTCAAGGAACTTCTTAAGGCCAAGAACCTGCTGAACATCTCTCTTCTTGAGAGAAAAGATGTCCGACTTCAACTGAGCTTTTTCCTGCCAGTTGTAAAGACCCTTTCCGTGAGAGTCCAACCATTTTTTGAGTTCCCTGGACTGCAGGATGCCGTCCGAGCCGGCGGCCTCCTTGATGAAGCCATAGAGACGAAATTCGAGAGCCGTGTCTTCATTGGTGTCATCCGACGGTTCGACCTCGAACTCACAGACCTTCAGCGCCGGCTTTCCTTTGTCCAGTGTGATCTCGAAAGCGCCTCTATAGAACAGACGAAGCATATAGGCGGCGATAAGCCGCTCCATACGGCTGTTATTATTGGAGGTGAACTTGCTCAGGATCAAGCTCGAATGCCTCAAGTCTCCACCAACAGGTGTATCTCTGAACCACGGAATCTTTCTGATGCTTCCCCCGAGAAGTTCCCTCTTCTTCTTTTTGTACTTTATGTAATAACTGATCAGGAGAACGACCACAAGAAGGATGATAAAAACGAAGAAGAGAACGAACAGTCCGAAAATAATGATCTCCACCAGGTCAGAAATCTTCTTTTCCCGCTCAAAATAGTCGCTGTCCCTGAATGCCCTTGTCTTGACATCCTCGAATGAATAGTCGCAGACGATCTCCGGGTTGAATATTCCTTTTTCAAAAGAAGCCATCACTATCATAGCGCTCTCATCTGAAAAAGGCTCCGTGGACCACGCCTTGAGTACCCCGTCTTCCTGTTGCACTTCACCGATGAAGCGGAAGCCCCAGACGTGGGCGCTGTCCACCTGCATCACCGTTCCCAGCTTGCGGATAGTCAGCACAACACTCTGCGGCCGGCCGTCAGTCGGGGTTACGAACATATGATTGAACCCGTCGGCATCTGTGTAAGCCTTCACAAGATTGGTCTGAAGATATGACACGACATAGGTGTGCGGTCCCCTGCTTCCAACTCCCCAGCATATCTCGCAGCCGTCGTTTTTTTGAACGAGTCCGCACCTGCCCGCTTTGCGGGATATGGAACGATCTATGTCCCAGTCGTTTCCTTCGTTGAAATATTCAGTGCCGGAATCGTCCGTCACTTTCAAGTCACGGATTTCCATCGGACCCATATTCTCCTTTCCGAGATACCACTCGGTGATGTCGCCCGGAACGTCAATGCTCCACGTTTCGGTGATTATGGCTGAGCCGTCATCCTGCAGCAGCACATCCACATTCACCGACTCTACCGACTGGGCGAACGATGGAAAGCAGAGAAGCAGGAGGAAAAGGCTCAGGAAAACCTGAAGCCGTCTCATAATCATCTGTTGAAAATGCCGGAGACCGAAGGAGCTTCCGCCTTTGCGGAATCTTCAGGAAGAAGTTCGTGAGCCTTGAAATTAAGCATCGAAGCCACAATTGATGAAGGCCACTGACGGACCATCATATTCATTTTTGTGACCGAATCGTTGTACACCATCCTGCTCATACGGACATTCTCCTCGTACTGGCGGATGCTTGCCATAGTGTTCCCGAACATTTCGTTGGCCTTCAGGTCAGGATAGGCCTCGACCACTGCAGTGAGTTTTTCAAGGACTTCCTGAATGGCATTGTCCTGCTCGGCGTACTGCTCAGGGGAGACATTGCTTGCTCTGCGGGCATCAATCACGTCCACAAGGGTGTCGTGCTCGTGCTCGGTGTACTGCTTGGTCATCTCTACCAGACTGGTGACTGCATCCCAGCGTGTCTTCAACTGGACATTGATCTGCCCGAACGCATTTTTCATCTTCTCTTCGAGACTGACGAACGAGCGCTGAGTCTGGAAGATGTACAGAAGGGCGGCCGCTACCAGGACGATGGTTACTACTGTAGTTAACATTTTACTAGATTTTAGTTGGTTTCAAATTTAATCAAAGAGATGGAATTATCCTACAACCCAGACAAGAACGTGGTTGTCGAACGTCATATACTCAAGCACGAACTCCTCCTCGTAGCCATCCTTGTGGATGAACGTGGCGTCAAGCTCCCCCTCCCCTCTGGGACGGAAGCGCTCCACTTCAATCTGCTCGGCGAAATCTACATTGTAGGCAGAAATCCTTTTGAATATCGCTTCTTTCGCGCACCAGTATATTGCCAGCTGTTCGTTCCTCTTATCCTCATCCAGATTATCAATCTCATCTTCGGAAAGAGCCTTCTGCTCGACAGCGGAGAAATCCCTGGAAAGAGACTCGATGTCTATGCCTACATCCTCGTTGTCATCAAGCACCACAGCTACGTATTTCTCGGTGTGTGTTATGCTGATGTTCGTCACGCTGTTCTCCAGATAGGGTTTGCCGTTGTCGTGGTGGCTGAGATAGACCTTTTCGCCGAAAAGCTCGCACAGAAGCGCCCTGACGGCAAGACGCTGCTTGCGCAGCAGTTCATTGCGGATGAATGAAATCTCTTCCATCTCATCCGAAGGGACGGAGGCCAGTTCCTTTAATTCGTCTTCTGTCTCCGTAATCTGCCAGACCCCTATGATGGATCTGGTATCTTCCAATTCTTTTTTAAGATATAGTGCCATATTTTATGATTTCAGGTTTGGATACGACAAAGCCACCCGCAGGCCACATCCGCAGGCATTTGATTGCTTATCAGATTTGATGCACAACAGCGGATCTTCCGATCGGGGGTCCGCCTTTGATTTGCTGTCTGTCAGTATAGAACTGGGAGGTTCCATTAAACAATAAAACTTTATCAGTGCAAATATAATGATTTTTTGTTTCTCAAAGAAAATACAACGGAAATTGTTATCTTTGCCGAACAATTTGAAAGAATATTCAAAACTAAAATTATTCAGAACTATGGGATTTTTGACAAATGACAAGTTGGTCATCGTCGGAGCCGCCGGTATGATCGGCTCAAATATGGCTCAGACAGCTATGATGCTCAAGCTTACTCCTAACCTCTGTCTCTACGATGTGTATGAGCCGGGCCTTCTCGGAGTCCTCGCGGAAATGGACCACTGCGGTTTCGAAGGCGCCAACATCACGGCCACCACAGACCCTGCAGTAGCATTCAAGGATGCAAAGTACATCATTTCTTCTGGTGGCGCGCCACGCAAGGAAGGTATGACCCGTGAGGATCTTCTCAAAGGAAACTGCCAGATCGCAGAGGATTTCGGAAAGAATGTCAAGAAGTACTGCCCTGACGTGAAGCACATCGTTGTCATCTTCAATCCTGCGGACCTCACCGGCCTCGTGGTGCTCCTGCACTCAGGCCTGAAGCCATCACAGGTCACCACTCTCGCAGCGCTTGATTCAACCCGTCTTCAGACCGAACTCGCAGCGGAATTCGGTATTCAGCAGAGCAAGGTCACCGGAGCCCACACCTATGGCGGACACGGTGAAAAGATGGCGGTATTCGCATCTCAGGTGAAGATTGACGGCAAGCCTCTCACGGACCTTCTCGGGAAAGAGCTTTCTGAAGAGAAGTTCGAGGAAATCAAGCAGAGGACCATCCAGGGCGGATCCAACATCATCAAGCTTCGCGGCCGCAGCTCATTCCAGAGCCCGGCCTACAACGCTGTCAAGATGATAGAGGCTTCTATGGGCGGTGAGAAGTTCACCCTTCCTGCCGGAACATATCTCAATGACGGCAAATACAAGAACATTATGATGGCGATGCCTACCACAATCGACGCCACAGGTGTTCACTATTCAGAGGTCAAGGGTACTCCTGAGGAAATAGCGAATCTGGACAACTCCTACGCCCACCTGTGCAAGATGAGGGATGAACTCGTAACTCTCGGCATCACTCCTGCAATCGCCGACTGGAAAAAGTCAAACCCTAATCTTTAAGGATATTAAAGTTAAAATGAGACCGGCCTGAACTTATTTCAGCCGGTCTCATTATTGTTTCAAGTCCTTGCTTTACAGCCAGAATCTAACGCCTCCTTCGACGCCGAGCCTCCAAGGCTCCCTGACTCTGATGCTGTTAGGCTGTCCGCTTTCCAGATAATATCTCACTGCCGGAGACACATAGACACCGACGTGGTTATATATCCGGTACTCCAGACCAAGCCCGAAGTTCAAGGACTTCTGAAGGTCTGTCACGTCATTTCTGAAATAGGAACCGATGTTCGCCCTGGAATCAGCGCGGTACTTGTCAAACAGACACTTCTCGATCATTCCGCCGCCAAACACGTACAACTCCCATTTCCTGTTATCAAGGAAATTGTAGTAGATGTCCAGCGGAATGCCGACATAATGCTGTTCATTTCGGATCGAGGCCGAGTTCGGAGTTTCATCAATCCCGTGCACCCAATAGGTGCCGTCAAACGTCCTTTCAAGTTTCATATAACTCAATCCGGTACCGATTGACCAATGACGGGAGAGGTACAGGCGCGCTCCAAGGCCGAATGACTTCACTGTCTTGAAATCCGATTCTCCCACCTCCTGGATGGTCGCGCTTTCTTTCGTCCTGGCTTCATATACACTGATGGAATTCAAAACGAAAGGCGTGGATGAAAATCCTGATGGTTCCAATCCAAAATGGATGTCCAGTCCGAACGTCTTCTTCGGCGCCGGATTCGCTGGTTCAGGACGAGGTTCTCTGTGCTTAGGTTCAGGTTTTGTCTCAGGTTCAGATTCAGGCGCCGCCTGTTCAGGTTCTTCAGGCAGCATTTCGACCGGTTCTTCCCGCGGTGCAGGTTCAGGCTCCACAGCTACAGGTCTGGCAGTGCGTCTGATCACCTCGACAAGTTCGATGGTGTCATCCGGCAGCTCCTGAGGGATAGGATCCTGAACGAACTCCGTAACAGGGACCGGTTCTTCAATATGATCATCGTTAGAATTGTGCAGAATGGCAACAGATGTAACACCGACACCCACAGCGGCAACTGTGCCTGCTATTATTCCGACCGTGTGTGAAGCGGTCGCAACAGTGGCGGTAGCACCGGCAGCGGTTCCTGCCGCTCCGGAAGTGGCGGACGCGCCTGCAGCAGCGGCACCCGTTGAGGATGCCCCCGTCGAGGATGCACCTGCTGAGGATGCGGCTGCCTTGGCACCCGCCATCCCCGCCGCAGCGCCTGCGAGCGGCGCAGCCAGTTTATCCAACTGGTCGCATACGCTGCTCCAGACGCCGGAAGGAACCACTTCCTCCGCGCCTTCCATTGCTGACCTGAACAACTGGTCAAGTTCTGTGAAGCTGTCGTTTAGCATCTTTTACTCTTGCCTTATCCTTTCCTGCAACATCATACGAGCCCTCTGAAGCTGGGATCTTGAAGTATTTTCCGAAATTCCGAGTGCCTGGGCTATCTCCTTGTGGGAATATCCTTCCAGCACATACATATTAAAGACGGTCCTGAACCCTGTCGGCAACTGCGCGATCAGCCTCATAAGCTCCTTGTAACCGAGATTCTGGACCGGAGTGGCAGACCCGCTGCTAACATCCCACGCTGTCTCGAGCTCTTCACTCTCGCCAAGCACGTCCTTCTTCCTCAGTGACATGAGTGCAGTATTGACAAAGATCTTACGGGCCCAACCTTCGAAAGAACCTTCTCCCGAATAGCCATCAATTTTTGTGAATAATGTTATGAATCCTTCCTGAAGGATGTCCTCCGCTGAAACCCTGTCTCCCATATAACGAAGACAGACAGAGAACATCTTAGGTGCAAGAGAATCGTATAGCGCCTTTTGAGCCGCTCTGTCACCCTGTTTGCACAGATTGACAAGATCCTTTCCTCCAGTGCCGTCCTTCACAGCATCATCATATTGCTGGCTGGTTTTGGTCACCCTTGAGTCTAGATGCAATTTTTCCAGGAAACGTTGCATTGTCACCTTGAATTTTGTATTAAACTCTTAACCGTAATCAACCGCCACAATCCACCGTAAACACAAATTTCGTAATTAATTCTCACAAAAGTACTATTTTTGCAAATAAAACTCCGATTTTTGACTCATAGAAATGAATGCTGGAAGAACAATTACCGTGCTGCTGACCGCCCTGATGCTCTCATCGGGACAGGCTTGGTCCCAAAGCCGTTCTGCATCAGAATCGGACGACAGCAGACTGATTGACGCAGTCGCCCAGATGAATGAAGGCAGGATAGGGAGCGCTGTCCAGACACTCGGATCCATTATAGCCTCCGACCCTGACAACGACGCCGCACACTATTATCTTGGCCTGTGCTGCATCTATGCTGATGACATCAAGAACGCCCAGGACGCACTCAAGAAGGCCTGCAGCCTCGACCCTTCCAACTACTGGTACAGGGACAGGCTCGCGATCGCATATTCGGCAGCCGGAGAGGACGACCTGACCATCGCCACCTATGAGGAACTTCTGAAGGAATTCCCGAAAAAGACAGACATCTGGTTCACCCTGGTCAATCTCTACCTCAATCAGAATAATTTCAACAAGGCCCTTGAAGCGATGGACCAGATCGAGACGATCTTCGGGAGGAGCGAGAACGTGACGAGCACTAAATACGACATACTGCTCCGCCAGAACAAGCCTGACGAGGCCCTCAAGGCTCTGGAAGACTACAACAAGGAGTTCTCATCACCTTATGTGCTTGCCAAACTCGGAGACCATTCGATGGCCGAAGGCAACGATTCCACGGCACTGGGGTACTACAAGGAGGCCCTCGACCTTCAAAGCGGCTATGTACCAGCCCTTCTGGGCGAATCCGAGGTTTACAGGACGCGCAGGAACTATCCGGAATTCTTTTCGACCCTCGGCAGATTCATCAGCAGCGACGATGCCGAAGCGGGACCCAAAGCGCAGTATCTGAATATGCTTCTCCAGCGTTCGGACCCGCGGTTCCTGCAGAACAACAGGGCACGGATTGACACACTCTTCGATATTCTCGTCCTCACAAGTCCTAAAGACAGCAGCGCCCTGATCAACGCAGGTATGTACTACTACGCCACCGAGCGCACAGACAAGGCCAAGGACCTCTTCTACAAGAATATGAAGACCTATCCGAAGAGCATCAGCGCCGCTGCCACCTACACCCAGATGCTCAGTTATATTCAGGACTGGGAAGCTCTCGACGCCGCTTGTGACAGCGCACTGACGGTTTTCCCTGCCGAAACGGCCTTCCTTGATCTGAAGAACTACTCCGCCTACAACAAGGAGGACTGGCAAAGCATAATAGACAACAGCAGGAGAATCATCGAGATAGCCCGCGGAGACACCTCCATCACCATTCCCGCCCTGGCCAACATAGGAGACATGTACCACGAGTTGGGAAACGAGAAGGAGGCCTTCAGGACATACAAGCAGGTGCTGAAGCAGAATCCGGACTATGCTCCTACCCTCAACAACTATGCGTATTTCCTTTCCTTGAAGGGCAGGAGCCTTAAGAAGGCCTGCGCGATGAGCAGGAAAACCATTGAAAAGGAGCCGAACAACGCCACTTACCTGGACACCTACGGATGGATACTCCATCTGCTCGGAAGGAATCAGGAAGCCAAGACCGTCTTCAAGCACGCTATGCTATACGGTGCCAAGGACAGCGCCACAAGCCTGGATCACTATGCGGAAGTTCTTGATTCACTTGGAGAGACAGACCTTGCCAAGGTTTACAGAACCCAGGCAGTAAACAGAAGGGCCGAAGGAAAGAAATAGAAATGAAAAGGTTCGCCGGAATATTCACCCTCTGCGTTCTCGCCATTCTGGCGGGGGCTGCGACGGGATATTCACAGAACACGAAGAGCCAGGAGGAGAAGAAGGCCAGGCTTCAAAAGGAGATAGCCATTCTGGACAGCCAGATTAAGGCGAACGCCACAAGGAGCGCCAACGCGCTTAATCAATTGACCCTTATCCGGCGCAAGGTGGATTCCAGAAAGGAGCTTGTGGCCGAAAGCGACCGGCAGATTTCGGCGATCTCATCTGCGATTTCGGAAAAGGAAGGCCAGATAAAGAACATAAAAGCGAAACTGGACACCCTCTCCGACTACTACGACCGCCTCGTGCGCGGAGCCTACAAGAACCGCAATGCCAAAGTATGGTATATGTACATTCTGGCCAGCGACAATCTTGGCCAGGCATTCCGGCGCTACGGCTATCTTCGGGACCTTTCCAAGCAGATGAACATCCAGGCACAGAAGATCCGGGAAACGAGGGACACGCTTGAAAAGCAGACCCTGCTTCTCGCTGCGATGAAAAAAGACGCGGAAAATCTTAGAAGTGAGAGACTTGCCGAGATGGGCAGGCTCCAGGCTGAAGAGAACGACTCGGAGAAACTCGTCGGCCAACTCAAAAAGGACAAGAAGAAATACCAGCAGGACCTTGCAAAGAAGCAGCGCGAAGTAGAAGCGCTCAACAGGGAGATAGAAAGGATAATCCGGAAAGCGCTTGAAGATAAAGAGGCCGCTGAATCCAAAAACAACAAGACCTCCGGGAAGAGTTCCGGCAAATCCGGGGGCAAGGCGGAAAGCGCTTCTGAAAAGCCGATTGATTATACGCTCGCCAAGAAGTTCGAATCCAACAAGGGTAAACTTCCGTGGCCGGCCGAAGGGCCTGTGGTTGACCATTTCGGTCAGCGTTACCACCCTGTGTACACTAATCTCAAACTGCCTTTCAACAACGGAATATCCATTGCCCTCCAGCCGGGGACCGCAGTCAAGGCCGTATTTGATGGAGAAGTAAAGCAGATCGTAGTGATGCCGGGCTACAACAAGTGCGTCCTGGTACAGCACGGCAACTATTTCTCCTTCTACTGCAAACTCGGAGCAATAGACGTCAAGGCCGGGGACAAGATAAAGACAGGACAGACCATCGGCAAGGTCGATACGATCGGAGGAGAAACACAGCTTTATTTCCAGATCTGGTCCGGCCGCAACCCTCAGAATCCTGAAACCTGGCTAAGATAATTGAAAATGAAGCACGAAATCATCATTAGGGACCTGAAGGACCTGGACAGAGCTGCGGACGAATTCCTTTCAAAGATCGGGAACAGCCGCATCCTTGCATTCTACGCACCGATGGGAGCCGGCAAGACCACATTCACCACAGCGATCTGCCGTCGCCTCGGAGTCAGGGAGGATGCTGTCAGTTCCCCCACCTTCGCGATAGTCAATGAATATAAGACAGGCACCGGCGAACCTCTGTACCATTTCGATTTCTACCGTATTACGAAAATAGCCGAAGCACTCGACATCGGCTTTTACGACTACATAGACAGCGGATGCCTCTGTGTAATGGAATGGCCTGAAAACATAGAGGAAATCCTCCCGGAAGAAACTCTCCGCATCCACATCTCCGTCAGCCCGGACGAAATACGCTCCATCACCTGGGAGGACTGATACGTTGTAACAAATCACCCGTCGTCGCGGCAAAGTTCGGGTTATAACAGATTATATCTAAGGCCGGCAGGACACAACAGGCATTGATTCCGTTTCCCTCCCAGCCTCTGGACCATATCTATGGTCCAACCTAGGGGTTGTCATCATTCCGCCGGTCCAGGAACCTGTAGCCAGCCGCTTCCAGCAGAAACGCCGGCTTGATTTGTTTTGAACCGGAGAGGTCCGTAATTGTCCTGGCAACTTTGAGGATTCTCGAATACGCCCTGGCAGACAGTCCCATCCTGCCGATGATCCGCTCCATCACATCACGGCACTCTGCATTCAGGACGCAATACTTCTCAAGCATCCGGTTATTCATCTCCGCATTGGTGAAGATCTCCTCTTCGGCAAAGCGCAGTTTCTGAATAGTCCTCGCTTTCAGGACGCGCTCCGCTACAGCGGTTGTCGCCTCCCCCTTCTTCCGTCCCACAAGTTTGCCTGCATCGACGGGATGAAGCCAGATCTGGATGTCAATCCGGTCCATCACCGGACCGGACAATCTGGAAAGATAGGCCGCACGCTGTCCGGGAGTGCAGTGGCAGCGGTCCCCTTCTCCAAAATATCCGCAGGGGCAAGGGTTGGAAGCGGCCACAAGCATAAAAGAAGCCGGAAAATCAACTTTTGAATGAAGCCGGGAAATTGTCACCCTGCGGTCTTCCATCGGCCCCCGGAGGGCTTCCAGAACTGATTTCGGCATCTGCCCGTACTCATCCAGAAAGAGGATTCCGTTCTGTGCGAGGGTCACCTCTCCGGGGCGGATCTCCTGGCCTCCCCCACCTATGATGGCAGCAAGCGAGGCGCTGTAATGCGGCGAACGGAACGGTCTGGTCCTGATCAGTCCGGTCTGCTGTCCCTTCATCCCTGCCACCGAATAAATCTTGCTGGTTACGATCGACTCCTCCATCGTCATAGGCGGAAGGACTACGGCCATCGCCTTTGCCAGAGAACTCTTGCCGCTGCCAGGAGGACCGACCATCATCAGATTATGTCCGCCTGCTGCAGCGATCTCAACACCTCTTTTCGCACCTTCCTGACCTATGATCTCCGAGAAGTCCATAACGTCGTACAGGAGACCTTTCCGCTTCCTTGAAGCGTTCCTGACAATCTTCTGAAACAGCCTTGTGTTCCGGATGAGCAGGTCGCCGCTGTCTTCCCGCTCCTCCAGGATCCTCAGGACATCAGTAAGGTTCCCAACTCCAAATACAGAAAGGCCGCAGCACTCCGTTGTCTCCAGAGCCGACTTGGCAGGGAGGATGCATCCGGAATATCCAAGCCTTGATGCAAGTTCGGCATAAAGTAGTGCTCCCTGAACGTCCCGGACTGAGCCGTCCAGCCCCAATTCTCCCATAATCAGGTACTTTCCAAGCCCGGGAAGCAATCTTTGTCCCGACCCGGCTATGATTCCCAGCGCAATCGGAAGGTCATAGCCGCTGCCGTTCTTGCGCATATCCGCAGGCGCCAGGTTGATCACTATCTTCTTCCCGGGAATCCGGAACCCCAAAGACTGCAGGGCAGTGATCGTCCTTAGAAGACTCTCTTTGACAGCCACGTCTGCCAGCCCCACGAGATGGATTCCTATTCCGTGAGTGATATCGACTTCAACGGTGACGGGGACTGCCTCGATTCCGATGCATTTAGCGCAAAAGATGTTTGTCAGCATAGTTCAAGATTATGGTTTCCTCCAAAGATGGCCGTAGAAAACGGAAAAAAACTTAAGAAACATTAATCATCCATAAAAAACGGAAAATCTTTTTTTTTGAGTATCTTTGTAATCGTCACTGAATAAAGATACAAGTGGGAATGGACAATAAGGAAATCACTATTTTCTGCAAGAACGACGGAAAAAACCACAGGATAGAATTAGGAGGAACACTTGGGGACCTTTCGAAGAAATGGTGCCGCACGGTAACAGATGAGAAGACCGGACAGAGGTTCGATGTCATCGCAGCCCTTGTTGACAACAAACTCAAGGAACTGGATTACCAGCCGACATTTTTCCACCAGGTGGAGTTCATAGGCTACAACCACCCGGATGGCAGAAGGACCTACATCCGATCATTATGCTTCGTTCTTCAGAACGCTGTCAGGGAACTCTATCCGGACAAGGTACTTGTCGTTGACCATTCCCTTCCCAGCGGCCTGTACTGCGAGCTTCAGGAGCAGGACAAGATGGAAGACGGCCGTAACAAAGCCTATTTCGTAACGGATGAGCAGGTGGAAGAAATCAAGACGAAGATGAAGGATATCATCGTCAGGAACCTTCCTTTCAAGAGGGTGAAGATGAACGTTGACGAGGCCGGGCAAATCTTCATAAGGAACAACCAGCCTCTCAAGGCGCAACTCCAGAAGAGCATCGGGAGTTTCACCTGCAACGTCTATTATCTGGACGGCAGGGAAGATTCCTTCTACGGCCCCCTGATTCCTTCGACCGGCTTCCTGAAGACTTTCGACATAACTGGCATCGGGGACGGATTCTGCCTCCAGAGTCCTCTTATGACTGATTTCAACAGAGTGATGCCGATGAAGAGGCAGACCAAGATAGCCACAACCCTCAAGGAATATTCCGACTGGTGCTCGATCATCAGCATCGAGAGCATAGGCACTCTGAATTCAGCCATAAAGAACGGAAAGGCGATAGAAATCATCAATCTCGCCGAGGCTCTTCACGAGCGTAACTATGCAAAAATAGCAGACAGGATCTACGAGAACCGTGGGGCGAAGCGCATCGTGATGATCGCCGGCCCTTCTTCCAGCGGAAAAACATCCTCTTCCCTGAGAATCGCCCTGCAATGCAAGGTTCTGGGTCTCAAGCCGAAAGTGATTGAACTGGACAATTATTTCGTGGACAGGGACAAGACCCCGCTTGACGAAGACGGCAAACTGGACTTCGAGTCACTCCACGCCATGGACCTCGCTTTCCTCAACCAGCAACTAAACGAACTGCTTGACGGAAAGGAAGTTGAAATCCCTAAATTCGATTTCAAGACCGGCAGCCGCACCTTCGTCGGCAACAAACTGCGCCTTGAGGAAAACGATATTCTGATTATGGAAGGCATCCACGCCCTCAACCCGGAAATGACTTCAGCCGTTGACAATTCCAGAATCTTCAGAGTATATGCTTCCGCCCTTACATCCCTGAACATAGATGAGAACAACAATCTTTCCACTTCCGACAACAGGCTCCTCAGAAGGATAGTCCGCGACAACCGAGTCAGAGGCATCACTCCGGAGGATACCATCCTGAGATGGGACAGCGTCAGAAGAGGCGAGACAAAGAACATCTTTCCGTTCCAGGAAAATGCGGATGTCCTCTTCAACTCCGCTCTGATCTTCGAGCTTCCGATGCTGAAATACTACGCCGAGCCGCTTCTGAGGCGCATCTCACCTTGCTCTCCGGCATACACCGAGACGGTCCGGCTGCTCAAGTTCCTGGACTACATAGTAGCCCTACAGCCGAACGAGATTGAAGCCATCCCTCCGACATCGATTCTGCGCGAATTCATCGGGGGCCAGACTCTCTAGATAACTTCCATATCCTTGTCCTCTATCCATCCCTGACGGCCGTCAGCCAAGGAAACATTCTTCCAGGAACCTACCTGGTCGAGAATCTTGACCTTTGTGCCCTCGTGAATGATGAACAAGTCCTTGCCGCCTGATGGTGAACTCTTTACAGATGCGACCGGGGCCATTACTATGGCGCTGTCATCCTTCCGGTAGTCGGACCGCTGCCAAAGCGCGAAATCCAGACATAGAAGAGATATCACCAGAAAGACGATTCCGGAATAGAATCCGACCTTGCGCCTCCACCTGACAGAAGACAGGAGATAAAGGATGAGCGAAGCCAATGTCAGAACCAGGAAAACCAGGAAAAGCGCTGCCCAGACGTCGGAACTCAGGGTATAGCAGGCACTTCTGCTCCAACTCTCAAGGATGAACTCCGGCACGGAGTCTATCTTGTCCTGGATGAAATTATGGGAAAACTCAAGGTTGTATCTTGCGTCCGAATATGATGGATCCAGTTTGAGAGCCCTCTCGTAGAAGAGAACCGCCTTGGGATAATTACCCTGCTTGAACCAGGCGTTCCCGATGTTGCAGTAAAGGGCGGGAGATTCCTTACCCGAATCGGCGACAGCCTCCCAGTTGGAAGAAGCCTCCTGATAATTGCCCTCCGAATATGCATTCACGCCCGCTATCCAAAGTGAATCCACATTCTGCGCATTGAGGTTCAGTGAGAATCCGGATGCGAGGAGGAGCGCAATGAAAGTGGCGGCTCTCGAAGATGTCTTTCGCGGCTTCAAGCTGGCGTCTATAGCGGAAATCACCTCAACCGCCGTGTCATAATGGGAGCGCATGGCTTCATTGCCGGCGTCCGGAGCATATCGGGCATACTCACATTTGTCCAGAAGGTCGGTGAAAGCCTTCGTGTTGTCCTCACTGACACCGCCTTCGGTCAGGGCGGAAGCGATGTTGTCCTTGCTGATTTCCGACATATCCATATTCAGTTTATCAGAAATGAATCCGATCAAAGCCTTGTGGAGTTCCTCATAGAAGGCCGTGTAGAGGTTCTTGTCCAGGAAACCTCCAGCCGTCCTGAGTTTCTTTTTAGCAAGTCTGGTCGCCCTCCTGTTCTTGGTTCCGGCGACATCCGCCCTCATTGCGGCCACCCTGCGGGTAGCGAACCATACGACAACCGCCGCGGCAATGACAAGGAACAGAAGAATCCGGAAAAGCAAGGAAGATACGAAGAATGCCCCCTTGTCCGACAGTTTAGGCGTCTTGGTGGAAATGAAGCGGATGTCGTCCGCCAGGTTCTTCACATCCGATCGCTCTATCCCCTGGTTGACTACTGTGTGCGGGGAAGCGTCGCCTCCTTTGCTCTTGGCCACCTTGATGGACAAAGGCTCGGTGCGCAGGGTCACATACTTGCCCGACGTGACATCGAAGTAGGAATATTCAATCGGCTCAATGGTGAAGTCGCCGGCGCTTCTGGGTATAAAAGGAAATTCGAAGGACTTGCTTCCGGAAGTACCTCCGTTGCTCTTGTCAGTGTTCTCGGTGGATCTGGTGTCATATGTCTCGAAGTCAGGGGGAAAATTCACCTTCGGTTCCTCCAGCAAGGCGACGTTGCCACGCCCTGAGACCGTTACGATCAGCGACGCGGCGTCGTGGGTCTTCAGTTCATCCGAAGTCAGGCGGGCGGATATTCCGAAACTGCCGACTCCGCCGCCGAAAGAGGCCGGCTGTCCTGAAGGCAGGGGGCGAACGTTGACTTTGGCTGAATTTGCCGTGACTCTCTTGCGTATGGTCCTGTATTCATCCTGGAAGAAACTGTCGAAGATGCTGTTGGACAGGCCTGTGTTGACGCGGATATTTACAAGGCAGACAAGTTCCGCAGGATCTATTGTGATTGTGCCGGCCTGCTGCGGTATGAGTACGTACGTCCTCAGCACCGCTGAATTGTAGATCTTGTCGTCAAGGCTCTCCCTCTTGAACTCGATGTTGGCAGGAGCGTATGTCTCCTGGCTCCAGAAACCGTTGAAAGTAGGGCATTTGGCGTTCTCGAAACCGGCGATATTCACTCTCTGGTAGAGTTTCAGGGTCGCTGTGACCGGCCCTCCTATCACAACATCGGAACGGCTGAGGGAGAGTCTCAGGAAAAGGTCGCCGGCCGAGATCTCACCGGCGGAGGAAGGCTGCTGCC
>CAYFVE010000050.1:0-15744 GCA_964346605.1 uncultured Muribaculaceae bacterium | reverse complement strand
CCCCGAGCCCTCTTGCGCGGACATCCCAGTTGAGGGTGGTGTCCTGCGCAAGGTATCTGTGCTCAGGAATGTCTGTGGTACCTTCGTACCTCGCCATAATGGCGACCCGAGTGTTGACCTTTCTCAAGGCGTCCATAACATTCTCAGGAAGCATGCTGGTCATGGCCCAAAGAGTGTTGAAAGCCGCGACATAGCAGGAATCCGGAACCCTCCAGGATGACATAAGATGGATGCCGTTGACATTGACATATTTCTTGTAGAACGAATCCAGGTTCAGTGAATCAGGAGGAGTGGTCACCACGCACTCCGGGATGCCCAGAGCCTTTGCGAAGTCTTCCTCTTCTTCGATCGCGACCGGTTTACCGGTGCCGCGGCAGGAAGCCGTCAGCAGAATGGCCGCCGCAAAGTACAATACGCGTTTCATATACACTTTTTTTTTGAATTAATACTATTTCATATAGGAATAACGGTAGTCAGTCGGGGAAACCATAGTCTCCTTGATTACTCTCGGAGTGACCCAGCGCAGGAGGTTGAACTCAGCTCCCGCCTTGTCGTTGGTCCCTGACGCGCGGGCGCCGCCGAAAGGCTGCATACCGACGACCGCGCCGGTCGGTTTGTCGTTGATGTAGAAGTTCCCGGCGGCATACTTCAAAGCTTCTGAAATCTTCTCCACGGCAAGGCGGTCGCGTCCGAAGACAGAACCGGTCAGGCCGTAAGGGGAAGTCTCGTCGCAGAGTTTCACCGTTTCATCCACCTTCTCGTCATCGTATGGATAGACGGTAAGCACAGGTCCGAAGATCTCCTCTTCCATCGATTTGAAATGAGGGTCCGTGGTCTCAATGACTGTCGGATGTATGAAGTAGCCGACAGACTTGTCGCACTTGCCTCCAAGGACAATCGCGGCGTCAGGTGACTCCTGCGCGTACT
Organism: uncultured Muribaculaceae bacterium; assembly: GCA_964346605.1. GTDB lineage: Bacteria > Bacteroidota > Bacteroidia > Bacteroidales > UBA932 > Cryptobacteroides. Next base: position 14,817 of record CAYFVE010000050.1, on the reverse strand, counting down.
TGATGTAGGACTCGTTCCTGTCGAAGGACGCCTCGTCTATGACTGCGTTGACATAGTTCATAGGATCCCTTACATCACCGACCCCTATTTCGCCGGCCATCTTCTTCATCCTCTCCAGAATCTTCGGCCACAAAGACTTTGGAACATACATTCTTGAAGCGGCGGAGCATTTCTGTCCGGCGAACTCGAACGCGCCGCAGAACGCAGCGGTTGCGACAGCCTCAGGATCAGCTGAAGGATGTACGAATAGGAAGTCCTTGCCTCCGGTCTCGCCTACGAGGCGAGGGTAGGAGATGTATCTGTCAAGATTGTCGCAGGCGGCGTGCCAGAGGGACTTGAAAGTAGATGTCGATCCGGTGAAATGGATTCCGGCAAGGTGGTGCGACTCGGTGCAGACCTTTCCGATAAGGGCTCCGCTTCCTGGAAGGAAGTTGACGACACCTGCCGGCAGGCCTGCCTCCTCATAGAGTTTCATAAGGTAGTAGTTGCTCAAGGTGGCCGTCCTTGAAGGCTTCCAGAGGGCGACATTACCCATCAGGACAGGGGTCATACAGAGATTGGATGCGATTGATGTGAAGTTGAAAGGCGTCACGGCAAGGACGAAGCCTTCAAGCGGGCGGTACTCGGTATGGTCAAGAAAGCCCGCTCCATCCTTAGGCTGAACTGAATATATCTTCGATGCGTAGTGTACATTATAGCGGAAGAAATCGATTGTCTCACAGGCGGAGTCGATCTCAGCCTGATAGAAGTTTTTGCTTTGGCCGAGCATACAGGCCGCATTCATAATGGGACGATACTTGGTTGCAAGGAGTTCGGCGCACTTGAGCATTATGCCTGCCCTTACTGTCCAGTCCGTTTCCGCCCACTGCCTGCGGGCCTCCATCGCCGCATCGACGGCCATTCTGACTTCCTTCTCCGTGACCTTGTGGTAACGTGCAAGGACGTGCTTGTGGTCGTGGGGACACACAACTTCCTCAACGTCTCCCGTGCGGATTTCCTTGCCGCCGATGATGACAGGTATATCGACTGTAATTCCGCTCTGACGCTCTAGTTCCTTCTCAAGGGCTATGCGTTCAGGCGATCCTTCCAAATATGCCTTGACCGGCTCGTTCGCCGGTAATGGAAAGGTAACGATTGAATTCTTCATAAGAATTTCTGATGTTTAGTATTATTGTTTACTCAAATATTTCCAATCACTCAAATATAATCATTCTGAACCAAAGTCCCGCGATCGGAAAACTAAAAATATTTCTGTTTCGTTTCTCAGAAGTCCGCTCCGGTGAACTTCACCTTGTACGGCCACTGAGGGTCGTTGGTGTCGTCATCGTCCCAGACGTGCTTGATGTATTTTCCGGGAGTGCAGGCAACCACGGCCCAAATGTACTTGGCGTCTTCCGGTACGGCCCAGGAGACAGACGCCTGATTGTCAGTTGACGGGGTAGCCACAGAATGACTGCTGTAGTACCTGGTGTTTCCGTCATCCGAAAGGGCGGCGAATCCGATAGTCCAGCCGGAAGATCCGGGATCTCCGCAGGAATTGTAGCCTTCATGGTCTGGAAGGCCGGTGATGTCCATTTTCACACTGTCTCCGGCAGACCAGTTCTTCAACCTGATGATGTTGAATCCGGTAGCTTCAGGACAACTTCTCTGTGAGACAATGTAATATCCCTGTCCTGCGCTTTTCTTGTTGAAGACGATCCTGTTAAGATGCTTAACCCCTTCTTCCGCCATTCCGTCGAAGTCCCACGTCGCACACCTGGCCGCATATTCGTACAACTGGGTGTTGAATTCGCTCATCGGGATGTCGAAGCATCGCATATAGGCTTGAAGCGCGTCTTCTGGCTCACGCGCAATTCTCCATACCTTCGCAACTGCATCCAAGCCATACTTTTCCGCCCAGTAATAGTGGAAAAAGTAACTGGCGTAACGGATTTCCTCGTGAAGGAAGTGGCGGTGGGCGTTCTTGCAGAACACGTCGAAATTGTAATCGAAGATTTCGTCCGGACAGAGGAGTTTCGACTGCCACTGGGCTGTCTGCTCCCAAAACCCCTGGCCCTTACCCTCCTGATATCTCCACGCAGTGGCGTTATTCGCGGTCTGATGGTTCAGCAGCTGGTCGGCATAGACTTGGAACTGGAAGGAGTGGCCTATTTCGTGGGCGACAGTGGATCTGCTGTTCGCAGCATCGGGATTGACCCAGAGGCATCCTACGACATCGTCCTGTCCCCAGCCGTAGGCCGCCCATTCTGTCGTGTGATGCAGGAATATCTCAAACTTGTACTTGTCCAGTTGTGACCTTCCTATGCCGTAGTCCACGAAATGGAGGGTGTTGATGTAGTAGTCGAAACACACTTCGGCCCAATCCAGAAGTTCCTGAATATTTACTCTGTATCTTGAATCCACGCATTCGGACGGAGTCACCTCTCCGAATTCGCCGTAGCCCGGTTCCCAGAAAAGGATGAAATGCTCGGACTGTACGCTGCGGCCAAAATACCACTGAGAGCCGCTGGCAAGGAAGCCCGAGCCGGAATACTCTTCGGGGATATATATCCTGTCATAGTTCGGGACATCGGATGGGGTCAAGGTGATATGACCCTTTCCCTGACGGACTGTCACAGTCTTGACCGCCTTCCCTGACTTGATGGTGATAATTCCTGTCCGTTCCTCCGCTCCAGTGTTTTCCCTGGCTGAAACAAGGACGTTGTACTCCCGGTCGGCGGAACCTCCGGAACTGGCGGAAGTGAGCCACTGAGAATCAGATTCTATGGTCCAGGCATAGGTTGACCTGACCTTCAGGTAAGTCTCCTGAATGCCTGATGCGCCGAAAGAGATCTCTGTCTTGTTCAGAGTTATTACCGCTTCCGGCAATTCCGCATTTTCTTCATCCGGATTGCAGGACAAGGTGGAAATCAAGATGGAAAGATAGACAAGGCCGCGAAGCCATAGCGCTCCGCGGCCATTTTTAAAATCGTTCACTATTCGTTGACGTTAATGGTGAATGTGAAGTCCTTGTCGCCGAGCTTTGCCTTTGAAACGGCCTTGGTTCCGGCCGGGACTTCCGTTCCCGGATTCTTTCCTACATAGAAGAGGTTCGGAATCGGGAAATCATATTCTTTGGAAGTGTAGTACTGCCAGAATGCGCAAGCAGTGTCCCAGGAGCCGGCGGTGCCGTCTGCGTTGAACCACTCGCCGGGAGCATAAGATGTCCACTTCTCATAAGGAGTTCCGTCAGGAGCGACAGGGTAGAAGGAAGAGATGTCGAAAGAGTCGATGTCGATGCCGTATCTGGCATTGACATAAGCCTCGTTGAGAACAAATCCCATCCATCCCCAGGTATCATCCATTGAAGCGAGGGAAACATTGGTCACGACATCCATAGATTCGTCACCAAGTGTCCAGGAATAAGTGTAAGGGCCAACCTTTCCAGTCTTTGAGGTCGGATACTCCTTATGGAAGGTCACGTTGACAGTAAGGAGTTTGTCTCCCAACTGTGCCTTTGATGTGACGACCGCGCCATCCTCGAGAGCGGCCGCATTGTCCGGGTTGGTTCCGATGACGAGAAGTCCTTCCGTACTATGGCCTTCGTACTTGTTGTCACCGAACTGATACTGCCAGAACATATAGCCTCCGCTCCAGTTGGTGGCATTCCCTTCCTGATCGACCCACTGGCCGGGAGCGTACGATGTCCACTTTGCCGCGCCGCTTTCAGCGTCCACATAAGGGGTTCCGTCTGCCTGGAGAGGATAGAAGAATCCTATGTCGGCCAGTTGGCTGATGTCTTCGATTTCAAGATAGGAGGCAACTATGTCCGTAGGGATCACTACCCCTGCGAATCCCCATTCTTCAATTGAGCCGACAGCGTCAACATCAACGTTGAGCCCGTCTTCGTCGAAGTACCAGTTGATCTGGTGGTCTCCATAGACACCTCCGCCATAGGTATAGCCGAAGCCTGCATCGGCTGTTCCCTCAGGATAGCCTTCCGTCTCATCTTCCGGGTCTTCAGGAATTTCAGACGCGGAGTACTTGACATTGACGATGAAATCGTAGGCGACTTCTCCGACGAGGATCTGAGCCTTTGAAGTAACGGTCTTTCCGAGAGCGTCATTGATATTGCCCGGGTTGGTGCCGATATATACGATTTCAGGATTCTCCTTATAGTCATAGTCGTATGAGATTTCAGCGCCGCCCTTGTCGGTCTTGCCGCCCCAGACGTACCACTGCCAGAACATCCGTCCGTCGCCCCATCCGCAGGATGAACCGTCAAGGGCAACCCACATTCCAGGCTTGTAAGAAGTCATGGTCTCGACCTTGCTTCCGTCAGGCTGAATTCCATAGAAAGTGGACTCGTCGAGTTCGGAAGTAACTGAAATTCCACCAAGGAATTCACCGATCGAGGCTTTAGGGAGGCTGAAGTAACCTATCTGCCAACCCTTTCCATCGACTCCGGCTTCTTTGTCTCCTTCAAGATAATACTGGGAATCGACGTTGACATTGATCGTGATGGCCGTACCTTCCGCCTTCCAAGAATAGGTGTGCGGGGTCCGGATTCCGTCCCCTGGGTTGAAGAGGAGGTTTCCTGAGCCTTCGTAGGTAATCTCCGGCTCCGGAAGAATCTCTATCGGGAGATTGTCAGTCTCATATTCAGGAGCGCAAGCTGCAAGCGCAAGGAGCGCGCTTGAGATTGCCAAAAATCTTTTCATCATTGTGTTCGAAGTTTAAATTACATATTGTCAGGAATTGCGTCGTCTATGGCGACTTCTGAAGCGAACTTGCCGTTGGATGACTCGTAACCCGGGTTCTGGCCGAGGTTGGAGTTGGTGTCCTGGTCTGACTTGGCAATCGGGAAAATACACTTGTCGTTGTTGCCGTCAGCCGTGTGGTTGAACCAGTTGCGGGTACCGAACGTACCGAAACGAATCATCTGCTGGCGACGGAGACCTTCAAGAGCGAACTCAAAGCCCCATTCATCATACATTCCCGCGAAATCGATAGGATCATTGTCACGTCCTGAAGGGACCGCCTTCTGGGAAGCCTCAAGTTCAGCCGCCCTGTTGTCATCGTCCCAGTTGTGGAATACGCTGTATTTTGCTATGTCGTTGTCATTGATGTCTCCATAGGTGCAGAGACCATACTGAACGCGTGACTTTGTGTTCCTAAGGTCAGCGTCGGAGAGAGGTGTCTCCACCGAACGGCTGCGGACAGCATTGACATAGTCGGAGGCTGTCTTGCCATAGCCGGAAGACTGGCCACGGAGAATGCATTCGGCGGCAGTGTAGTAAGCCTCTGCAAGACGGAACCAAGAAACGTCATTGCCCCACTGATTCATTTTCGGAACTGCCGGGTTGACTTGATACTTGACTTGACGGCAGCCGAAATCTATGTTGGTGTAGGACTTTGAACCATCCTCGTTCGCTCCTGAGATTGAAGGGAGGTAGTTGAGGCAGTACCAGGCGATTCTGGTCGGATCAGCCTTCACCATCTGAGCCCCGTGAAGCCAAGTCTTCTCAAAACGCTTGTCTGCAGGATCATAGGATTTGATGAATTGAGGATTGCCGCAGTTTCCGCCCCAGGTAGTGTTAGCGTAACCGAAGTGGTCCCTTCCTGCTGACGGAGGATAGAACTTCATACCCATATTGAACACGTGTTCTCCCGTCTTATAGACCTCGTCGTAAGGAATTCCAAAGATGATTTCTGTATTGGTCTGGTCAACATCCCAGGCGAACATCGCCGAATAGTCCGATTCCAGGGCGTAAGGTCCGTTGTTGATGATGTCTTCCGCAAGTTTGAGTGCCTTGTCGTATGCCGGAACTCCAGTATAGACCTCGGCATTCAGATAAACCCTCATCAGGGCCATCTTGACACCCCACATATTCAGGCGGCTGTAGTCGCTCTTTTCGCTTGACAGGACATTGCTTGCAATGACTTCCTCAAGCTGCTTGGTGACGAATTCGTAAACACGTCTTCTGGTGCTCTGCTTAGGATTTTCCTCAACGCTGAAACTGGTCACGATCGGAACATTCCCGTGAGAGTCAAGAAGCACTGAATACCATAGCGCGCGGACAGCCTTGAGTTCGTCGATCGCGGCTTCAGTAAGGTCACCTGCAGGGAGCGAGCCGTCTTTAAGCTGGTCGAGGACCTTGTTGGCGGCGTTAATTCCCTGAAACGCGTAGTAGTAGAGGGAAGCAGGCGAACCGGGATCCTCAGAGGTCCATTTGTGCCAGTGCATTCTCTTGTAAACACCGCCGTCATCCCATCCGTTCGGACGGGTCGGGGTGATGATGACATCTGCGGCCTCCTCCTGAGCATCGAACATTCCGTACCAGTCCATAAATGAACCGAACTCGGAATAGGCATTGGCGAGAAGGGCCACAACATCCTGGTCCGTAGGAACGAAGTCCTTCTGAACCACCTCGGAATAAGCGTGCTCCTCAAGATCAAAGCAGCCGGTTAACATTGCGGCGACCGCGCCGAGAGCTAATATAGAGTGGAAAAACTTTTTCATATCGAAGATTCTTTAGAAGGTGAAGTTGACACCGAATGTGTAAGAACGGATCGTAGGATACTTGTCACGTTCGTCAGTACCGGCAGTGTAGCCGATGCTAGGGACCTCAGGATCAAGTCCGGTGTAACCGGTGATGGTCGCGAGGTTGTGGATCGTGCTGTAGATGCGGATGCGTTTGACAGGGATACGCTTCGGAGTGAAGTTGTAGCCGAGCGTAAGGTTGTCAATCTTCCAGTAATCACCATTCTCAACATAGTAGCTGACCGCCCTCTGGACATCGGAGATACGGGCCTTGTTGCCGGTCTTCTCGCCGGTTCTGGAGTCGATCGCGTCGTGCAGGTCATAGGCGCACTTGAGGACATTATACTGGAAGTCGCTGTATGATGTTCCGTAGAAGAGTTTCTGATAGTTCAGGATCTGGAATCCGAATGCGCCACGCATTGTGACCGCGAGGTCGAATCCCTTGTAGCGGAAGTTATTTGTCCAACCTGCGTTGAACCTTGGAACACCGTTTCCGAGGACCTGGTAGTCTGTCTCGCTCGCATTCTCCGCAAGATCGTAGTACTTGCTGACAGGATTGCCGTTCTCGTCCTTTCTGAGCCTTTCGACTACCCAACGGCCCTTGTCATCAATACCGACAGACTTTAGGTTGTAGATAGTTCCGATAGGCCATCCTTCCTTCACGATATGCGAGTATTTCTGGACGGGCTCGCTGATGTAGCCGGCATAGAAGAAGTCAGAGTCAGACTTGTACGAACTGCTGGAAAGGGAAACGAGCTTGTTCTGGTTGTATGAGAATGTGACGGCCGTGTTCCAATCGAAGTTTTTTGTTGCGACAGGGACTGCGTTGATGAGCACTTCGAGACCCTTGTTCTGGATGTGGGCACCGTTGGCCATAATCGAGCCGTACTGGTATGGAGGAACAGGAACGCTGTAGTTGTAAAGGGCGTCTTTGGTATCCCTCTGATAGAGGTCTATGCTGCCGTTGATCCTTTCGTCGAACACAGAGAAGTCGAGACCGAGGTTATACTCGTACTTCTTCTCCCAATGGAGATCGGGGTTGTCATTACGTACAGCGCTGAGAGTCTTGATCCAAGTTCCATTGTAGCGGTATGAACCTGAGTAGTTGAGGGATGCCAGCGACTGATATGGATCAGAAACATCGATACCGGTGATGCCGAAACCAGCACGCAGCTTGAGGTTGTTGAGCCACTTGATGTCTTTCATAAACGACTCGTTGTTGATACGCCATCCGAGAGAGACTCCGGGGAAGTTACCCCATTTCTGACCGGCGCCGAACTTTGATGAACCGTCGTGACGGATTGAGACCATCAGGAGGTAGCGGTCGTCGTAGTTGTAGGTCGCACGTGCGAAAAGACCGATGAGCTTTGACTCGTCCTTGTAAGAAGAGATGCTAGCCTGTCCCTTGTTCAAAGCGTCGCCCATCTCAAGGCTGTTCCAAGTGTATGCGTCAGATGGAAAATCATAGGTGCTTGCAGAGAAACTCTCGCTGTACTGGTCCTGGTAGGAATACCCGGCGATGGCAGTAATATGATGATTGCCAAAATCCTGCTGATAACCTGCGCTGAGTTCAAGGAGATTGCTTATATAGTCTGAAGCATTCCTGCCGGCCTGTCCGTTTCTCTGGTCCTTTGTGGTGGACTCATCCAGGCGGGTGTTGTAGTAGCCGCCTATACCATTCTGGCCCTTGCGGACGTAAAGAGCCTTGAAGGTCAGTTGCTCGAAAGGCTTGTACTCCGCTACACCGTTGAAGCGTACCGATCTGCGGCGGATCATTCCCAACCGCTCATTGATCATACTGACAGGGTTCTGATAAAAATAGATGTCACGCTTGGTGTACATTCCATCCTCGTCATAGACCGGTTCCAGAGGAGAGTGGATGCAAGCCTGACGATAGACGTAGCTTGCATTGAGACGGGACTTGCTGTTACTCTCATCGGCCATAACTTCGGCGGAGAGTTTCAGTTTGTCCTCGAATAGGTACTGGGAAACCATAGCGCGGGCACGCATCATGGAGCGTCCGGTGTTCTTGATTGTACCTTCATTGTCATTGTAGGTGATGTTGGCGGTGTAGGTATTGTGCTTTGTACCACCCATAATGGAGAGGTTATGGTTCTGGGAGATACCTGTCTGACTGATCTCCTTGAGCCAGTCGGTAGCCTTCTCGGCATTCTGACCGTTGGCGTCGAGAAATTCGCCTCTCGCACCCACGAATGTGTAGCCTTGGGCCCTGAGGTCAAGGAGGTCGTCTGCATTGAGGAATTCAGGAGTCTTGAGCCATTTCGAAGCGGACACGTAGCCGCTGTACTGGACAGTAGCAGGCATGTCTCGCTTAGCGTTCCTGGTGGTGATGATGATGACGCCGTTCGTACCACGGGTACCGTAGATGGCGGTTGCGGAACCGTCCTTAAGCACGTCTATGCTTTCGATGTCCTCAGGAGCGACCGTTGAAAGCGATCCAGGAATACCGTCCACGAGGACTAGAGGATCTGAAGTTCCCATAAGTGAGGATGTACCACGGAGGGAAATCGCTGAAGATCCTTCCGGATCTCCGGAAGAGATGTTGATTGAAAGACCTGCGACCTTTCCCTGAATCAACTGACCGGCATCGAGTACCGCACCGGCGTTGAACTGGTCAGACTTGACGCTCTGGACAGATGACGTGATGTCAGCCTTCTTTTGAGTACCGTAACCGATAGCCACAGCCTCCTGAAGGAAAGAAGCCTCGTCTTCAAGGACGACATCAATGACTGTATTGTTCCCTACCGTAAGTTCGACAGTTTTGTAGCCGATGCAGGAAAACTGCAGGATGGAGTTGGCGGAAGCCACCGTGATAGCATACTTTCCGTCGGCGTCAGTGATGACGCCATTTGTGGTTCCGACTTCGACCACGCCACCAGCGATGATGGGCTGGCCGGACGAATCACTAACCGTTCCTCTTACGACAACACTTGCCATCGCAGGTATAGATGTTGCCATAAGGAAGAGGGTCAAAAAGAGCACAGTAATACGTTTCATCTTTTTGAGATAAATTAAAGTGTTGAAAACTAATTATTTATGAACATGCCTTGGACAATAATACATACATAATGCCCTGAAAAACTCAAATAAATGCAATCTTACCGTTTTAAAGGTAAGGATATTTTTTTAAAATCCGACAATAACTTCTGCAAAAACAATCAAAAGTATTGTATAATCCGGCCTTTACAGAATCCGGTCTCAGGAATCGGAGGAACGATGCAGCGAATGCGCAAGAACGAGCGCTACGATACAGACACCAACGAACATAATCTCCACATTCAACGCGCCGCGGGCACCGGATTCCATTGCCGGATCGGCCTTTGCCAGAATCCCTCCGGCCAGCATCTTGAAGAGCATCAGCCCCAGATTCTGCACCCAATATATCAATGAATACGCTGTGCCTAGTACCTTCTCAGGGACGATTTTCGGGACAGAAGGCCACATAGCCGCCGGAACCAGCGAATAGCCGAAGCCGAGAAAAACCATGCTCAGGTAGCCATAGAACGGAACTCCGGCGGGAGCGAATGCTAGGAGCAGGTGCGCCGCAAGTGCCATAACCGCCCCTGCCACCATCCATCTGGTGCCTTTTCCCAGCCTGTCAACCATCATTCCGAAAAGAGGAGCGAATATGACGGTTGAGAAAGGCAGCATCGAAACCATCCAGCTGGCGGCCTCCACAGGAACGTCGAAGCGCGGAATAAGGATGGCGGAAGCAAATTTCTTGAAGGAAACAATGCTGCTGTAGAAGAAGACACAAAGCAGCGCGATCAATATGAACTGCTTGTTCTTCAGAAGACCGAGAGCGTCACTGAAGCGGAATCTGTCCTCTTCCCTGGTCGCCACCGTGTCCTTCAGGCCTGCCTGTCTGTCGAAACGAGCGTCCATGGCGACAAAGAATGCCCATAGAACCATCCCTGCAAGCATCAGGATCAGACCGAGAAAAGCCGGACGAGCGGTCTCCGACAAAGAATACACCTCCCCAGCCGACTTCACGGCCACAAGTTTCGGAGACATCACCAGTGCGAAGGCCGTTCCAAGCCGCGCAATCGCCAGCTGAAGTCCCATAGCCAAGGCCATATCGCCGCCCTTAAACCATTTCGCGATAGAACGGGTCACCGCCACCCCTGCGATCTCACTGCCAAGACCGAAGAGCATACAGCCGAAATAAGCCAGCGCGAGGGATTTTCCCGGCTCAAGTCCGGCGGTAATCGCCCAGGCGACAAGACCCGCCCCTCCGGCCATCATGGCCACGAAGATCGAGCCCGTGACACGCACGCCCCACTTGTCGAGAAGCATTCCGCAGACCACAAGTCCGCCGAACACGCACAGGACTGAATATCCGCTCGTGTATAGACCGTACCCGGCGGAATTCCAGCCAAGTTCCAGCATAAACGGGTTCTCGAACAAGTGGCTCAAGGAACTGAACATATCGTCGAAGTAGTACGATGCGAACATCGGCACCACCAGACATGCCAGCGCCAACCACGGAAGATATTTCCTCACCTTTCTTGACATAACTCTTTACAGGTACAGGGGCGTATGAATAGCATCGGGGCCTGTGCGCTCCCTGCCTGAATATCAATTATTCCCGGATATTCGGAAGTTCAAGGCCGAGGCCCTTCTTCCTGTCGACGACCTTCAGTATCAAACCGATCACAAGGGCTGCGACACCAAGGCAGGCAAGCATAATCAACGGCGCCGTGTAGTTAAGGCGAGTCGGATCGGTCACACCAGGATTTGTCTTGTCGAGAATCTTTCCGATGAGGAGCGGGAAGAGCCAGAGGCCGATGTTCTGGATCCAGAAGATGAGAGCGTAGGCGGAACCGATGATCTTTGAATCTACCAGTTTCGGAACGCTAGGCCAGAGCGCGGCAGGGACAAGCGAGAACGACGCCCCCAGCACGAGGATTGTCAGATAGGCGACGATCACTCCTCCGACTCCGTTGCCTTTGAAGACCGGAAGGATGAATGCAAATGTGAGGTGGCAGGCTATCAGGAGGATGGAGCCGAGAACCAGCATCGACGCAGCCTTGCCCTTGTTGTCAATATAGTTTCCGAGAATCGGTGTGATGCCCATCGCCAGCAGAGGGAACACGGCGAAGATGCTCTCCGCGGACTGGCGCATATAGCCCATATAGCAGTAGATGACCAGCGCGACAACCGAAAGGCCGAGAAGCGAGAATCTGGCGCTGTTCTTCTTCATGAAGTTGCTGATGAATGCTCCCGCGGCGACAAGCAGCATAATGAGATACTGGACTATCGTCACAGAAGGAGAAGCGAAGAATGAACCGGCAGGTACGTCGGTGAAGGTGAGGTTGCACTGAAGCATATTCACCGCATATTTCTGGAATGGGAAAATAGCCGAATAATAGAGCACGCAAAGGAGGGATACGAGCCAGAAGCCGCTGCTCTTGAGAATCTGCCCGATGTCGCTGATCTTGAAAGGATCGTCCTTTTCCTCGGACTCGCCTGTCTGGGCATCCAGCTTCCTGTCCATAAAGAAGTACACCACGAACATGATCAGGGCGATGCAGAGAAGAACGAGGCCGAAGGCCACCGAGCGGGAGACATCTATGGTGCCGCCGAGTTTCGCGAAGAAAGGAGAGAATATCATACAGGTGGCGACCCCCAGACGCGCAAGCGCCCTCTCCGAACCCATTTCGAGAGCACGCTCACGGCCCTTGAACCATTTTACGATACCACGGCTTACAGTGATTCCTCCCATCTCCGTGCCGCAGCCAAAGATCATAAAGCCCAGGGCGGCGAGTTTCGCTGAAGCCGGCATACCTTCATAGAAAGGGGAGACTCCAAGCTCCGAGAACACGGGGATATAGTTGAGATTATTGTTGAACCAGGTCTCAAGGCCGCTGCCGATGAAATTCTCGCTTATCGCATAGTATTTTATGACCGCTCCCACAAGCATCACCGCTCCGGACAGGACCGCAGTGAAGCGGACTCCCATCTTGTCAAGGATGATACCGGCGAAAATGAGGAAGAACACGAAGACATTCAGGAATGTTTCCGCGCCCTGCATCGTTCCGAAAGCGGTCGAATCCCAGCCCCGCTGTGACTCCATCAGGTCCTTGATAGGTGAAAGGACATCCATAAAGATGTACGCGCAGAACATCGCGAGCGCAAGCAGCAGTAACGCGGTCCAGCGAAGTGCCGCCGAGTCGCGAAGCGTCTTTTTTGTGGTTTCAGACATATTTATTGATTCTTTTGATTTTTCAACGATTCCGCTAAGTTAATAAATTTGTCGCAATTCAGAATAATGTTGTACCTTCGCAATTATGATTCTTGAGAAGATAAATACTCCGGAAGATGTCAGGAAACTTGACCAGGGACAGTTGCAGACACTCTGCAGCGAACTGAGGGACCACATCGTCGGATGCTGCTCTACAAACCCGGGCCACCTGGCCTCCAGCCTCGGAGCCGTGGAACTGATTGTGGGCCTGCACTATGTCTTCAACACTCCGTCGGACAAACTCGTCTTCGACGTAGGCCATCAGGCATACGCCCATAAAATCCTGACAGGACGAAGGGAAATATTCAGGAAAAACAGGATGCCCGACGGTATCAGCGGATTCCCGAACAGGGACGAGAGCCCTTATGACGCGTTCGGAACCGGACACTCGTCCACCTCCATTTCAGCAGCGCTGGGGCTTGCCAAAGCGTCCCGGCTCAGCGGCCTCGACCAGAAGGTCGTAGCCCTGATAGGAGACGGAGCGATGACCGGAGGACTTGCGCTTGAGGGACTGAACAACGCGGGTGACGGCAGTACGGATATTCTCGTGATCCTTAACGACAACGAGATGGCCATAGACGGCAACAAGGGAGCCATCCATTCCTACCTTCTCAAACTCACGACCGATCCGCGCTACAACGACCTCAAAAACAAAGTCTGGAACAGACTCGGCGCCGGATGGTTCAGGAACTGGATCCAGAGGATCGTCCACAAGGCCAAGTCCGGTTTGGTCACAAGATCAGGAGGAGATCTCTTCGAGGCCTTCGGATTCCGCTATTTCGGCCCTATTGACGGCAATGACATCACCCAGGTGGTCAACACCTTGAGGCGTCTCAAGAACATCAAGGGCCCGAAGCTTCTGCACACGTACACGGTCAAGGGAAAGGGCTACGCTCCGGCGGAGGCGGACCCGACAACCTGGCATGCTCCGGGAAAGTTCAACGCCGCCACAGGCAAAATAGTCAATAAGGAATATCAGGCATCCCGCTATCAGGACGTTTTCGGAGAGGTGCTCTGCGAGATCGCGGAGAAAGACCCTAAAGTCGTGGGCATCACCCCGGCGATGGCGACCGGCAGCGGTATGAGCGGATTCGCAGGGAGATTTCCGGAGAGGTTCTTCGATGTGGGAATAGCCGAAGAGCACGCGGTCACCTTCTCGGCGGGCCTTGCGGCGGGAGGCATGAAGCCATACTGTGCGATATATTCCACATTCGCCCAGAGGGCCTATGACGAGATCGTCCACGATGTGGCTCTGCAGCACCTTCCGGTCGTCTTCTGCTTCGACAGAGCCGGCCTTGTAGGGGAAGACGGCGCGACCCACCAGGGAGCGTTCGATCTCGCTTCGATGAGGATAATACCTAACACGGTGATCGCTGCCCCAAAGGACGAGACTGAACTGAAGAATATGCTCTACGCCGGCCTGAACATCTCAGACGGTCCTTATATTATAAGGTATCCCCGCGGAACGGGAGAAGGAACCGCCTGGAGGGAGAGCGCTCCGGAGCCACTGGAAACAGGCAAAGCGGAGAAGATTATGGAAGGATCGGAGGTTGCGGTCCTTGCGCTAGGTCCGGTTGCAAACAGGGCGCTAGAAGCCGCCAAACTCGTCAAAGATGAAATCGGGAAGGCTCCTGTCGTATTCAATGTCCGCTTCCTCAAGCCGATCGATCAGACGATGATGGAGGAGGCGATGAAGTGCAGGCACATACTCACCTTTGAGGACGGAGCGCTCAAGGGAGGCCTCTACAGCGAGGTGTGTGAATATGTCGAAGCGCACGGTGCCGAAACGTCCGTGACCGGAGCAGGCATCCCGGACAGATTCATAACCCAGGCGCCTGTGTCCGATCAGAGAAGAACCTGCGGCTTGGACACCGGGAGCATACATTCCGTACTCCTTGACAAATTCAAAAATAATTGAAAAAGTTTTGGAGAATCCGATTAAATACCTATCTTTGCAATCCCTTTTGGCAAAAGGGGTCTTTGAAATATTGCCGAAATAGCTCAGTTGGCCAGAGCACGTGATTTGTAA
>CAYFVE010000049.1:0-15847 GCA_964346605.1 uncultured Muribaculaceae bacterium | reverse complement strand
GAGAACCCTGTGTATTTTACGGTAGAGATCCCTGCAGGAGCTCTTGAGAAGGGCGGCACATTGACCATACTTGATGTCAACGGTTCTCCTGTCTCCGTCCAGGATTTTCCTGCACAGACAATCACTGTAGGCACCGTGGTCGACGCCGGAGTATTCAACGTCAAGCCGGTCGCACAGACAGTCAACCTGGGTGCTTCTGGTGCAGCAAACTGCTACATTGTTCCGGATATTGGAAAGTACAAGTTCGAGCTTCTTGCAGGTGCGACATCCGGTGACAGGATCACTACTGCAGAAAGCGCAGAGATTCTATGGAGTACATTTGGTTCTGCTGAGGCCCCGGAAGCAACTTCATTCATTACTGAAATTACAATCGCCGATGGTTGTGTCGAGTTCACTACAGCTGAAACATATACTCCTGGTAATGTACTGGTAGCTGTCAAGGACGCTGAAGACAACATCCTATGGAGCTGGCATCTTTGGTTCACTGACGAGAACATCGGTACAGCAACGCACAATGACGTCGAACTGATGGACCGTAACCTGGGTGCACTTTCGGCCCAAAGGGCAGATCTTGGCAAGAACTATGGCCTTCTATACCAATGGGGCCGCAAGGACCCCGTCATTGGATGCGATGGAACACAGACTGGGACGATGGCGGCTTCCTATCCTGAGTCTCCTATTGAATTCACGAACAGTGATCCTATAGATCCTTCTGTTGCTAACAGCAATCCTACTACAATGTTCACAGGGAAGACCTGCTGGTTCACTCCGAATACAACCGAACTTTGGGCATCGACCAAGCAGAACACTGACCCTTGCCCTGCAGGATGGCAGGTCCCGTTCTATGGCGGATCAGACGCATGGTCGGGTGTTGGTGAAAACTATGCAGTTGATGAGACTTATGCTGGACTCGAACTCTATGGACTATGGTATCCTTCAACAGGTTACTTCAAGTACAATGGCTCAAGCTTCTACGCTGACGGTTCATACTCAATGTTCTGGACTTGCACTTCAAGGACTGACAATTACGACAATGCCCAGTCATTCCAGGCTTCAAGCAAAAAGGAGTCTTATGACAGAAAGTCTAGTATGTTCTCAGTACGTTGTTGCAGGACATCTTCTAACTTTTGATCCGTTGTTATGACTCTGGGTGTTGACATCGGAGGAACAAATCTATGTCTCGGACTGATAGAGGAAGGACAGGTGTTGCGTACAAAGTCCACACCTTCCTTCCCCTATGATGCCGGACTAGACCAGACCCTTGACTATCTGTCCGACAGAATCCGTGACATTATCACTGAAAGCACAGAGAAGATAGGGATCGGTGTTCCTTCCGTTCTTGACGCGGAGAAGGGTATTGTCTTTGATGCAATGAACATCCCGTCCTGGAAAGAGGTTCATCTAAAGGATTTTCTTGAAGACCGTTTTCACGTGCCTGTTGCGATCAACAATGACGCCAACTGTTTCGCTATGGGAGCTTATGGCCTGTATCCTGAGAAATCAAAGCCAGGCATCCTGGTCGGAATCACTTTGGGAACAGGCCTGGGAATCGGGATTGTGGAACAAGGGAAAATGTTCTTAGGAGACAACTGCGGAGCCGGAGAGATAGGATGTATTCCTCGCGGGAATACTATCCTTGAGGACTTATGCAGCAAAAAATATTTTTCCAGATACAAGATAGATCCTTTTGAGGCAGCAAAATCGGCGCTTTCCGGTGACCCTGTCGCAATAACCTTATTCGAGCGCTTCGGCAGAAACTTGGGCGAGATGCTTGCCATTGTCCTGTACGCTTATGACCCGAGCCATATTGTTTTCGGAGGTGGGATAGCAAAGTCCTTCTCACTGTTCGAACCTTCAATGAGAGCATATTTACGTGAAAGATACTACTATCAGAAAGCTTTGGAAAATATCAAGATCGAGTCCGTTACGGATGGTGATGTAATCCTGCTCGGCGCTTCATTGATATGATAACTAACTTGTTTATTTGATGAGGCTTATAATCTTCTTGCCAAGTTCAGCGTTCTCTATGATTCCGTCGAAATCTTTGGCGTGTGGGCCATATGCGAGGACAGGAACGAGGATTCCGTTGTGTCCTTTAGTTGAGAAGTGTACCTTTACTGTGCGGTTCTTGAGGCTTCCGTCAATAAGAGTAAGGCCTCCAGTAGCATGGTCGGCGGTGACGATTACAAGCGTATGTCCATCCTTCTCTGCCCATTCGAGGACCTTGCCGACAGTGCGGTCAAAGTCGAACAGTTCTTCAGCCATATATCCGACCTTATGCTTGTGTGCATAGTCATCGATGCAGGACCCTTCGACCATAAGAAAGAAGCCCTTCTTGTTGTTGAGCACCTCTATCGCTTTCATTGCACTATACTCAAGTAATGGTCCGCGGTCAAGTGCGGGCTCTGTCTCAAGGTCTGCGAACAAACCGAGAACTTTGCCGCTCTTCACTGACTTAAGGTCATTCAGATTATCGACAAAAGTATAACCTTTGTCGGTCATCTCCTTGACAAGATCCCTTCCGTCCTCACGGTTCTGCCAGAAATGCCGTCCGCCGCCTGATATGAAATCAACTCCGCTATCAACGTACTGTGCGGCGATAGCTGCTTCTTCATGACGATCTGTTGAATTACAGACGAAGGAGGCCGGAGTTGCGTCGTTGATTCTGCAAGTCACGGAGACTCCTGTCTTCATTCCTCTCTTCTGAGCGAGCTTAAGCATCGAATTTGTCGGAAAGCCATCAGGATCTGTGGCTATATAACCGTAGTTCGTTTTCTGGCCGGTTGCTATTCCGGTTCCACCGGCGCAGGAGTCCGTGATTAGTTTATCTTCACAATAGGTCAAAGATAATGCGGTTGACTTCATATTGTCGATATTAAGGTGGCCGCCGTTGAGAACCCATCCGCAGCTGACCTGCTCAACACCCATCCCGTCACCTATCATCACAATAATATTGCGTATTTTATTCCTGTTCCTGACTTGATCGACTGAAACGGTAGGGTAAGGCGTATCTACCGTATAAACATCATCTTCACCGAACTTGTCGTCGGCATATTTTGATCTGTCTCTGGAGCCATCGTCCACAGCCTGTGCGAATGAGTTTGCAGAAAGTGCCAGAAGAGCGATAATAAAAAAGTATTTCTTCATCTCAATTATGCGATTATGTTTGTAATATGTTGTAAAAATAGGCATTCATCCTTTCTTGATAATGGGATTTTTGCGTATTATGACACGCGATTTGCGTCAATGGATAAAACGATTAAGGTATAAAGAATTATCTTCGTAGAAATTAACTCGATAATTATGTACAAAAGACTGACACTGATTCTGATTACTGTATGTTTAGCCTTAGTTGCCTGTTCATCCCCAACCAAGGTTGTTTTTACAGAAGGACTGATGGACCAGGAGACAAATATGTCCGTTTACACGATAAGTATCCAGAATCCTCCAAAGGGAACAGACTGGCGATTATGGTTCTGTATGAATAAGACCGCCATTGAGTTAAAGGAAGGTTCTCAAGGCAGACTGGAACACTTGGGAGGCACATTGTACCTCCTGAATCCGGAGGTTGACACAAAGGGAACGGCCCTTTCGGTAATGTACGAATGTAAACCACTTGATAAGTATTGCCGCGCTCCGGAGGCCTTCTGCTTGGAGATGAAGGATGGCAATCGTATTCCGATCGAGGTGGAGTATTCGTTCCAACCATCTGAGGAGGTGGAAAAATTTCATTATTCCGCCGTGCCGACAACCCCATACGATATGATACCGAGCCTTAAGGTTGTACAGTTTGTCGAGGGTACAACTGACATTCAGAATGCAGCATTTTCAGAGATTGAGATCATCGAAGGCCAAAAGCCCGGCTGGTACAGGATCATGATTTCGGACCCGGTCAGGATCAGTGCATCCGATGAGGAAGGTGCTTACTATGCCTCCGTCACGCTGGACAACATAAAAAGAAATGCTGGCGGAGAACCTGTCGAAAACGCTATTGTCGAGGACTGGCCGGATCTGCAGTATCGTGGACTTATGCTTGACGTCAGCCGCAACTTTACAAAGAAGGATGACATCCTTAAAATCCTCGATGTCATGGCTCACTACAAGGCCAATTACTTCCATCTGCATTTTGGTGATGACGAAGGCTGGAGGGTTGAGATAGAAGACCTTCCGGAACTCACCTCATTCGGCGCTTTCAGGGAAATCCCCGAACTTGGCCATGATGGTGAACTGATTGAAAAGAACGGCCTGATCCCAGCCTACAGTGCTACACAAGGAGTGGATGATCTTGATGCTGCCGGCAACGGCTACTATTCAAAATCCGACTTCATAGAGATTCTGAAATATGCTGGAGAAAGACATATCAAGGTCATTCCTGAGTTCGATACCCCGGGACATTCCAGGGCATCAATCAGAGCAATGAAAGTCCGTGCTGAGAGAACCGGAGACAAGCGTTTTCTTCTCTCAGAACATTCCGACACCTCAAAATACGATTCTGTTCAACACTACAATGACAATGTGATCAACGTTGCTCTGCCTTCTGCATATTCATTCATAGAAAAGATTTTTGACGGAATTATTGAGATGTACAACGAGGCCGGTGTGCCGCAGGAGGCTATACACATAGGTGGTGATGAGGTCCCTGAGGGCTCTTGGACAGGTTCTCCTGCTTGCCACGATCTTTTGGAAAAGGCTGGAATGACCGATACCTTCTGGATGAAGGACTATTTCACCAACCGTATGCTTGATATTGCTGAAGAAAGGGGGATAAAACTTGCAGGGTGGCAGGAACTCGCCCAAAACCTTGAGTCTCGGACTCTTGAGCGCCTGATGGAAAACCTTGCTTTTGTCGATATGTGGGCCGTTTCTCGTGGAAGGGACGAACTGACTTACAAATATGCCAACAACGGAATCGATGTTGTGGCGGCAAATGCTCCGAACTGCTACTTTGATATGGCTTATTACAAGGACAGGGGAGAGCGTGGCGCTTCCTGGTCGGGATTCGTGGATGAACGACGCTCCTTTTCTCTTCTTCCGTTCGATATCTACCGTTCTGTCCGTTGGGATGACAATGGTGTTCCTAATGACCTTATAAAGGCCGCTGAGGGCAAGACTGAACTGACAGCAGAAGGCCGCAGCCACATAATTGGAGTCCAAGGACAGCTCTGGGCAGAGACGATAAGGACATTTGAACAGGTCACATATTACTATTTCCCTAAGTCTCTTGGTCTTTTCGAAAGAGGATGGAACGCAAGTCCTTCCTGGGAAGGCACAACAGATGTCGAAAATTCTGAATTTTACACTGACTTCAACAGATTTTTCAGTACCTTGGTTACGAATGAGTATCCTTATTACGATTCAATTGGTTTAACATATCACCGCCATCAGAAATGATCAGACTTCTACTGATAACTGACTTTACCGAATCTTTTGCAGATAAACTGCTGACAGGGATTATCGACTATTCCAGAAACAAGGAGCAATGGGCGATCTGTCGAATGCCTCCTTCCTACAAAAAGGAGATAGGCATTCCCGGAGTTGTAAAATGGGCCAGGGACTGGGGCGCGGATGCTGTCATCGGTCAGTTTGAGGAAACTGACGATGTCGAGTTGTTCCGAAAGAATGGGATCATAGTCATTGCGCAGGACTACAAGAAGCGTTTCTCCACCATTCCCAACATAACCGCAGACTATTTCAACACAGGAAAAATGGCTGCGCGATTCTTCATTGAAAGGGGTTTTCAAAATTTCGGTTTTTTCGGTCACAATGATGTCTGCTGGTCAGGGGAGAGGCGAGACGGCTTTAAGCAAGAACTCGATTCCGCTGGTCTCGGAGATGGTTTCTACGACTATAGTATGCAGGATATCGATAACCTGTGGTTCTATGAACAAGATAAACTCTATGAGTGGTTAAGGAGTATTCCTAAGCCTGTCGCGATAATGGCTTGTGACGATAACCAAGGTAACAACCTTATCGAAGCCTGTCATTGCGCAAGGATAAAGGTTCCTTACGAAGTTGCCGTGATCGGAGTGGACAATGATGAACTTCTCTGTTCACTTGGGAGCACGACACTTTCAAGTATAGACGCGAAGGTCAGGGAATGCGGATATGAGACAGCCAGGCTGATAGAGGCTCTTGTCAACGATCCGATGGCAGAACCGCACGACATTGTCAGGCAGCCCGGGCGCATCGTGGAAAGACTTTCGACTGCTGTCTTCGCTACGGATGATGTCCAGGTCAGCAAGGCCATCAACTTCATTCATATCAATTTTCAGAATAAGATTTCGGTTGGTGATGTGATGGAAGTCACCGCCCTCTCCCGCAGATTGCTGGAAAGGCGCTTCAAGAAGGTGACAAACCGTTCAATATACCAGTATATTTCCGAACTGAAGATGAGGCGCTTCAAGGAACTGCTACACACTTCGGACGAACCTGTGATCAACATCGCCTTGTCCCTTGGAGAGAACGATACTAAAGGAATTTCCAGACGGTTTAAACATCTATATGGCTATTCTCCGAATGAATGGAGAGAAAAGCACCGGTAAAGTTCTGTTTCCCTTTATTCAGCGTTCCAGGCCGACCTCTCGACGTGGAATCCATCACCATTTACTGAGCAGGTGACAGTTCTTGTTTCGTGTGGGATCAGGGTAAGGTAGTTGTCTGACCAGAATGAAGGTACGATGAGGTTGCCTTCGCAATCCTTTACCTTCAGTACGTTCATATATGAAATGACATCTGATTCATTGGTGAGAGTTACCTCTAATCCTTCTGCAGTGGTTTTGACGCTGACTTTGACATCGGCCGTCTTTAGGGCCGAGACAAAACCCATATCGGAATGTTCAATGAAAGGAACGCCCCACCATGCTCTGTTCTTCCAGTCGTAGATGTTGTTACTTGAAGGAACAGCGTAGAAGTTATCCGATTCCTTGCCTTCGCAGGAAAACTTGATACTGATGAAATGACTCCTCCCTTTCCACTCGCTCAGGTCCCAGACCTTAAGCGGTTCCCTGTCTCCAAGGGAGACTTCCCTTGTTAGGTCCTTGACCAGTTTGGAGTCCTTGTCAAATACCTTGAGGGAGACCTTGACATCCTTTGTCGAGTCTGTCTCGTTGACGCCATAGATGCCTCTTTCCTTGTAGTTGTAGATAAATTGAACAGCCTCGCACGCCTTCTTCGTTCCGTAATACCCGGCCGTTGGGACAAGATAGTAGTCGTAGAGCTGCCAGTAAAGTGATGGCCAGGCGGAATTCAGCATCCACTGGATGACTCCTGTAGTGTGCGGGAGGTTAGACCGGAAGGACTCAAACATCGCCCTTGTGGCATCGTAGTCTAACACGTGGGCCTTCTTAAGGAAGTCTTCAAGCGAGGATGGTTCGCCGTATTGAAGGGTTGCCTCACGAAGGATAATAGAGGTGTTGTTCATATGCGAGGAGGATGCAGTGCAATGGTAGTCCAGTTCCTTCCCAAGTGGCCAGAGATTATCCTTTCCGACCATCCTCTCCAGGCTCTCGATTTCAGGAATCTGCGCTCCGATTCCTGTCTCCGTATTGAATCCGAATGCTCCTCCGCTTTCAGTGTCGAGGTACCAGTAGTCGGGGCCGACATATTCGTATGGTCCGGACATCTTCGTGCCAGTCCATCCTGATATCTTGCTTTCCAAACCTTTAGCGCTGCCGATGATGTTGGTGAATCCAAGCTCCTTGGCAGAGTCGATGTACATCCGCTCCAGTTCCGGGGTCGGCAGGCGGTCACTGCCGAGTATGAATCCGCAGACAGATGGATGGTTCCTAAGCCACTTCACCTGATCGACAAAATAATTATGGGCGAGCTTGATATTCTCTTCAGAACAAATGCATCCGTATAGCTCGCTTTCCGGTATGCCGCAATACTCCTCCCACTCCCAATGGCAGGTGAAACCGATGACGGCGAGGATACCTAAGCGGTCACAAAGTTTGTAGATATCCTGGTTTGTGCCCCATATGCCTTCGAACCGAATGCAGTTCATCCCCATATCCAGGACGTATCGCGCTTGTGTCTCTATGTTCTCGCCGGTGTTTTTAAGAAATATATCATCTGTCCATCCTGCTCCTTTCAGGAGTATTTTGTGTCCGTTCAGGACGAACTGGCGATTGTTTTCTGAATCGAGACAGGACTCAACCTTCCTGATTCCGAATTCAGTTCTTTTGCAGTCTGAGATTATTTTGCCTTCAACGAAAGAGGCCTCAAAAGAATATACTTCAGGACGGCCGAGTCCGGCAGTCCACCAGATCTTGGGATCGATGATGTGGAGTTTCTTGACTTTCTTTGAGTCCAGGATGACTTTTCTTGTCTCGCCTGCCGCAAGTCTGACAGGGTATGTGAACATCTCTCCATCGATTTTTCCGACAAGATTGCCTTTTACAGTTTCTGATGAGTTGTTCTTGAGTACGGTTTCTACTACCAAGTCAGCCTTTCTGAGGTCCTTCGTGTCAAGGTCTGAGCTGATGAACAGGTCATCAATCCTGACCTTTCCGGTCTCCTTCAGGATTACATTCCTCCAAATGCCCATACTCTCGTCAACCGGACGCGGGTTCCAATCGCACCATCCGATGTTGAGATCTCCATTCTTCGCTCTGCTGACCTTGATCTTCAGTTCGTTATGCTCGCTGACAAAAGGAGTGATGTCATATTCAAACATCCTGAATGCTCCAAAAACTTCGTCTGCAGAAGCAAGCTTGTGTCCGTTGATGAAAATATCGGCGCGGTAGCTTATGCCCTCGAACTTTATGGAAAAATATTTCCCTTTCTCGGGTTTAAGGTCGAAAGACGTCTCGTACCACCAGGGGCTGTCAAACATCTTCTTGTCGATTGCGCTGTAGCGTAAGCCTTCAAGGATGTCCTTTGGAAGGACTCCGTTGTCGAGCAGTACCCCGGCGATCGTTGAAGGCACGGTAGCGTCGTAAGTCTTTTCTGTTCCATCCTGCCTTATTGTCCATCCTTTGTCAAGAAGTATTTCTGTTGCCAGTGCCTGACTTGCGGCCAGGATCATCAAAGCAATTAGTGTAATCATTCTTTTCATATGAAAACCATTCATTTCTGCGAAATTAGGAACTTTTGACTTTTTATGCCTGTTTTTTTGCGTATATCGTTACGCGGTTTGCGGCAAAGAAATGAGGACAAAAAAAAGAGTTGCATCACTGCAGCTCTTTTTTCCCACTTAATACAAACCTAATTATGAATAAAACGTATGATGAATACTGTATTTAACTCTTTGTTATCAGACTATTTCATTTTCCGTACCAAACCTTAATGCAAAATGAAAAAAATCGACGAACTGTCGATTTTTAAAGATGAATGGTTGAAATTTAATAGAATGTCACTTGGAATCTCCGGCAGTGATAACTATCCGATTCATTGCGCGTTCCTGCCGTGGAACGCTTTCCTGACGGATGTCCGAAGCGCGCTGTTCACGCTTTCTCCTTCTGGTGAACAGATCTCTGATAAATTCTGCGAAATTGTTGAATTCTCTCTGATAGGCGATGCCGACTCCGCTTCTCTGCGTGTTGTCAAGATAGGAGGTGTAGTCATCGGCTGAATGAGAGAAAAGCGTCAGTCTCAACTGTCCGGGCCTGTCGAGTTTTATTTCTATATCGACGTCTCCTACGACATCACCTTCGCTGGAAGAGTTGCCGTATTCCCTGTTTCCTACATTGCCGTTGACGATCACCCTGTTGTTGAACAGCTGGGTTGAGACTGCGACGTCGAAGATGTTGGTTCCGCTGTCATTCGCCTGATAATTCAGGCCAAGGTCCAGCGGAATGTCAAGCTTCTGAAGTATGCTGTTCAATTGGCCGGCCATTATTTCCGCGACATTCGAGTACAGCATACTGGAGTTGTTGACGACTCCTGACTGCTCATCCGGAATGAAGCCTCCGGAGATAAGGAGGGAGATGAACTGTCTCTGGACCTTGTCTTCCGTGTTCAGCGCGCTCTCGACCTTGGATTTGGTCGTTGGGTCAAGATCCGGAACGTCTATCGAGAACTTGAGTTGAGGTTCCCTGAGTTTGCCGGAAATGCCGATTCCGCAGTTGACTGTCCTCCTTGATGACATCGAAGTGGTGTCGGCGATAAGAGTTGCCACGGACGTCTTTGTCGAATAGACACCTTCGATGTCCAGGTCGCTGTCCATCACATCGCCGTTGAACCTTATCGAACTGCCTTCTGAAATCGTGAAGTTCCTCTTCGCTATGTCCATGGCGTTGAAGTGGAAATTGCCGGAATTCAGGGTATAGTCTCCATTGATAGTGAAAAGGTCCCTGCCCGGACGGACCTGGATGTCCAGATTGCCCTGGCCGCGCCCCGTCAGCACATTGCCTGCGGTCCTGTCTATCTCCAGATGCGCTTCCGTGCCCTGGTCGGCCCTGATCCGGATTCTAAGACCGAGGTCGCTTGCCTTGCTGTTGTCTTTCACAAGGCGGTTCATCATAACGTCGTATGGGTCTGTGTAGATTTCCTTCTTGTCTTCTATGAACGTCAGGAGGCCGTTTTTGCCGTCGATGGAGGCGTTGTCTATCGGAATGTGTATTCTGCCGTTCTTGTCGGTCCTGGCATCCACGTCAATCTGTATAGCATCGAGAGGCCCTGTGACAGAGACGTCTCCTGTGGCGAAGAGATTGCCGTAGAAGGCGGAACTGCCGCTTTCATCCATATCTATGGCCTCCATCCGGCGAACCCTGATTCTGGTGTCCATACGGATCTCCTTGAATTTCCGGAACAGGATTCCTCCTGAGATTGTTCCGGACCCGTCTGTCCTGTCCTTGATGGCGAGATCGTCGAAATGCACTCCTTGGTCATCGATATGGAATGGTCCGCTGACGTAGTACGGTACATTCGTGAATCCGATTTTGAGAAGGAGATTGTCGACTCTTGCATCCTCGCTGGACAGATGGAGGTCATCCGTTTTTCCGGAGACTCTGATTTTTCCGCTCATCCTTCCTCTCGTTTCACTGAAGACAGATGCCAAGGCAGGAGCTGCGTAACCTGTGTTGAAGTTGTCGAGCATAATGGCAGCGTCAATCCTGCTGTCCTTTGTGAAGTAGCTTCCAGCAACGTCAATTGTTTTCGCGCCGCCAAGATTGTTCCTTACATTGAAGCGCATTACGCCGGCGTCATCCAAGGTGCTTTCGACCCTGATTGTACCTGCCTTATGACCTGCGATGGATGTGGAGTCACACGTGATGTCCAACAGAAGTCCTGCGTTGCCCCTCCAAGGCGATGTGACCAGGGCCCTCCCCGTGGCAAGTCCGGATATTCCGTAGCCATCCCCGATGAATCGGTTCGCCAAGGCCATATCGAACTTGTTGAGATCCACCATCAGAGTGTCCGGACGTGTCGTGGCGAAACCGCCGTTTATGCTGATCGACTGGTCGGAACTGCTGGCTGTCAGATTGTTTATTTTCAGATTCTTGCCGACGAGATCAATCGAAGAGGAACCGATTGTCCAGATGTCGTCATTGTAACTGATGTAGGAAGGAAGCGTTTTTCCATGGATTAGAAGTTCTCCCTCGTCGCTTCGTTCCAGTTCTCCGGTCAGATAGACTTCTCCCTTGTCGGCGGATTCGGCGAGGTTGTCGTAGGAGCAGCCGAAACCGATGTGGTTGTCATTCGCATAAAGCAGTATGCTGTTCCGTTTCATTGTCATCCCGGCAAAGGCGGCCTCAGTGCTTGAGACCGCGCCGTTAAGGCTGCCGTCCTTGTTGTCCAGTGCTAAATTGATGTTTCTCAGATAGTTTTCTCCAAGTGCGATCCTAGGCGAGCGGACGGTGGCTCTGACTCCGCCATCTTCTCCGACATTGAGATTGACTATTGTGCTGTCTGCGATGTAAAGCCCCGGAAGAACGAAAGAGAGCAAGTCCCTGGCATCGTGAACTTTGAGTTCGAGGTCATATTCCTCTCCATTCCAATTGTTGGAGAGATCCTTGTAGAGGACCGGCAGCTCGCGCCGGGTGGTCAGTTCCTGGATGTCGTTTATGATTCCTGTGAACTGCTTGTTGCCAACGAAGGTTCCGTTCGCGAAGTCTGAGGACAGGATGATCCTGTGTATGTCTCCGCTCGAATGGGATTTTATGCAGATGTCCCCGACATTATGGCGTCCGAGATCGTTTTCAAGGATAAGGTTGACGACGTCAAGGTCGCCGATTACTCCTTCTCTTTTCGTGTTGATATAATTAGCATCGATTTTTCCCGAAACTTTTGAAATGCCCCTCCTGTCAATTCCGAGCGCCTGAAGGTCCGCGTAGCCGATGTTAGCATAGAATTTATAGATGCCGTCCTGGCTCTTGTCAGCGAGGGAGAACTTCCCCTGGAAAAGGAAGTTTAGATTGGGATCGTTGCAGACAATCCTTCCGTCGAAGGCATTCTGTGAATATGTGCCCGCAGCCCTGATGTTGGAATATTCATAACCAAGAGCGTTCAGCCTGTCGATGAAGAGTGTGTCGATCCGGAAATCGGTTTGTCCCTTGCCGATGGAAGCGCCGACTACACCCCTCAAGGTAACTTCCCCGAGCTGGCTGACACCGGCGGCCTTGCCTAGATCCAGCCTGTTCGTCACTATGCTTCCCTTGAGATTCGTAGGCTTGATATTGTCCATCAGGTTGTTCACCCTCAACTTTGTCTCCGCCGAGCCCATTGAGCCTGAATCGAGCCTCCCGTCAAAAACTAGTCCGTTGACCGGTCCGCTTACCCTTCCGTTGAAGACCATTTTCTCGTCCTTTGCGAATCTGCTCAGATCCACTTGTGTTCCAGGAGAAAAACCTCTGGCCAGCCTGCTCAATCCTTCGGTAGTGAACCTGAGGTCTTCGGCGTTGATGTCCAGGACTATCTTCTTTGTGTCCGGCAGTCCGCTGAGGATTCCTTCGAGCGCACCTGAGATTCCGCTGCTCTTTTCGCTGAATTGTATCCTGTTGATTCCCAGATTGCTGATTGTCCCCTCGAAGTCCGCCAAATCAAGGCCGAGCACGATGTTCCTGTCTTTCAATGTCGGAACGAAATAAGAGAGGGTGCTGAAACTGACCTTGCTTTTGACCAGATTCCCTGTAAGTTTAACTTCGTCAAGGAAGTTCTTGAACGATCCGGAACTGTCGCAGGTCATTGAGAATTCCGGGATATCCAGATCGGAAGAACCGTCTCTCAACCGAAGGTCTTGGATAAGTGTACGGCCATGCCCGATTCTGGTCTTGCCAGAAAGGGACTTTATGGTAAGACCGCTTTTCTCCCTTGCTTCAAGGTCTTCCAGCACACCCTTGAAATACCCGTGAGAGAGATTCAGGTCTCCTGCCCTGAACTTATCCACTGTCACGTCGAGGTTATTCCAGTTGATTCCATACCCGACCCCGGCGGTATCCTTCAGGGTATTGATCATCCTGAACCGGAAGTTGTCAACCTGAACCTTCTTGGCATTGAAAACATTTCCTGCTTCCTTTTTCACCTTCGCGGAATCTCCGCTGCTGTTGATGAAGCGGGACAGGTTGGTTTCTGTTCCGTCATTCACTATAAACAGCGTTCCTTCGCTGACAGAGGCGCGGTTGATGTGTATGCCTTCTTTGCGTAACAGTCCTTTAAGGGAGAATGTAGCCACGATGGACCTTGCGCTTGCGATCGTGTCAATTTTTTCTCCTTCTCCGATGATGGGAGGATCTCTGTCGATCAAGGCGACATCCTTCAGGACTATGGCATTGAACGGCTTGAAATGTATTTTGGAGAATACTATCCGGCCTCTGAGGCTATTCCCTATTCTCTCCACCGCCTTCTTCGCGACGAATGTCTGGACAGTCGGAATCTGGAGCATAATACAAACGGCGAACAGCAGAGCCGCTATCGCCACGATTATACCACGGAATATTTTCAAAGCCTTTTTCACAATCTACAAATATACCATTTATTTCAAGGACTTTCACTATCTTTGCAGCCGGAAAATTTCTTTGAAGATTATGGCGGATTATATCCTTGGAATAGAATCCAGTTGCGACGACACATCGGCTGCCGTTCTGAAGGATGGATTCCTGCTCTCAAATGTAATAGCGAGCCAGCAGGTCCATAAGGATTTCGGAGGTGTGGTCCCCGAACTGGCGTCCAGGGCTCACGAACTGAACATCGTTCCCGTGGTCAGCCAGGCTCTGGATAAGGCAGGGATAAAGGCCTCTGACCTGACAGCTATAGCATTCACCCGAGGCCCGGGGCTTCTGGGCTCCCTGCTTGTCGGCACCTCATTCGCAAAGGCGATGGGAGTGGCTCTAGGCATACCGATCATTATGGTGAATCATCTCCAAGGCCATATCCTCGCCGGTTTCGTGAAGCAGGAAGGCAAGGAGAATCTTCAGCCTGAGTTTCCGTACCTGTGTCTCCTCGTGTCAGGAGGCAACTCGCAGATAGTTAAGGTCAACAGTCCTCTGGACTATGAAATTCTTGGCCAGACCATAGACGACGCGGTGGGAGAAGCCTTTGACAAATGTTCCAAGATGATGGGGCTGGGCTATCCCGGAGGCCCTGTCATTGACCGCCTTGCCAAGGAAGGGGACCCTGAACGCTTCAAGTTCGCCAAGCCTCGGATTCCGGGGCTGGACTACAGTTTCTCAGGAGTCAAGACATCCTTGCTCTATTTCGTCCGTGACGAGATGGCAAAGGATCCGGAGTTTATGGAAAAAAACAAGGAGGACATCTGCGCCGGTTTCCAGAAGGCTCTGATCGATATCCTTATGGACAAACTCATCAAGGCTGCCAGGCAGACCGGGATCAAGGAAATAACAATCGGCGGAGGAGTCTCTGCGAACAGCGGATTGAGGAGCCGGATCGAATCCGAGGGCAGGAAGAGGGGATGGAACACCTACCTCCCGGAATTCAAGTTCACTACCGACAATGCGGCGATGATAGCTGCGGCAGGTTGGTTCCATTACTTGGCAGGCGAGCGCACATCTCTTGACGTTGCGCCGGTTTCAAGAATAGCAGATTATTAAAGAATATAATTATGAAGATTTTCGAGATGAAAGGTCGCGTGGGACGCGATTTACGGCCTGACGACGTGAGGGTCGTGGCCGCGAGAGAACTCGGACTACGGAACAACGCGATCATCAATGTGATCGACCCAACAAAGTCCTTCCAGCCGACCTTCCCGAACGCCCAAGTGACTTGCGTAATAGCAAAACGCTTGATAGACGCCCGTCACGATGTCAACTACATCTACCAGATTGAAGCGTACGACCACCGTTTCGAATCATATATCCCTTACGAAGTTCCTGAATACAAGGACGTAACTGATGCGGAGCCGGTCATCGTCATCGGAGCCGGCCCGGCCGGGTTGTTCGCCGCATTGAAACTTCTCACCCTCGGCCTCAAGCCGGTTTTGCTGGAGAGGGGAAAGAACGTTCACGAACGCAAGTCCGATATGGCGAAACTCAGCCGGGAAGGAGTCCTTGATCCGGATTCCAATTATTGCTACGGCGAAGGCGGCGCGGGCGCGTTCTCGGACGGCAAACTCTTCACCCGTTCCTCAAAGAGAGGCGACATCAGGGAAGTCCTCTGTCAGTTCGTCAATTTCGGAGCCACTCCGCAGATACTGGTTGACTCTCATCCGCACATCGGAACCGACCGGCTTCCGAAAGTCGTGGAGAACATCAGGGAGACCATAGTAGCCAAGGGAGGTGAATATCATTTCGGTACAAGAGTGACGGGCATCTCCTCGAAAAAGGACGGCTCAATCGAAATCAAGGCCCTTGACAGCCAGAACCCAACCAAGGCCGGAAAACCGTGTGTGGCGAAATATTCCGCAAGGAAGGTTATCCTTGCCACAGGCCATTCCGCTCGGGACATCTATGAG
>CAYFVE010000048.1:5878-15914 GCA_964346605.1 uncultured Muribaculaceae bacterium | reverse complement strand
GCGGTTCCTACCAGGAAGGGTGAGTCAGGCCAGTCCGTAGCCGAGGCCCTGGGCCTGAAGGCATTCGCACTCTTCAAGGACGGCCAGTTCGCGATATTCTTCATATTCTCTATGCTTCTTGGCGCAGCCCTTCAGGTCACAAACGGTTATGCCAACACCTTCCTCGGCTCATTCGCGGCCGATCCCGCCTTGGCGCACACCTTCGCCGTGAAGAACTCCAATGCCCTGATTTCCATTTCTCAGGCATCCGAGACTCTCTGCATCCTTCTCATTCCTTTTTTTATGAAGAAATTCGGAATCAAGAAGGTTATGCTCATAGCAATGTTCGCCTGGGTCTTCAGGTTCGGCCTTTTCGGATGCGGTTCTCCGGATTTTCCCGGCGTGCTGCTATTCATCCTCTCCTGCATCGTCTATGGTGTTGCCTTTGACTTCTTCAACATCTCAGGTTCCCTGTATGTCAATGAAAACACTTCCGAGGACATCCGTTCCAGCGCGCAGGGTCTGTTCATGCTGATGACAAACGGTCTTGGAGCCTCCATCGGAACCCTGGCGGCCGGGTGGGTAGTCGAGAAATGCGGCTGCTTCGTCAATCCTGCAGGCTGGTCGACAGCCTGGTACATCTTCGCAGGGTATTCGCTTGTCGTGGGCATACTCTTCATGATCCTGTTCAAGGATCCTCAGAAGAAATCCCGGGCCTGAGACTTCGCTCCAGTTTGAAGACAGATGATCCTGACAAGCAGTACTTGATGTCGTAGCACCGGTACTCATTGTGATTCCTGACTTTGTGGTAGGATGTGATGCAATTGAAATTGTAGCCCAACTGCCCAAGGTCGGGAATGTCTATTCTGGTCACGCCTCTTGCAATCAGGCTCTCCAGTATTTCGTAATTCCTGTTGATCGCGCCAATGGTCTTTCGGCGCAGCCCTTTGAGGCGGCCTCCCTTCCGGTAGTTGTACCTGTTCTTGCATCTGCCTGAACAGAACTTCCTGTCGCTTCTTCCGTACGTGATAGGATCTCCGCATTCAAGGCATCTTCCCGTCGTATCTTCCTGTATCTTCATCTTCTGCCTTCTTTTGTTATGAGGCAAAGATGTCTTCCGTATCCGGAATTTCAAAGGAATACAAAGATTTATCCGTGGTATCGAATGATTTTTGTCATTCGGGCATTGTTAAACAAAATCTTCGCTTTACATATAATTTGTTTATTCAAAAGAAAACAGCGACTTCCGGACTGGTTTTTCCTTTTGATTTCCGCTATATGAAAAGAAACGGAAAGATTCAGCCGTATGTTTCTTATGATTCCCTCCCGGGGCTGGATTTCATCATAACTTTGCATCAGACAATCTAAACAGATTTGAATTATGGAACAGTTAAACAAACTCGAAATCCGCGGCAATGTCGGAATGGTAAACATCGCCACGTACGGAGGCAGCAGGGTGGCGCGCTTCTCTGTAGCGACAAATTACGCCTACAAGAACAGCAGCGGGGAGCCCATCATCGAAACCACGTGGCATAATGTGACGGCTTGGGAGGGGAGCAAGGGCATTCCTTCGCTGGAATGTATTCAGAAGGGATTTCCGATCCACGTCATCGGAAGACTCAGATCCCAGAAGTATCTGGCCTCCGACGGGACAGAAAAGTACATTACTGATGTAATCGCAAGCCAGATTGAACCTGTGGACGGGAAAATGGCAGCGCAGATGATCTGAAACCTGTGGACATACCCGGCGGCAGCAGGGGAAGGATAGGGGACAGTGGGGCTGGCGTCGGGTTTTGAGTCAAATATTATTCATTCCAATCCAAAAAAATCACTATCTTTGATGGTTGATTTTGAGAGAATGGAATTTACCGTCACAGCGACAGATCCGGGTTCCGGAGCAAGAAGGGGAATCTTCACCACAGATCACGGTGAGGTGCAGACCCCTGTATTTATGCCGGTCGGAACAGTCGGTTCGGTCAAGGGCGTTTACCACAGGGACCTTAAGGCGGATATCGGGGCGGAAATCATTCTCGGCAACACGTACCACCTTTATCTCCGTCCTGGCCTGGAAATCCTGCGCAAGGCTGGCGGGCTCCATAAATTCGAGTCCTGGGACCGGCCCATCCTTACCGACAGCGGTGGATTTCAGGTCTTCTCTCTGACCGGAATCAGAAAGATAACTGAAGAAGGCTGCCGTTTCTCGTCTCACATCGACGGCTCCAGGCATATGTTCACTCCGGAAAACAATGTGGACACCCAGAGGATAATAGGTTCTGACATAATGATGGCGCTCGACGAGTGCTGTCCGGGTGACGCTGACGAAAGATATGCCGCCAGGTCCCTTGAACTGACCAAAGGATGGCTTGAACGCTATTTCAAACGTTTCTGCGAGACGGAACCACTCTATGGTTACGATCAGGTGATGTTCCCGATCATACAGGGCTGCGTCTATCCTGAGCTTCGAAAAAGAGCGATCGACCACGCTGTCACCCTGACAAGCGGAAGCGCTGCTGTCGGGGGCTATGCGATCGGAGGACTTGCCGTCGGAGAACCGACCGAAAAGATGTATGAAATCCTGGAGGCAGTCGATCCGCTTCTTCCAAAGGACAGGCCGCGCTATCTTATGGGAGTGGGCACGCCTGCCAATATCCTGGAGGGAATCGCAAGAGGAGTGGATATGTTCGACTGCGTTATGCCGACCAGGAACGGCAGGAACGGAATGCTTTTCACCTGGAACGGCATAATGAATATGCGCAATTCCAAGTGGCAGGATGATTTCTCGCCTCTGGACGAGACCGGTACATCATTTGTTGACAAGGAATATTCAAAAGCCTATCTCCACCATCTTTTCATCGCGAAGGAAATGTTCGCGGCGATGATTGCAAGCGAGCACAACCTCGCTTTCTACCTTGACCTCGTGCGGGAGGCAAGAAAACACATCGAGGCCGGTGATTTCGCTTCTTGGAAAGAGGAGACGGTGAAGAGGCTCACTTCAAGAATGTAGGAATATGGATCTGAGGCTGAAGAAGATTGACCGGTACATCATAAAGAAGTTCATCCTGACCTTCTTTATCGCCCTGATTCTCATAATCGGCATAGTCATCCTCTTCGACATTTCCGAAAAAATCAACAAGTTCGTAGAGAACAAGGCGCCTCTCAAGGCTGTCATTATGGACTACTACGTCAACTTCATCCCGTACTTTATGAATATGTTCAGCCCTTTGTTCGTGTTCATAACTGTAATCTTCTTCACTTCCAGGATGGCTGCCAACAGCGAAGTGATCGCGATCCTGTCCTGCGGGGTCAGCTACAAGAGGATGATGTACCCGTATATGGTGTCCGCGGCGCTGATCGCTCTCCTCTCCGCATCCCTCAGCCTTTGGGTTATCCCAAGGGCGAATGTCAATCGAGTCCGCTTCGAGACCACGTATGTGAAGAGCAAGAATCCGTTCAGCACCTACAATGTCCACTATCAGGTGGATCCTGGAAAATTCGTATTTGTGGAGTCTTTCGCAACCTGGAACAACACTGCTTACGGCTTCACCATAGAAGAGATAAAGGACAACAGACTGATCAGCAAACTGTCAGCCGAAACCGCTGTCTGGGACAGCACTACTTCCGGCTGGAGACTTAATAAATACTTCATCAGAAACTACACTGAAGGACTTCAGGACCACGTCAAGACCGGTGTCAGGCTGGATACGGTGATCAACTTGACGGTGACTGACTTCTACCGGAACAAGAAGACTGTGGAGACGCTTCCGATCGGCTCGCTCAACGCTTTGGTCAGAACCCAGAAGATGCGTGGAGATTCCAATGTGATGTACGCCCAGATCGAGAAGCACACCCGCTATGCCCTGCCTTTCTCCGCCTTCATCCTGACTCTGATGGGAGTCTGCCTTTCCTCCAGAAAGCGAAGAGGCGGTATCGGCCTGAATATAGGCGTCGGCATTGCCTTGAGCTTCACTTACATCCTGTTCCTGAGGTTCAGCCAGATGTTCGTATATTCAGGAACTCTGCCTGCATTTGTGGCCCTCTGGATGCCCAATGTCATTTTCGGCATCGTTGCGGCATTCCTCTACATCGAAGCATCGAGATAACACTAATTCAACCCTAATATGTCAGAGCACACATTATCCCCACTGAAACGATCGATAGTCGGCATTCAGTTTATGTTCGTGGCCTTCGGTTCCACAGTTCTCGTTCCTCTTCTCGTCGGATTCGATCCCGCGATTGCGCTCCTTGCGGCCGGACTCGGCACGCTTCTGTTCCATGGCGTAACCGGAGGCAAGGTACCTATTTATCTCGGAAGCAGTTTCGCTTTCATCGCCCCGATCGTCAAGGCAACCGAACTGTACGGTATGCCAGGAATGTTTTGCGGTCTCGTTGTAGTAGGTGCCGTTTACCTGATAATGAGCCTTTTCGTGAAGCTCTTCGGAACCGGATTCATCAAGAAACTCTTTCCTCCGATAGTCATCGGTCCGGTCATTATGCTGATTGGTCTCAGCCTGGCCGGAACAGGGGTCGATATGGCCGGCACGAACTGGGTGCTCGCTCTGATTTCCCTTGCAGTCGCTATCGCCTGCTCCATCTGGGGGAAGGGAATGGTCAAGCTCGTCCCTGTTTTTTTCGGAGCGATAGCAGGATACATCGCCGCTGTCGTTTTCTATAGAAGTTCAATTGATTTCAGCGGTGTTGCATCCGCGCCTTGGTTCTCCCTGCCTCATTTTACTAAAATGTCATTTTCCTGGCAGGCAATCATCTTTATGGCTCCTGTAGCCATAGCTCCCATCATTGAGCACATCGGCGATATGTACGCCATCGGAGAGATTGCGGGGAAAGACTTCATCAAGGATCCGGGGCTGCATCGCACTATGGCCGGAGATGGCCTTGCCTGTATGCTGGCCGCTTTCCTCGGCGGAGCGCCTGTGACTACATATTCAGAAGTCACCGGTGCGGTGTCTCTCACCAAAGTCACCGATCCATCCTGTATGAGGATCGCCGCGATCTCCGCAATCCTGGTTTCCCTCATCGGAAAGGTAGGCGCTGCAATCCAGACAATCCCACAGGCCGTTCTCGGAGGCATAATGCTGCTCCTTTTCGGAAGTATAGCCGCTGTAGGAATAAACAATATGGTCAAGGCGAAGGTGGACATCAACAAGACACGCAACCTGATCATCGCTTCCCTCATACTAACAGTCGGCATCGGTGGCGCGATCATCAGTTTCGGCAAGTTCTCGCTAGCGGGCATAGGTCTCGCATCCATCGTCGGTGTGATCCTCAACCTGGTCATTCCGGACAAGGAACAGAAGGCTGAAGAAAAGTAATGAATATGCTTAAAGTAAAGATAGTTAACAAGTCTCAGTGGCCGGATCCCTTCTACGCCACTGAGGCTTCTGCAGGAATGGACATCCGCGCCGACATCAAGGAACCGGTTGTCCTCAAGCCTCTGGAGAGGATTCTCGTTCCGACCGGAATATTCATTGAGCTTCCGATCGGCTATGAGGCGCAGATCCGCCCCAGAAGCGGTCTGGCTACAAAGAAAGGGATTACAGTCATTAATTCCCCCGGCACAGTTGACGCCGACTTCCGAGGCGAGCTGAAAACATCTCTTGTGAATCTGTCCAATGAGGACTTCGAACTCCTTCCGGGTGAAAGAATCGCCCAGATGGTGGTGGCGAAGCACGAGCGTGTCGAGTGGGAGGATGTGGAAGTCCTTTCCGAAACGGAAAGGGGAACCGGAGGCTGGGGAAGCACCGGGGCCAAATAATTTTTTTCAAGAATATGGAAATCGAAAAACTCTATTCGTTATTCAAGGAATGTTCCTGTGTGACGACGGATAGCCGCGCCATAAAGGGAGGGGAGATGTTTTTCGGCTTGAAGGGGGAGAACTTTGACGGCAATGAATATGCCCTCAAGGCTCTGGAACTTGGAGCCGCATACGCCGTCGTGGATAATCCGGCGGTTCCTGAGCCTGTCGATGGACAGGAACGCCTGATTCGCGTGCCGGACACGCTTTCCACCCTGCAGCAACTTGCCCGCTGGCATCGGGATCACTCGTTTGTGGACGGGAAGCGTCTGACCGTAATCGGATTGACAGGAACCAACGGCAAGACTACTACAAAAGAACTTATAACCGGAATCCTATCTTCAGAATATAATGTGACAGCGACTCAGGGCAACCTGAACAACGACATCGGAGTTCCGCTTTCCGTTCTCAAAATCAATTCCTCAACACAGATTGCAGTCATAGAGATGGGAGCAAGCCATCCCGGTGACATAACGAAACTTGTAAAGGTCTGCGACCCTGATTTCGGTCTCATCACCAATGTCGGCAAGGCCCATCTTCTCGGTTTCGGAAGTTTTGAAGGGGTCCGGAAGGCGAAGGGCGAGCTCTATGACCATATCGCCGCCAAAGAAGGGAAGATATTCCTTAATGTTGATGATCCGAATCTTGTCGAGATGGCTCAGAACCGATATTTCGATGACGGCAGTGTAATTGAATACGGCATTGGGTATTCAGGTACCATCGTCCTTCCGTCGGATTCCGACCATCCTTTCGTCAGGATGGCTATTCCATCCGAAGATCCGGAGATGCTCCTCGCCCTTGAGAGC
Source organism: uncultured Muribaculaceae bacterium (assembly GCA_964346605.1). Taxonomy (GTDB): domain Bacteria; phylum Bacteroidota; class Bacteroidia; order Bacteroidales; family UBA932; genus Cryptobacteroides. The sequence continues at coordinate 9,320 of CAYFVE010000048.1, read as the reverse complement.
CGTCTTGCCGGAGCTTATAATGCCACAAATATCGCTGCTGCAATCGCTGTTGGATGTTATTTCGGTGTATCCCTTGAAGAGGCGATCCGAGCGGTCGAATCTTATATTCCTACAAACAGCCGCTCCCAGATGGAGAAGACCGGACGAAACATCCTGATAGAGGATCTCTACAATGCGAACCCTACCAGCATGGCGGCAGCGCTTGACAATCTTGAACTCACTCATGCAGAACGTAAAGCCGCCCTCCTTGGGGATATGCGGGAACTCGGGGCCGAATCAATTGATGAACATATCGCTATCCTCCGCCGTGTCCTTTCTATGAACCTCGATCTTGTTTGTCTGGTTGGAGAAGAATTCGCCAAGGCTGCTGAAGCAGAAAAAGCCGCTGGAGTGAAATGCTTCACGACTTCCGGGGATCTTGCAGACTGGCTGAAGGAGAACCCTGTCAGCGGGACCGTTGTCCTTGTCAAGGGTTCTAGAGGGATCCGGATGGAGAAAACCGTTCCCGAATTGTAGCGAACCGGTTCTTTATGAATTTGAATGTCAATCCTGTGGCAGGGACCTTGTCCACGAACCGCTGGATTATGTATCTTGTAAGCATTCCGATGAAATAGCCGATGGTGATGCCGACAAATGTACCTACGGCCACGTCTCCGAAATAATGCTTGCCGACGAATATCCTGCTGGCTGCAACCAGCGAGGCCCATACAAGAGACCACCAGAAGACTGCGTTGTAGGTGTGGGTCCTGTCATTGCGGAAGCCTATGATCAGGCACATCGCAAATGCGAAAGCATTGGCTGCGTGAGCTGAAAAGAAACCATAGTAGCCCCCTCTTACTTCCAGCACCGTAAGTCCTTCGCGCAGCATCCTGATTGAATAATTCGGCCTGAGTCTCGATGTCGCGTCCTTTATGAGGTTTGAAAACTGGTCGCATAGTCCGAAAGAAATTCCGATTGAAGCTATTACTAGAAGCGCTTTCTTCCATCCCAGTCTTCTGAACAGCATCCATCCGCAGATAAGATATGCCGGTGCCCAGGTCAGTTTGTCTGACATCAGCAACCAGAACCATTCAGTCGAAGGCTGGCTCAGACTGTTTATGAACAGGGTGATGTCCTGATCCAGGTGTGTCAGGAAGTCTATGATTGTAAGGCTTTCCATAGAAGATCCTTGAGTTCCCTGATTCCTTCTCCGGAAACAGAAGAGATGAAAACGTGAGGTATTCCCTTTGGCAGGGACGGCTCTATCTCGGCCTCAATCTCCTTGTCGATCATATCGCATTTGGTTATTGCGAGGACGCGGTCCTTGTCAAGCAGTTCGGGATTGTATTCCTTCAGTTCGTTCAAAAGAGTGCTGTAACTAGCCGCGATGTCATCTTCTTCGGCGGAAACCATAAAGAGGAGGACGGAGTTTCTTTCTATGTGACGGAGAAAGCGGATTCCGATTCCCTTGCCTTCGTGCGCACCTTCGATGATGCCAGGAATGTCGGCCATTACGAACGACTGGTCGTCGTAGTAGGAGACTATGCCGAGGTTCGGTTCCAGCGTCGTGAAGGCGTAATTTGCAATCTTGGGCTTTGCGGCCGTTATGGCTGCGAGAAGGGTTGACTTTCCTGCATTTGGAAAGCCGACGAGTCCTACATCGGCAAGAATCTTCAGTTCCAGAATGAACCATCCCTCTTCTCCATCCTCGCCAGGTTGGGCGAATCGTGGGGTCTGAAGGGTAGGGGTCTTGAAATTGCTGTTGCCCAGACCGCCGCGTCCGCCTTTGCAGAGGATCTTTTTCTCTCCGGGTTCCATCATTTCAAAGAGAATCTCTCCAGTCTCCGCGTTCTTTGCAACCGTGCCTACCGGGACATCCAGGATGATGTCTTCTCCGTTCTTTCCTGTCCTGAGTCCGCCTTGTCCGTGGCCGCCTTCCTCTGCCTTGACGTGCTTGCGGTACTTAAGATGTATCAATGTCCAGAACTGAGGGTTTGCCCTGAGGATGATATGTCCTCCGCGACCTCCGTCACCGCCGTCTGGACCACCTTTTGGGACGTACTTCGCCCTGTAAAGGTGCATCGAGCCGGCTCCGCCGTGCCCTGAAGCGCAGAAGATCTTGACATAGTCGATGAAGTTACTATCAGCCATAACTATTATTCAATCAATGTTTTAAGTGGTCTATTTGACCGATTTTTGACTGCGAAGTAACAAACTGGTAACAGGATTTTGGCCAATATCGGCCAAAAGTGCAATCATTAATTTGTAAGTTACTTGCGTATTATTGCGGTGTTTTAGCCTTATTCAGGTGGGTTAAAACCTCGTAACTTCAACTTTGCAGTCAATGAACTTAATGTTTTGAAGGCCAATTTTCTTCACTTTTTTCGCTACAGCCTCCTGCGGCAGGCCTCATACAAAGTACAAAGGTAGCGATTTTCTTTGATTTCCCGAAGAGCGAAAGCCCCGGATGTCCTTTCGACACCGGGGCAATCCTGGAAGAGAAGCGGAACTTCCGCGTCGGTTAACCGCCAGCTACGACGGTGTACTTGGCCTCGGCCAGCATCGAGACGGAGCGCTCTCCGGTGGAGCTGTTGACGAGGAAGTAACGGAAGAAGACCTTCGGAGCGGCGGCGCTGAGGGCACCGTTCTTGGCCTCGTAGTCGGTCTTGATGTCGATGGCGGCATCAGTCGGCTCTTCGACCATCTTGATCTGGGCGGCCTTTGCGTGGGCGCGGGACACACCGTTGGACTGGCCTTCGGAGGCTTCAATCACGAGGAAGATGCCGCCGTTGTCGGCGAGCGCCTGGTCGAGCTTGAAGGTGAATGCCTGGTTGGTGCAGACCACGGTCGCGGTGGACGGAGATTCCACGCCAACAAGGCTCGGAGGGGTGACCATCACCTGGCCGCCGCAGGTGACAACCCAGAAGTTCAGGCGGGTGAACAGGTTGGCACCGGAGATCTTGGCCTTGGTTCCGAGGACGGAACGGCCTTCCTGAGAGAGGGCGAGTTTGTTCCAGGCGAGGATCTGCTCGTTGGTCAAACTCTTCCACTTGGTCGTGAGCATTTTGAAAACGCCCTTGACCTTTGCCTGGTCACTGGTGCAGATGCCGCTGCCGTAACCACGGTTCTTGATGTACTTACGGCCTTTCATCTTGGCCGCGGTCACGCCCTTGGCGCTACCGGACATCTCTTCGAACGCGATAGAAGGAATGTACTTCATAGTTTGAAAAGGTTAAGTTTGTTGAACATAAGGTATAGTATTGCAATAGCAATCAGAATGAGGGTCACGTTACCCAGCCCGAGGCGGAACTTCTGCCAGCCGTTCAGTTGCTTCTCGATGTAGATGTCCTCCTGGACTACCCTGTCGCGGAAGACAATGGAATCGCGACTCTCGACAGCTACCGGCTGCTTGACGGGCTTGGTCTCCAATGAATGGGAAAGAATTCCGCTGGACACCGATGCC
>CAYFVE010000048.1:0-5868 GCA_964346605.1 uncultured Muribaculaceae bacterium | reverse complement strand
CTGAACGGGCATATTTGTTCTCCAGAACAGAGGCGTTGTCCAGTGTAGCCACTCTCTCCACGATGGCCGGGAGTTCCACACAGGCAGTGTCGTGAATGGTTTTTACTTCGGTCCTGACTTCCACGCGGGTGCTGTCAGCCTCGGCGACTCTCCGAAAAGAGCCGCACGAGGTGGCAGCGAGGAGCAGGAAAAGTGGCACGAAGCGGTTCATAGGTTAGGTTGTAGGTTGTTTTTCGTGTTCTATAACGTCGCGGAGTTCGGCTTCGAACTTGCGGAACTTGACATCGTAGGATGCCTTGACGCCGAGGATGGCGCCGCAGAGGACCAGCAACTCACTGACAATCGAGATTGCGGAGCTGGCAATCTCTCCGAGCGGCGGGATGAAGAAGATACACACAGCCGCAATCAGGACGCCGCTGCTGAAACTCGCAATAGCGATGATGCCCTGCAGGCGGGTAAGTTCTATGCGGGTTTTCGTGGACATGGTCAAGGATTAATTTTCGTCACCGTTACCGCCGGGATTTGCGCTGCTTTGCTGAGGCGGCTGATAATCAGGATCTCTCACGAGGAAAGCGAATGCAAACGGTTCGCGTCCGGTATCCCAGAAGCCCATTACACGGAGATCCATCGTGAATATCTTGTTCTCGATATGGCACTCTCCCATACCGAAGCAGTCTTGGTGGAACTGGTTTCCGCCGCCAGGGACCGGAACGTCTGCGACAACATCAGCGGGCATCTGCTCGAAGGTGGCCTCCCAGGGTGAATCACGATAAGCATACGTGCAACTGGAGAACTGGAGGTGCATAAACACCCAATTGTCAAAGACAACCACGAAGGAATCGCTGGTGAAACGCAAATAGTTGCCGTCAGTGGTCACAGTGAGCCGCTGCTTCGTTCCCTTGATGGTGTTCGCACCCTGATTGAGCTGGGCGTACATCGTGACGAAATACAGCGTCAGAGGTCCATTCTGGTCGAACCACGGCTGCTTCTCCACAACGATGGTGTTCTTGTCTTTGATCCAGGACTTGAGAACGGAACCGCCATCATATACGGCGTCACCCCAACAGTAGTGCTGGTCGTCGATAAAACGAACGAAGACGCCGCCTACAGTGCTGCGGTCGATGGTGAGGTCCGGAACGGTAATCTCCAGCTGGTCGCAGGCCACATAGTCCGGGTTGGTAGGGTCAAACGTGACCTTGCCATTCAGAACGATGTAGTTGGAAGCCTGATAGTCCTTGAACGAAATCTGAGGAGCGCCGAAATTATTGGAAATGCTGTTGAACATAGCTGAAATGGCGTTTTATTGGTAAATAATCCCGGTGCCGAAGGCCTCGCAAGGAGCAAAATACGGCACGCCACGATGGGCGAAATTGAGCGTAGTCTTGCCCTGCCAGGTGTTCATATACACGAGAGCGGACTGGACGTTGATATGTCCTTCCGCGTCGCAGGAGCGGCAGAGGCACATACCGGTGCCCATAACTTCAGCAGGAAGAGCGCCGTCCAGCTCGACAGGAGAAGAAGCGACATTGTATTGTCCCTCGCACATAGCGTTGAACTGAGCGACCGGGGCACCGGTGGAGAAGTCAACATCGAGAGCGGAAACGTGGTTGTCGCCCTCCGGATTAATGTTGTCCATCGTGACCTTGACGCGGCGCTGGTACGAAGATTCGCCGGTAACAATGACGGAATCCTTGGCCGTCTGGCCGGTGAATCCGGTGTCGGTGTCAAGCCAGTAAGCTTCGACGAAAACCTTCTCGCCGGGCACAGGCTCTACGCCGATAGTCTTAAGATACAGCGTAGTGACATTCGCCTCACCCCAGTCATCCTCCATACCGGGAGTAACGATGACAGTTTTGCTCCAGCCGTTGGATACGCCGGCACTCTGGGAGCCGGACATTTTGACAACGAGCTTGTTTGGAGACGGCTGGTGGCGGATGCCGCTTATAACCATCAGCTGCGGCGTGATGACTATTTGGCTGTATTCCACGTTGGGCACGGCCACGTTGGACTCAGGAGCGTCGGAAAGGAGGGCTTCTCCTGCCATAGCCCTGTTGACATTGAGGCGGATATAAAGATTCATTCCTGAAATCTCAGCCTTCTTGCCAAATACGGAAGCGCCGCTGGCGTGTTCTGCCAGCCGGTCCCATTCATGCATCTGGTCGGAGGTGAGTTGCTTCCAGGACTTGGAGATTTTGGCCATAGAGGCACGGCGGACTACCTGGGCATTGGTGGTGGCTCCAGTTGGCCAAGCCCGTACGGAAAGGATGCTACGGCCGCCTACTTGGCGAGCCGTAACACCCTTAGCCGACCCAGAGAATCCCCCGAAAGCAATGGAAGGAAGCGCTATCATAAAAGTTTAAGTATAGGTTAAGTTTCAGGTCGAATTTGCATTCTTCCTGTAACAAATTTACAAAAACTTTTTCAATGATTTACAAGCAGTTATGACTTTTTATTTAAAGTGTAAATACCTATAAACAACCGCTAAAATCCGTAAGTAAATTTGAAAGATTTTTCCTTGCAACGGCAGCGGAAACCGGTCTCGGAGTCAAGAAGAAGGTACTTGCAGTGGGCCTGGAATTCGGGCAAGTCGTGGCCCCAGATCCGGCGATAATCCTTGATGAGGAAAGAGACTTCCGCCCCGTTGCCTGACGGGCCGGGGATGGCGAGAAAGTTGCGCATCAGTCCGGGATTCTTGCCATAGCCCGGACGCTCCAGTTGGAGCTTTAATAAATAGTGGTATCGCGAGGCGCAGGCATCCTCGCTGGAGGTGGAACGGAACTTCAAAAGAAGGTCGGCCGAGTTCACGACGGTGGCCGACAGGAATTCCAGATGGAATACAGGGAACAGCCCTTTCCGCTGAGGGACCGGCACATGCTCATTCCCCAGCTGGGCGAAACCGTGGTAGGCAGAGACAAACAGGTTGTAGCCGGAAATGGACGTGGATGGATCATATGGCATCCGCTGGCTGGGGACACTCCGTGCATACTCGTTCCAGATGACCTGGATCTCCTGCGGCTGGCTGCGCCAAGCTTCCAGGGCACGATGATGAAGTGCGCCATGGTCCAGCTGGCCATCCGTCCCGGGGAATGCCGGCGACGCCTTCTTCCTGTAGTAACACTTGCCGTTCCGGTGATAGAAGGTCTTATCGCCGAGGGATGCCCAGCAATCGCTTACGAGTATGTCCGGATAGAATCGTGGCACGGTGACAGGAGGTGTTAAGGTGGAGGCCGGAGGCCGGTTTACAAGTCTTAAGCAGGGCCTTGGCTTGGCCGTAGATGGAAACCTTATAGAATCAGACCTGCCGGAGGTCTACAAACTGCCCTGCGAGTTCGTAGATGGCGTCGTGGTCGGGTTCGAGTGTCCCGTCCTCATTCTCGCACACGAGTTCTTCCAGGGAGATTTCCTCCCAGCCCGGGCGGCTTCCGGGCAGGTCAATTGCGGCCTCCCTCTCCGCCTCATTTACGAGCAGTACAGGCGTTTCTTCCCACATATCAGCCTCACCGGCCTGGGCCGGGACGGCCCACTGCTGGAACGAAGGTAGAACGCTCGTGGCCGTCAGGCCTGGCACAACTTCCCCGGCGCAGTCTAAGGCCGGTTTATCCGGACTTTGTCCGCGCCAGCAGGCGGAACGCCTGCCGCCGCCTCGCCAGGGAGTTCGGAGGTAGAACACTCGCAACTCGCTGAGGGAGCGTACTTAACACAATCCCGATGGGATTATGTTAATGTACGCGGATTCTGGGCAATGACGGTCGCGTTGGCAGGACGCCTCCCGGGTGATATTCTCTCCCCGTGGGGAGTTGGAGGGGCATAAACCAGCCGAAGGCTGACCGCTTCCTTGCACTGCCGCCGGAATGGGTACGCCGCTGATTCTTGTGATGCCCTTCGCATACGGACCGGCGAAGCCGGGGCGCGGAACGGCCGCAAGTCTCTGACCAGAGCGCCGTGGCGTGGCGGGAAGAGTCTTGCAGTGGAGCTGCCACAAGTGGAGTTCGGAGGGGCGCGGAAGTGCCCCGGAGGACGGAACCAAAGCGAGTGAGCGCAGCTTTAGCGGAGCGAACTGGCTTTGACCGCTTTACATATCGGCCCGAAGGCCATATCGGCATAAATGCTTATATTTGTATTCGATAAATCGGAATTTTACGGGTTTAATTATGGCTAAGTTTATATTGAATAGGCCGGATGATTATCTGTCCCTTTCAAAAAAGAGGATTTTCGGCAACACACTGAAATGGTTCGTGATACTGATGGTGGACGCTGTTCTGCTGAGAATTGTCTTCATCGCGATCTATATGTCAATGGGCGTGAATCCGATGGAGTTGACTATGTTCGGTAGAGATCCCACTAATTATATGGGTCATGCCACGTGGAAGACAATCTTGAAACTGATGATTGTCGCCCCGCTGGCGGAAGAAATCATGTTCCGTCTGGGACCGTCCTTTAAGCGGCAGACGGTAGCTCTTTGGCTGGGTCTTCTTCCTATTGTCTGCGCATATTACATGCACAGATGCCATGTCTGGTACATCTTGTTGGGACTGGCTGCCGTGGGTGCGGTCATCTACTGGCTAATCTGCCGCTTCACTACCGATGAACAGTGGAAGGAGTGGCGCAAGAAGTACATCATTCCTGCCATGTGGATTTCTGCCATCGGCTTTGGTTTGTTACATTTCCGGGCTTTCTCCGTCCTGAACTTGCAAGTATTTCCGTTTGCCCTCGCAACAATCCTGGTCCCTATGGCCGGCGGCTGTGCCATCACTTACGCAAGAGTCAACCTTGGCTTCTGGTGGGGTGTCCTGTTGCACTGCATCATCAACATCCCTCCTGTCTTGATGATTGTCTCGTCAATGGTCTAGGTGTCTGCTAAATTCGGATTTAACACATAACACATTATGAAACTTGATGAAGAGCAAAAAAGAGTTTTGAAAGCGGCATTGCCAGCCTTCCTTGTCTTCCCTTTTGCCAGCCCGTTTTTTTATTGGATGTTTGGTAAATTAGACTCTTGGAAGGATGCCCTTCTTCTTTTTGTCGGCAACCTCGTCGTTGCTTTCTTATTGGGCCTGTTTTATATTCTCGGCTCCAAGATCCCAAAGAAAGACGACTAAATTCGAATTTAGTATAATGAATCAAACAATGAGAATTGCATGATGAAAGACTTAGGAGCAAAAGCGTTTTCATACGGGTACGCATCGCCGGTATTGATGGCGGCAACATACAACGATGATGGTTCTGTCAATGTGATGAACCTGCATGAAGTAACAAGGACCAATGCAGGATATCTGGCGTGTTGTATAGGTAAACCGAAGAAGACTCACGAGAACATTGAAAAGAGAAAGGCATTTACTCTTACCCTTGCCAACGAATCCTTAATGAAAGAGATTGACTATCTCGGTACGGTCTCTGGATACAGGGTTCCGGATAAGTTTGAAAAGACAGGCTTAAAGGCTGTAAAAAGCAAGCATGTAGATGCGCCAATCATTGTGGGCAGTCCTGTGGTGATAGAGTGTGAACTTATCGAGTTTGTTGAAACAGAGAACTTCACAACAGTGCTTGCCAGAGTCGTCAATATGGCAGCAGATGAAGCAGTGCTGAATGAAGACGGTAAAATCGATACTGGGAAAATTGGAATGATTTTCTACGAGTCCTTCAGTAACAGTTATTACAAACTTGGGGAAAAGGTCGGAAAGGCGTGGAGCGAAGGTAAGGTATTCATGAAATAAACAAATTCCCATACGGCGTCAATGAAACTCCTTGAAATCACACTCCTTCCCCTGCAGCCCGAAGACCGGGAGCAGTTCATCCTGGACAACCAGTGGGCGTTCAAGTATGGCGCCCAACAGGAGTTCGGGATGCGAGACGAGCGTGTAGAAGAAG
>CAYFVE010000047.1:0-15922 GCA_964346605.1 uncultured Muribaculaceae bacterium | reverse complement strand
GAGCGTTGGCTTCCCAAGCCGAAGGTCGCGGGTCCGAGCCCCGTATCTCGCTCAATTGTTTTTGCGATTACTGAAAGAGGGTTGCGACCCTCTTTTTTGTTTATTGCCGAATCGGCCCTGTACAAGCGTACAAGGCCGATTTTTCAATTTACATGAATATGTCTATTATGCTTCAGGAATCTCGTCGGATGATGGTACGGAGAAAGGTGAAGTGCCGGAACCTACGGAATACTGTTCATCTGCAGGTTCATCCGCAGCGGGGACATCATACATCGCAGGACGCTCTCCTGAAGTGAGCTGATTGAACTCCTCCTCGCTGATCATCCTGCATTCTCCGTTGAATGTAGCGTTCAGGTCAACCTGGAGCCTCCTTATGTGCAGATCTCCGGCCACTACACAGGTTTCTTTCAGAGACAGTGTGTCCTTGACAAAGAAATTACCGTCAATCCTTCCCCAGAAATCACAGTTGCTGCAGATGATGTCTCCCTTTATGGAAGCCTTTTCACCCACAACCACCTTTGCCTGAGAGACCACTTTACCTTCAAAGGAGCCGTCAATTCTGATATCGTTGGGAGACACGATTTCTCCTCTGATGATAGAACCGGCAGAGATCCGGCTGATGTCATTCACGCCGGCAACCTCATTTGTCCTGTCATAATTCGAATTCATATTCTAAAAGTTTTAAATAATTCAACTAAACCAGACCTGCACCGTGGCAGTTCTTGTACTTCTTTCCCGAACCGCAAGGGCAAGGATCGTTCCTGCCAATCTTCTTGTCCGCCTTGATCGGAGTGTTGGCTCTCTGCTCTCCATTGGTGCTCAGATCGTTGTGATGGGTTCTCATCTGACTCATATCCCTGCGGACCGGAGCCTGCGCCGGACGGGCTTCATTCTCATCCCTGAGCGGAACGAACGCCCTGAGAAGGAATGAAAGGACGTCCTTGTTGAGATCTTCAAGCATCGCCGCGAACAGGTTGTAACTTTCAAGCTTATAGACAACAAGAGGGTCCTTCTGTTCATAAGCGGCATTCTGAACGCTTGTACGGAGATCGTCCATCTCGCGGAGGTGCTGCTTCCAGTGTTCGTCAATCTGATACAGGATGATTGAACGGCTCAAAGCCTTTGCAATTTCCTTGCCTTCCGTGTTGTAGGCTTTTTCAAGATTCACACTCAATGTCAACATCTTGCGGCCATCCGATATCGGAATGGCGATGTTCTGGTACATCTGTCCCTGCTTCTCAAAGATCTGTTTGATGAACGGAAAGACTTTTTCAGCGAGAGTGTTCATCCTCCTGTCATAGACCTCCTGCATATGCCCGCAGAGAGCCTTGGAGAGATCGTCACTCTTCGCGGAAGTGTAGAAAGACTCGTCGAATCCAAGGTCAATGGACAACTGGGCCATAACATATTCTTCGAAATCCTGATATGACATTCCCTCAGCACGGTCAGCGATTATGGATGCGGAGTCGATCATCATATTCTGGACATCTATCTCGATCCTTTCTCCTGACAGGGCGTTGCGGCGACGGGCATAGACAGCCTCACGTTGATAATTCATCACGTCGTCATATTCAAGAAGCCTCTTGCGGATACCAAAGTTGTTCTCTTCGACCTTCTTTTGAGCGTTTTCAATTGATTTTGAAAGCATTCCGTTGACGAGAGCCTCATCGTCCGCCATTCCGAGCCTGTCAACGACACCGGCTATCCTCTCCGAACCGAAGAGGCGCATAAGCTTGTCTTCAAGGGAAACGTAAAACTCTGAAGATCCCGGGTCTCCCTGACGGCCTGCGCGGCCTCTCAACTGACGGTCAACCCGACGGGAGTCGTGTCTCTCAGTACCGATGATGGCAAGTCCACCCGCTTTTTTTACTTCATCGGAAAGCTTGATGTCGGTTCCTCGTCCGGCCATGTTGGTTGCGATCGTGACCGTAGATGACTGGCCTGCCTGAGCGACGATTTCAGCCTCGCGGGCGTGCTCCTTGGCATTTAGGACATTATGCCTGATGCCTCTCATACGGAGCATCCGGCTGAGGAGCTCTGAAGTCTCCACATCCGTAGTGCCGACGAGGACCGGCCTTCCTTTGTCAACGAGTTCCTGGACCTTATTGATGACGGCGGTATATTTCGCCTTTTTCGTCTTGTAGATGAGGTCATCCTGGTCATCCCTGATGACCGCACGATTGGTCGGTATGACAACCACGTCAAGTTTGTAGATGGACCAGAATTCACCGGCTTCAGTCTCAGCGGTACCTGTCATACCGGAGAGTTTGTGGTACATTCGGAAATAGTTCTGAAGTGTGATTGTCGCGAATGTCTGCGTCGCAGCCTCAACCTTCACGTTTTCCTTCGCCTCCACAGCCTGATGAAGTCCGTCACTCCACCGCCTTCCCTCCATAATACGGCCGGTCTGCTCATCCACGATCTTGACCTTGTTGTCTATGACGATATAGTCAATATCCTTCTGGAACATAGCATAGGCCTTGAGGAGTTGGATGACGGTATGGACGCGCTCGCTCTTGAGCGAATAGTCTTCCATAAGATGGTCCTGCTTTTCCTGCTTCTCCTCGGCGGTAAGGCTCTCATCCTTTTTGATGTCGGCGATCTTGCTTCCCATATCAGGAAGAACGAAGAAATCCGGATCGGAAACGGAATTGGCAAGGGAATCGTGGCCCTTGTCGGTCATATCCACAGAGTGGTGCTGCTCGTTGATTACGAAATAGAGTTCGTCTGTAACGATGTGCATCTGGCTCTCATTGTCCTGCATCAACGTCTCGTATTTCGGCAATCCTTTGTAGTCGCTGAAAAGAAGCATTCCGCTTTTTTCCATCTTGTTTTCGGCAATCGCCCTCTTGGCATCGTTGAGAACCTGATTGACAAGGGTGCGCTGCTTCTGGTACAGGCTTTCGACATAAGGTCTGAATTCCAGATACTGCTCATCGTCCTCAGCCTTGGCCACAGGACCGGAAATGATCAGAGGCGTACGGGCGTCGTCGATGAGGACCGAGTCAACCTCATCGACGATGGCGAAATGATGCTTCCTCTGCACAAGGTCGGACATACTGACTGACATATTGTCACGAAGGTAGTCGAAGCCGAACTCATTGTTGGTTCCGAACGTGATGTTGCAGTTGTAGGCCTTCTTTCTGGCGTCGCTGTTCGGCTCGTGCTTGTCGATGCAGTCCACGGAGAGACCGTGGAACATATAGAGGGGCCCCATCCATTCCGAGTCTCGCTTGGAGAGATAGTCGTTGACGGTCACGACGTGGACGCCCTTGCCTGCCAATGCGTTGAGAAATACCGGAAGGGTCGCCACAAGGGTTTTTCCCTCGCCGGTCGCCATTTCGGCGATCTTGCCCTGATGCAGGACGATTCCGCCTATCAGCTGGACATCGTAGTGGACCATATCCCAAGTCACTTCGTTGCCACCGGCGATCCAATGGTTATGATAAACCGCCTTGTCTCCTTCGATGGTGACAAAATCGTGATTGATGCTGAGCTGCCTGTCGAATTCCGTCGCGCTCACCTCTATTCTGGAGTTCTCCTTGAACCTGCGGGCGGTAGATTTCATTATAGAAAAAGCCTCAGGAAGAATTTCTTCAAGGACCCTTTCAATCTCTTCATCCTCCTCCTTGACAAGCTTGTCGGATTCGGTGGCGAGGGCTTCCTTCTCATTCACGGGGATGTCTTCCTCCAATTTTGCCTTGATCTCCTGTATTCTTTTCTCGAAAGGAGCCTCACACTCGCGGAGTCTTGCCTTCAACTCTTCCGTCCTTTCCCTCAATTCATCGTTAGAGAGTTCATCAATTGGTCCATATGCCGCCAGAACCTTGTCCAGGACAGGTTTCACAAGTTTCATATCCCTGTCGGACTTGGAGCCGAATACCTTTCTGAGTATGCTTGAAATTGCCATATAAAAAAATCTCTGATTAACTTACAAATTTAATGTTAATCAGAGAAAAATACAATTATTGAACCTATAAATTACTCTGCCCAATTGTCAGTCCTGAACGAAGGGACCGGAATTCCGAAAGTACTCTTGAGATCTGCATCGCTAAAATTGTGGAAAGCATAACGGACTGCCACAGGATCAGCTATTTCAGAACAGTCAAGGCGGATGTCGTCAAAGTGGGCGGTTGCATTGACTGGATGGAATATCCTGTCAGGGCCGGCGACCTCGAACCCTCTGACAGGACCGCCTGAGTCGGAATAATGCGCCATTCCCCTCATGTCATTGGCGAAAGTGACTACAATGGAACCGTCCGGAACATCACCTTTCACAACCTCGATCTGGAATCCGGACTGACGTACAGTCCCTTCCTGAACCGAAGAACCGGACGGGAAGGAGATCTTCGCAGGATAAGGGAAACCGCTTCCGCTTCCAGTCTTCAGACCATAAGTCCGGTCCAAGGCAAGGAGCGCCAGTTGAAGGGCGACTTCCTTCTTGCGCGCAGGATGGATGCATCCTTCATCTCCGAGGGTTTCGGTCACCGCCGCTCCGGAGTTGGGGATAAGATCCAGGGAATTCAACTGATTCTCAACGAAAAAGGCCCTGAGGGGCTCTGCCGCATTCTTATTGTACGCGTAAGGAGCGATGGTGCAGAAGAAGAAAGGCAGCTCATTGTTTGAATCCTCCCACAAATTCCTCCAGCATTCCGCCATTCCGGCCTGCAATTTATCGTAATAGTAGTCTCCGATGTTCGAGCAGCCCCGATACCAGAGAAAGCCTTTCAGCGAATATCCCTTCAGCGGGTACAACCTCGCGTTGTACATCGTCGCCACCTGGACCGGCGAAGCTCTCTTCTTTTCCCGACGGTCAAGTATCATCCTGTACCGTTCGTCCGGAATCTTTCCCTTCAGGGATTTTTCAAGATACTCGTGGCTCAGCCAAGGCTCGATCTTGCATCCGCCCCAAGGGCAGGTGATGATGCCGACTGTCACGCCGAGTGATTGTGCAAGCTGTTTTGCAAACATATAGGCAATCGCGGAGGTGTTGTGGAGCACATCCCCTGTCGAGAGTTTCCATTCGACCGGAACCATCGTCATCGGCTCATAAGCCTTGTCGGTCTCGACATCGTAGATCCTGATTCTTTCCGAATATTCGGAAGCCTCCTGCAGCAGATCGATCGAGCCTTCGACTCCCTGGCCCTCAAAGCCAGAGACATAGTGCTGCATATTCGATTGTCCGGAACATAGCCATACCTCTCCTACCATCACATCTCTAAGTGTGATCCGCTTCCCATTGGCTGAAACATCAAGCGTGTACGGTCCGCTAGCTTCCGGAGTCGCGATCCGGACCTCCCACCTTCCGTCCTCTCCGGCCGTCGCCGAATACTCTGCCTTTTCCCAGGAAGGGGCGACAATAACCTTTGAGCCTTCAGGCGCCCAGCCCCACACCGGGGCATCGGCCTTCTGCTGTAAGACCATATGGTCAGTGAAAATTGAAGCGAGAGTGAACTTTCCGGCATCGGCTTTCCAGGACCTGTCCTGAGACTTTACGCACCCAGAGATGGCGGCCATAGCCGCCAGAATCGTCAAAAATCTTTTCATAACACCAGTCTTGCCCCACCATTTCCATCCTTGAGTCTTCCGACCCCCGGCCGGTTCGGGCATACTTGCAAAGATAATAAAAAAAGGCGACCGATTCCGGTCGCCAATGGATAAGCTGGTTGCCAGTTTATGATTAGAACAGCAATGAAACGCCTGCCGTAAGCTGATTCCTGCGGACTTCGACATTTGATCCGCCTCTGTTGAGCAGACCTGCGTCATAACCGACAGTGAAGCGGACGATATCGTCAATCTCAAGGCCTACACCGCCGCCTACAAGAACGTCAAAAGGCTTGTAGTCAAGCACACTGGCGATTGTTCCATCGTAGAGGTCTATCTTGTTGTCTCCGCTGCGGATCTTGGATGAAACGCCGTATGAAAGAGTTGGACCCGCATAAACCACAAGATTCGCTCCGTCAACGATTGGAAGCTTGAAATTCAGATCCAAAGGAAGCTGTACATACATTTCATCGAGCTCGCCTTCTTGAACATAGAGATCCGCATCCTTGTCTGTAAGGTATGAGAAGTAGAGACCCGGAGCAATTCCGAGTCCGGAAGTGCCTATTGGAAGATTATAAGAGCCACCTGCATAGAATCCGCTGAGTCCGGCTGTCTTTTCAAAAGAAAGACCGAGCAAATTCGCCGAAAGATTCGTTTTACCATAGGCATAGCCCGCGCCGATAGAAAATTGCGCGAAGGCATTGGTTCCGACGAGCATCATTGATGCCGCGAGAATTGTTGTGAAAATTTTTTTCATAATATAAAAACTTAAACAAATCGTCCGATATGTAAGATTCAAAAAACAACACGGACGTTGCATAGAACTTCCAAAATCGAGCCATTCAGCATAGGAATAATCCAGGTAATAACTTTCAAACAGCCTAATTATCTGAACAACATCATCCTACGGGAGAAGAAATTCCAAAGATAAACAAGGATGGTGGCGACAATTTTGGAGAAGAGATAATGGAAGCGCGCCACATCGGTGAACAGATACATAAACAAAGTCGTCAAACCAAGTCCGACGGCGCCAATCAAGGCAAAGATTCCGAATTCCAAACCTTTGTTGTTGAATGTCGATCTGTCGAACACCCAAACCTTGGAGAGCAGATAATTAACTGTGACGCCGACTATGAACGATAAAATGGAGGAGAGAAGATAATGTACTCCTGCAAACTCAGTAAGGGAATATAGGGCGGCAAAGTCGAAGACGAAGGAAGTGCCGCCCACAAAGACGGAACGGAACAGCTGGATGAACAGATTGTCCGTCCTTTCAATCAGCATCCGGCGCGCCAGTTCCTTCAGTCTGTTCCGGTTCATTTTCATACTGTCAATCAAGCAATTCCTTATGTTTTGTGAATATCACCCGGGGGTGGTCGTCGAAGTTTCCTGCGAAGCACTTCACATAGCCGATTGATTCTATGTCTTCCTGTGTGAGGGGATAGTAATAGATCGGACTGTCAACGAAGAAGATGATGAAATCAGGCTTCATTTCGCGGATCAGGTCACAGTGCTCCTCAATCATCTGCATCGTACCGCCATTCTGCACGCTCCATCGTTTCCCCGCCGGCAGAGCTCCGCTTTCTATTCCAAATCCGGTTTCCTGGTAGGTGTTAAGGATCCTCGGATTTTCAATCCGGCTTATGATGCGGCTGACAGAGTCGAACTGCTCCATCGCGGGAGAATCCATCCAGCGCAGGACCGGTTGTGGCATCTTGTGATAGTTGCCCAAGGACACAATGACAAGGGTGGCGGCACACACTGGTGCAATCCATCTTCCAGGCCTCCTGACCTTGACGCTCCAGAGCAGATAAACAACGGTGAACAGCATCGAGACCGACGCCGCATTATAGTAATATAACCACTTGGCGTGCATCGCCGCGGTGAGCCAGATCCAGATTGAAACGACGATTGGAAACGACTTGTGTTTCTTCAGTTTCATCATAAACAGCACAGCTCCCACCAGTTCTACAACAATGACAAGCACGATTCGAGGATGCGAAAAGACCTTGTTCCACGAATATGCATAAGATGATAGTATGGTATCCTCCGGCATTCCGGCCTCCAGAGGGGTTATGAATGTGAGAATCGTGTTGAAGAAATATTCATTGATGAAAGAAGAAAGACTCCCTGTAGCGATGAAGAAGATGATGAATGGCAGGCAAATCGCGGTAAAGCCAAGCGCAAGCAGGCCGGCTCCGGCAATGACGGGCTTGAATGAACGCTTCTTGTCGCATACGGCGTAGAGAGAGAACAGGATGAAGACGGCCTGTACTGCCGCCATATTGTACTTGATCAGGAAAAGCGCTCCGAAACAGGCTCCAAGGGCTATAAAATGCATCCTGGTCTTAGGCCGGGGATCCTTGGAAAAAAGAAGGAGAGACGCGGAGTACACTGAGAATGTTATAAACAACTGTCCGAAATCCTCCGCCCTGACTTCATTGTGAATCCAGGGAAGGAAAAAGATGAAGGACATCAGGACCGAACCGAGAAGCGACTTCGCGCGGTCTTCAAGGAAAATCTCACACGTCTTGAAGACAAAGTAGTATGTGAATATGTAAAAGACCCAGGAAACCCAGAATACTCCGTGGTAGTTGAAATGACTTAGCAGATAGCCGATCCCATAGATGAGCCAGAGAAGAGGCCCTTTGGAATCAGTGAAATCCACATACGGAATCATTCCGTTCATCCAGCTCTTGCCGCACATAAAGAACCAGGCGGAATCAGCTCTAGGGAACGGATAATGGGTATAGGAATCATACGACACCAGAAACAGCATCGCAAAAACGAATGCTGAAAGGAAGAGAAGGATATTGACGTCACTTGTGTTTACCTTCTTGGCTTTCATCATTTCAATCTGAATAAAAATACAAAAGAATCTTCATCATACGCCACCAAATCATACTTTCTTTCAAGAAAATCCATGAAATGATTCTCATACCGAGTCTCATCGCAGTACATTATCCACTTGATTCCGCTTTCATCGATTTCCTTCATCATCAATGGCTCAATGCTCGGGCCGCAGGTGATCAAGAGGTCCTGGAAATCGAAGAACCTGCAGGCCGGCTTGATGTCCAGACGATAGTAAAAATCTGGCATACCACTGATGTTCAGGATAGAATTCCTTTCTGATTCGGGAATCATCTCCACAAATCTGCGGTAGGCCAGAATATGGCTGTCCGGAGTATCTTCATATTCGATGAGCTTCATGAGCGGATGGCTTACGAGTTTTACCATAAGCACCGCCATTACGAGGCAACCTGCCGCTATAACGGACTTGACCCAAGTCTTCCTGATCCTCAACAGATTACGCATCTCATTGACTATCAATAGCAGGAAAGGCAAGGTCAACCCTCCATAGTAATTATTGCCGCTGCTGTTGAAAAGCCAGATTCCCAAAAAGAAAGAGGAGGAAATCCACATCAAGGCACGGATACGCGTCTTCTTTTCGTAAAGCAGGATGCATGAAATGACCAAAAGTCCCCGGCACATAGAATACTACTTGACCCTGTAAAGCAGAGGCCGGGCGAAAAAATCGGAGGAGGCATATTCGTATGCATATCCGAAAGTTGCATAGAACATCTCTCCGAGAGCGCCGCGGGATGCGAAATAGACGATAAACGGCAAAATCACTACAGCCGCTCCGCACAGAAAGCCGATTATGTTCTGAAGCAGATTCTTCCATTTTCCCCAGACCATCAGGCAGATGGCGACAATGCCGACAGCGCCGCATAATCCTAGGGCGTTGGTAAGGCGTGTCATTGCGGCGACCCCGAACGCCAGACCATAGACAAACGCCCACCAAGGATTGTGCATAGGCTTTTCTTCTCCCTCCGCTTGTCTCCCCCACCTGTACAGGAAGAAGAAGGAAGCCAGAAGGAACGGAAGATTATATTCTTCGACCCCATTACCCCACTGGTTCCACGAGAACATCGCGAAGGCAGCCAGGATGACCAGCAAAGCAGACGCCGTCCTGCCAAACTCAAGTCTGGATAACCTGTAACACAGAAAGAGTGTGAAAGTGTTCACGACTATCTGGATGAAGAAGACTCCGAGAAGCGACTCGGTGATCATGTACCCCAGTCCATTGATCAGGAATATCAGGGGGCCTTTCAAGTCCCACAGATCCACGTAGGGAAGCGCTCCTTCCGTAAACCAATACTTTCCTATCGTTACATAACAGGCCGTGTCGCAAAGAAAATAGTTTTGGTAGAGAGGGGATGTCGTGTACGATGCGATCAGCACATACACGAAAGCCACAAGCAGGCAGTAAGACCAGGTCAAAGCTTCTCTTTTCATCATTTCGCACCAAGGAGTATCTTCAACTTTGCAGGAAGCCTCCTCAAAGAAGCCTCCAGATTCTGCTTCCTGCTAATTATCTGCCAGTTTTTTCTCGCGTTGAAAATGAATTTGCTGAACCCTCTGAGCCCGTAAAGCGGAATTCCGTTTTCTCTCGAAAACGCCTCCATCATTTCAGCCGTATGTCTGGAAGACTTATGCATCAACTCTGAATCCTGCATCGAGTTCATGATCGAGCTTTGGACATAGACATAAGTGTACACGCTTCCGGGGACTGTGACAACTTTCCGGGCTTTGTGGAGGAGGGCGATGGAGAAAGGCTTGTCCTCTATAAGCCAGCCGGCCTCAAATCTGAGGCAGTTCTCCTCAAGCAAGCCGCGCCGGATCAGATATCTTACGGAATAGCCCCATTGCGCCACCCAAGTCACTGTCATCTTCCCCCTTTCGGAAGTCACCGTCCTTCGTCTTCGGAAGATCTGGTTGAAATACGGCCTTTTCTCATCTATAAACCCGCAGCAGGCAACGTCGGAACCAGTGTCAACCAAGGCCTCGACCATATTGGAATAGAACTCCGGATTGATGGTGTCGTCCACATCAAGGAAATGGACAAACTCGCCGCCGGCTGTTTCCAGGCCAGAATTCCTTGCCGCTGAAGGACCATTATTGGTCTCATTGACAATCAGCCTGATTCGTTCTCCGAAAGCACTGTCCTTCTTGAATTCTTCAACCAGAGCGACCGAATTGTCAGACAAGCCGTCGATGACAAGTACGATTTCCAGATTCCGGTAAGTTTGCGACTCCAGCATCTTCAGATAACCCGGAATAAAACGCCCGCCATTATAGGAAGGCGTTATCACAGAAACCAATGGGAGGTAGTTCATCATATCATTTCCAATATGTCGTTGACGATTTCAGGATACCTTGAAACATCGAATTTCCTTGCGAACAAGGCCTCCGATTTCTTCAGGGTGTCCAGGTCCCCTTCTTCCGCACCCCAGGTATATGGCATACCTCTTTCCCAGTCTATGGCCCGAAGGCAGCTTGCATACTCGTCATCCGGGCGATAGATGTTCTCCCTAAGAGGAGAATTCCATAGCAGGGTCTGGATGAAATATTCATCACTACCGCGAGTGTGCCTGTAGCGCTTCAGTATCTCCGCTTCCCTCTCGAGCATATAACTTACCAGATTGTTCGTGACGCTGACCCATTGGGCACCTTTCTTAACAGTTTCACCCTTGCCGCGCTTCTTGACTAGAAGATTGGCTACAGCCTCGACTGATTCTCGGAATCTCCTTACTGCATAGCGCCGTGGAAGGTAATTTCTTGTAAAGCAGTGATAGCGTGTGACCCTCTCCGCCTCCGACTTCGAATCATCCACGAAGCCGACGAATTCCTTTCCATTGCGTTCCTCACAGAAAGAATGGATGAAATCATTGGACTTGACCGGAAGGTCGGCGCCTGAAATCAGATGATAATACTCATAGGGTCCCTTCCCGAACGCCTCCCTGAATAGAAGCATTTCGCATTCGACAAGGCTGACATCCATCCATCTCACATCCAGTCTTCTGTCGAGGACATAAAGTCCGGACAACTCCGAATGGAGAGCCGGCGCCGTTCCAGCCTTTTTGTCCAGATGAATGAATATGTCATTCCTCGGGTCGTCAAGCGCATCTACGAGCAGCTGCAGTTGGTCAAAAAGATTGTGGGCTATTATCAGTATCGCGTGCTTCATCATTTCACGGAAAAAGACAAGTACAATTGATTAAGGCCTATTGGATGTAAATTTAAACATAAAAATCATTATTTTTGTAATATACATCGTAAGAACCGGGGTTTTCTGGCAAAAAGGGCCTCAAAGCGAGGAGAAAACGTGAAATTTATTCGAATAAGTGGGAACCAACTTTGAGAACAATAAGAGAATCGCGAAGAACACACTGATGCTGTACATCAGGATGTTCATAATGATGGCTTTGTCGCTCTACACAAGCAGGGTGATTCTACAGACTCTCGGAGTTGAGGATTTCGGCATCTACAACGTCGTCGGCGGCCTTGTCGGTATGTTCGGAGTATTGAACTCCTCAATGTCTTCCGCAACACAGCGGTATATCACAGTGGCGATAGGGAGAAAGGAGGAAGATGAACTTAAGAAAATATTCAGCATAGCCCTGCAGATTCACGTCATTATCGGTGTGATCACGGTGATTCTGATCGAGACCGCAGGACTGTGGTTTTTGAATACCAAGATGCAGATTCCTCAGGACAGGATGAACGCGGCGTTCTGGGTAGTGCAGTTTTCCGCGCTTGCATCCTTCGTCTCGATAATGAACGTGCCATTCAACGCCGACATCATCGCTCACGAAAAGATGTCGGCATTCGCTTACATTTCAATCATCGAGGCTTTCCTGAAGTTAGGCATCGTCTTCCTCCTGATGGCACTGCCTTACGATAAACTGATAGTTTACTCACTCCTTCTGGTGGCGGTTCAATTGAGCATACGGTTTTTCTATATGCTCTATTGTCATCGCCATTTTCCGGAGACACGCTATGCCCATCATAAGGACAAGAAACTGATGAAGGAGATGGTTTCTTTCGCAGGGTGGAATCTTTTCGGCGGATTGGCAGCCGTCTCTTTCAACCAGGGATTGAGTATGCTGCTGAACGTTTTCTTCGGCCCTGTCGTCAACGCGGCGAGGGGCATAGCGCAACAGGTTCAAGGCACGATTCAGATTTTCATAACAAATTTCCAAACAGCTCTCAATCCTCAAATTATCAAGGATTACGCAAAACAGGACTTTGGCCAGATGCACCTTCTGATGGAGAGGAGTTCAAGGTTCTCTTTTTTCTTGATGTTGTTCCTCAGCCTCCCCGTACTGTTTGAAACACCATACATCCTGCATCTCTGGCTTGGCGTCGTGCCTGACAATACCGTGGTTTTCATCCGTATCATTATCGCGACCAATCTCATCTATACCATCATCAATCCGATTCTCACCGCGAACAGCGCTACGGGAGAAGTAAAGACTTATTACATAGTGTGCGGGAGTCTGCTTATCTCTATCCTGCCGATTTCCTATGTGGCTCTGAAACTCGGCGCGCCGGCATATTCAGTATTCATCGTGCATTTCTGCGTGGAATCGGTCACTCAGGTGGTAAGATTGTTCCTGGTCAGGGACAGGTTGAGACTGTCGATCCGCAAATATGTCAAGAGGGTTTACCTGCCGATACTGGTGGTCACGATCTCTTCAACGATACTTCCGTATGCAATATGGATAAAGTCAGTATCCGGCTTTCCAAGGCTTGTCATAATGACGGCCGTATGCTTTTTGTCCGTTATTCTGTCCACGGCCATTTTCGGCCTGACCTCATCCGAGAGAATCTTCTTCTGGAACAAGTTCAAATCGATAATTGACAGGGTCAGATGAGGATACAGATAACAGACAAACGAAAATGCTGCGGTTGCGCGGCCTGTGTCCAGGTCTGCCCGAAGCGATGCATCTCCTTTGAAGAGGACGAGGAGGGATTCCGTTATCCCTCGATTGATGCTTCGCTATGCATTGAATGCGGACAATGCTCGAAAGTCTGTCCGGTCATCAACCAACGAAAAACGGGAAGCAAGCCTATCCATGTCTATGCCCAGAAGAATCCCGATGAAGGAATCCGGTTGAAGAGTTCTTCCGGAGGTGTGTTCTCCCTGCTTTCTGAAAAGACCATCAGCGAAGGGGGGATTGTCTTCGGGGCCGCGTTTGACAGGAAGTGGGAGGTCTGCCACGACTACGTCGAGACCATCGAAGGATTGGACAGGCTTCGCAGATCCAAGTACCTGCAGAGCAGAATGGAAGAAAACTTCATAAAGGCCGGACAATTCCTTGAGGCCGGGAGGAAAGTCCTGTTCTCAGGGACCCCTTGCCAGATCGCAGCGCTGAAACTATTCTTGAAAAAGGAATATGAGGGGCTTCTCACGGTTGACGTCATCTGCCACGGGGTACCAAGCCCTATGGTCTGGCGCACATATCTTGAACGTCTTTCCGAAAAATCCTCTTCAGGAATATCAGACATCAATTTCAGGGACAAGACTCTCGGCTGGAAAAACTACAGCCTCAAAATACCGGATGTCATAAACCATTCCTCAAAAAAAGATCCCTATATCAAATCATTCCTCAGCAATCTGAACCTGAGGCCGTCCTGCTATGACTGTCCTGCCAAATCGGGAAAGAGCGGATCGGACCTGACGCTTGGGGACTTCTGGGGCATCCATTCCCTGCATCCCGGATTCGACGATGACAAGGGCGCGGGCCTTACCATCGCCCATACACAAAAAGGCTTGGATGCGGTTAACTCAATCAAAGCCGAATCGGTTGAGGTGACATTGGAGGAAGGCGTGAGAAACAATCAGTCATATTTCCTATCGGCAGCAGAGCCTCCGGAAAGGTCGGATTTCTTCTCTCGGACAGTCCGCGGAGAAGATTTCAGCGCTACAGTCTCGGATTTCACCAGAGAGAATTCCTTATCAAAGGCATATCGGAAATGCCGGTCAACATTGTCAAGAATAAAACAGAAAATTCACGGAATGTTATGAAAGTCGGATTGCTGACACTCCCCCTGCACTCGAACTATGGCGGACTCCTTCAGGCATTCGCTCTGCAGGAGTCCTTGAAAATGCTTGGCCACGATGTTATCCTTCTGGACAGAAAAGAAAGCTCCGGCCTTCACGGATACCCCTGGTATGTTGAATTGTCTTTTTTTCTGAAGAGGGAATACCGCAGGCTTACCGGGAGGATCAGGCCTGTTCCGGAAGATTTTAACAGAATCATCCTGCAGAACACCGATGCCTTCATAGCCAGGTACATCGAAAGAACGGGAGGATTATTGAATTCCAAACAATTGAGGGCGGCGTCGATCGGACATGGGCTGAATGCGATAGTCGTAGGTTCGGATCAGGTCTGGAGAGCCCGGTACTCTCCGCAGCTCTACAACTACTTTCTCGATTTCACAGAGGGGCTGGACATAAGGAGGATTTCCTATGCAGCCTCTTTCGGAACAGACTCTTTTGAGTACAAGCCCTGGAAAATATCGAAATGCCGGAAACTGATCCGGCGTTTCGACGCGATCAGTGTGAGAGAGTCCTCCGGAGTAGGAATTTGCTCAAAAGAACTTGGGAAGGATGCCGTCAATGTGCTGGACCCTGCTTTGCTCCTTGAGCCCGCCGACTACGAAAGCATCATCGAAACCGATGGTTCCGGAGAGATCGAAGGCGACCTTTTCTGCTATGTACTGGACATAGATGAAGAAATCAGGAGAAAAATAAAATCAGTGTCGGAGAAGAACGGGATGGCCGCATTCCAATGTATGCCTTCCAGGTACGATGATTATGACCATCCTTGCGACTGCATCTACCCGCCCGTCCCCAAATGGTTGAAAAGCATCCGCAACTCCAGGATGGTGATCACAAATTCTTTTCACGGAGCGGCCCTGAGCATCCTCTTCAACCGACCGTTCTGGGTTTTCGAAAACGGCACAAGAGGGATGGAAAGATTCTCTTCACTCCTTAAGACCTTCGGTCTGGAATCACGTATGATCACTCTGGATACGTTTGATTCGACGGATCTTTCCGAACCTGTCGATTGGGAGCGGGTCAACTCCGAGCGAGAAAGGCTTAAGGCGGTCTCGCTCGGATTCATCGAGGACGCCCTGGGTTGAAATGTTCAGTTTTTTCCGGCCATTGACTTCAGCCTTCTGAACAGAGACATCGCCCTGCTGTTGTTTCTGATGATTATCCCGATTGCTACATAGCATTCGAGCCTGCTCACTTTGAGAATATTCATCCTGAAGTAGCGTCTGTTGATCTCCTTGTAAAGACTGACGAATTCTCCTGAAGGCAGGCAGTAGAAGGCCTTCATCTTTGCAATGCTCTTCATAGTGAACAGAGACCGTTCCCGGACTGAAGAAGAACCCTCGGCTTTTTCCAGAAGCCTGACGCAATGCCTAATTGCATCCAGGCTCCGCTCATAACCCGTTCTGGTGAGCGCGGAGCGGCAAGTGAAACGGTCGTAATGATAGCACGGACCTACGCAGAAGGATG
>CAYFVE010000046.1:0-16047 GCA_964346605.1 uncultured Muribaculaceae bacterium | reverse complement strand
GTCCTGTAGGAATCCGCATCCTTGCCATCCTTGACATCACCCTTCCACTGCCAGTTGTAACCTGAAGTGAACTTGCCGAAACGGATGAGGTCGCTGCGGCGCCAGCACTCCTGATAGAGTTCGCGTCCGCGCTCGTCAAGGATCTCATCGAGAGAAAGTTGTGAGACGGCAGGGATGCCGGCACGCTCACGTACCTGATTGAAAGCTGAAAGGCCGTCGATTGAAGCACCGCGTGCCTGGCATTCAGCTGCCATAAGAAGGACGTCAGCATAACGCATCATAGGGAAATCAGTGTCAACGAAGCCTGCTTCCTTTCCCGGGTTGCCCTCGCTTGTCATATTGAGGAACTTCTGGAATCCGTAGCCGTACTTGAAATTGCTGATGTCCTCGATATCCTTCTTCTGAAGGTTCTCGGCAGCGCTCTTCTTGGCTTCCTTCTCATCAGAGGTCCCCTCTGGCATGGCGTCGATGTCAGCCTGTGACTTCTCAGTTGTGTAGAAAAGGTTGCGTGCGTCAGTTGCGGCGAACTTGTCGAAGAACTCAGGAGTTGTGCGGATACCGCCCCAACCTGATGAGATACCGATCTTGCTTACATCCATTGTACCGCCTGTTGAAGCGAAGATGATGTAGTTGGTGACACCGTAGCTCTGGGTGTTGACCCCATCCTGCTCTATAGCGAAGATGATCTCGTCCGTACACCTGTCATTGTCGGCAAGGAAGAGCTCCTGATAAGGGCTGTACTTTCCTGCCGAGGTTGTGTGGAGGCTGTAGCCGTCGTCCATAAGGTCCTTAAGTACGTCTGCACAGTCGTTCCACCGTGCCTTTCCGGTGTAAACCTCAGCGTTGAGGTAGAGTTTCGCGAGGAGGAACTTTGCCGCGCCCATACTGGCGTGACCCTTTGAGACAGTGTTCTTGTCAGCAAGGTTGCCGTCACTTATGATGGCCTTGAGTTTGGTCTCGAGCCAGTCGAAGAGGTCGGCCCTGCTCATCTGCTCAGGATTGACACCGACAACCGCGGTCTCGTCAGCGAAAGGAACATTACCGAAAGTGTCGATGGCGTGGAAGTATGCAATTGCGCGAAGAACCCTTGACTCATCAATGTAGCGGTTCTGGACTCTCTCGTCGAAAGAGAGTTTCCTGACCTCGCGGATGAATTCGTTGGCAGCTGAAACCTGCATAAGGATTCTTGAATAGAACGCGTAGATGAAAGTATCGTCTGTCGTCCAGTTCATTGCGTGGAAGTTCTTGATGGTCTGGTCGTTCCAGCCGCATAAAGCCTCGTCAGTGGTAAGTTCCTGAAGGTGGAAGAGACCGCGGACATACTGTGATGCTCCACCGTCAAGACCTGAAATTGAAGGGTCGCCGCTTGGGCCATAGTAGCCGGAAGTAGCAAATCCAAGATAAGCGCCTGCGATGTAGGAATCGAGGGCGGACTGGCTTGTCAGGACCTTGTCAACGGTGTTTGCATTAGGATCGATCGGGGTGACGTCGAGGTCGCCCACGCAGGAAGTCATAGCAGCTGATGCCGCGAGGACTCCGAGAATATAATTGATCTTTTTCATATTCAATCCCATAATTAGAAGTTAAGTTTTACACCAGCTACGAAGGTTCTCGGGCGCGGGTAAACCGTGCCGTTGATACCGCCGTAAACCTCAGGGTCGATTCCGGAGTACTTGGTGAATGTGCAGATGTTCTGGACAGTTCCGAAGATGTTGAGTGAAACATAGCGCTCAGGAACGATCTGGAACAGCTTAGGGAAGGTATAGCCAAGGGTGAAGTTGTCGAGCTTCAGGAATGAGCCATCCTCAAGATAGTAGTCAGAAAGGTACTGCGCCTGTGAGAACATTGACTTGGTTGCTGAAGATACACGGTTGCCGACAAAGTTGTTGGTCCAGAGGTCAGCAAGCATCTCAGTGTCAGAAGCGACATTGTTGTAAACCCAGTTGCCGAGCGAGGCGTGTCCTGAAAGGGCTGCAGTCCAGTTCTTGTAAGTGAACTTGGTGTTGAAGCCGAAAGTGTAGTCAGCGTCAGCGTGGTGTGAGAGGCACTTGTCTTCAGCAGTGATCTGGCCATCGTTGTTGCGATCGACATAGACACCGCTGATTGGATCGCCGTTCACATCGTAAACCTGCTGGTACAGGTAGAAGGTACGCATTGGATAACCAACCTGGATCATCTGGACGTTGTTGCCTGTACCACCAGAGATACCACCGGTCTCGATACCGGTCGCATTCTCGTCGGAAGCAGTCAGCTTGGTGACGTTGTTCTTGTTGTAGGCCATGTTGACACCGAAGGTCCAGCTCATATCACGGTTCTCGATAAGAACGCTGTTGAGGTCGAGTTCGAATCCCTTGTTGGTCATTGAACCGATGTTGGTGTTGAGGTAGTTGGTAAGGTTGGAAAGGCCCGGAACAGGGATGTAGTTAAGGATGTCGCGGGTGTCTCTCTGATAGAGGTCGGCGCTGAGGGTAAGCCTGTCGTTAAACCAACCGAAGTCCATACCGATGTTGTAGGTCGTGGTGGTCTCCCACTTGAGGTCAGCGCTGTAACCGAGGGCTACAACAGGAGCTACGTAAGAAGAACCATCAGTGAAATAGTAAGAACCGGGAGTGTTGACGGTCAAGAACTGAGCGAAGGTGTCGTAGTAGCCGCCGACTTCCTGCTGACCGGTCTCGCCCCAGCTCAAACGGAGCTTGAGAGTAGAGAACTCATCGACGTTAGCCATGAATGGCTCGTTCTTGATGTTCCAACCGAAAGCGACAGAAGGGAAGATACCCCATTTGTGGTTCTGGAAACGTGAAGTACCGTCAGCACGTACAGTAGCGGTGAGAAGGTAGCGGTCAGCGAAGCTGTAGTTCGCGCGGCCGAAGAAGGAAACGAGGTAAAGCTCGCCCTTGCCTTCCGTGTTGCTGAGTTCGAGGTTGTCGGACATCCTGTACTTGTAGTTATGGCTGTTGTTCCAGAAGTGCTGCCAGGAATATCCGGCCATAAGGTCAACGTTGTGGAGATCAGCGAAAGTCTTGTTGAAGTCACCGTAGAACTCAAGGGTGGTGTTGCGGCGTGTATAGTCGTAGTCAGTGTGCGATCCGCCGCCACTCTCAGTGGTGTTGTGGTATGAAGCCTCAGAACCCTTGGCGAGTTCGGTGACACCGTCGGACTTTGCCCAGTCGATACCCAGGTTGAGGTTGAACCTGAGGGCTTCGAAGCCGTGGACCTTGTAGTCTAATTGAGAGTTGCCGATGAAACGGTAGGTGTCAGCGTAATCGGTCTTTGCGTCAAGAAGGGCGACAGGGTTCATTGTTGCCATCGAGTTGAGGTTGCCGGAAGCGTCGTACCAAGTTGAATACCCGTTCAAGCCCTTCTCGTCATAGACCGGCTTGGTCGGGTCGTAATGGTTGGCAGCACTGATGGCGTCCTGGTTGGCGTAGTAGTTCTTGGCGTAGGTGCCTTTGCCGTTAAGGTTGACGGTTAGGTGGTTGTCAAGGAAACTAGGCGAAAGATTGAGCGAGAGGGTGCCGCGGTTCATCTTAGAACCTTTGAGAGTACCACTCTGGCTTGTCATGCCACCTGAAACACGGTATGGGAGGAAGCCGGCACGGCCGCTGATGCTGACGTTGCCGTCGTACGTCTGGGCTGTGTGGTAGATCTCCTTCTGCCAGTCGGTGTCGGCTTTGCCAAGTGCCGCTTCCGCAGCAGAGTTTGCACCGTAGAACTTACGGATGAGACTGCGGATTCCGTCTGCGTCGAGAAGGTCGTTGTACTTGGCGATGGTATTGGCGGATGCAGTGAAGTCGATAGCGACGTTAGGAATGCCGGAAGCAGTCTTTGAGCCCTTCTTGGTGGTGATCACGATGACACCGTTGGAAGCACGTGAACCGTAGATTGCGGTTGCAGATGCGTCCTTGAGGACGGTGAAGCTCTCGATGTCCTCAGGGTTGATGGAAGACAGAGGGTCAGACATACCTGAAATACCGTCGTTTGAGACTGGCAGGCCGTCGATGACGATAAGAGGGTCGTTGGAAGCGTTGATGGAAGAACCGCCGCGGATTCTGATGGTAGCACCAGCACCAGGCATACCGCTGCCGGCGGTGACAACGACACCGGCGCTCTTGCCTCTGAGGAGGTCGGCAGGTGTTGTGATCACACCCTTGTTGATCTCATCAGCCTTGACAGTTGCCACAGAACCAGTCAAATCGCTCTTCTTTACAGTACCGTAACCGATGACCACCACGTCGTCGAGAAACTCGGAATCCTCGATGATGGTCAGGCGTGCAGGAACTGCGGAAGCTTTGAAGGTCTGTGTTGAGTAACCGATGCAACTGATTTCTACAATCGCATCAGGACCTGAAACAGTAAGGACGTAGTCTCCGTCAAGACCGGTCGATGTACCGTTGGTAGAGCCCTGTTCCATAACAGTGGCGCCGATCACCGGACCGGATGCGTCGACTACAACTCCCTTGACCTGATACCCGCTCTGAGCGGATACGGTAGTGCCGACCAGGCAGAGAAGCGCGGTCGTCACAGCAGCTATAATCCTTTTCATTTGGAAAGTTTTAATTGTTGTGATATTCATTTATATATTTAGTTTTCAGATTTCTTTTCACGCACAAAGTACACACACACTGCTCCGAGGACCAGAAGGATGCCCGCGATAAGAAGCATTGCCGCCTGGGTCCCTCCGACCAGTTTCAATACAAAGCCTCCTGTCGCCGCGGCGACGATCTGCGGAAGGCAGATGGTTCCGTTGAAGAGTCCGAGGTAACTGCCCATATTCTCACCGCTGAGAGAATTCGTCAGCAGAGTGAAAGGAAGAGCCAGCATAGCAGCCCAGGCCGCCCCGATGAGGAAGTAGGAGATGAACAGAAGGTACTGGCTGTGGATGAATTCGATGGAAATGAATCCCGCTGCCCCGATGAGAAGGCTCACCACATAGGCGGACTTCAGAGATTTGAACTTGGGAAGTACGATCGCCCATAAGATGGATCCTATGGCCTGGATGGCGAAGACCACACCCACCCAGTTTCCGGCGGCCTGATAGCCTTCCGACGCGGTGTCGGCAGTTCCCCAGCAATTGAAGGCGATGGCTCCGTTTGAATATGTCCACATATACATGAATGCAGCCCAGCAGAAGAACTGCACAAGGCCGACTGTCCAGAATGTCTTGGGAGCGTGGAGTAAAAGGCTGAAGAGGCCCTCCTTCTTCGCGTTCTCCGCCCGGGAGTCTCCGATTCCGTTGAATTCCGCATATTCCTTAGGGTTCATCTCCTTGACTTTAGCAAAGGTGTAGAGCACACAGAGGATGAGGATTGCAGCGCCGCAGTAGAAACTCCAGATAACGGATTGGGGGATCTGTCCCTTGGGAGCGATGTTGGCGATTCCTATCCAGGTGAAGAAGATCGGGAAAAGATACCCTACGAGACTGCCTGCGTTGCAGAGAAGCGACTGGATTGAATATGCCTGCGCCTTCTGCTCCTCCCCTACCATATCGCCGACCATCATCTTGAACGGCTGCATCGCGACATTTATGGAGGTATCCAGGAAAATCAGGGAGAAAAGGCCGAACCACATCGCCCCATTAAGTCCGAGAATAAGCCTTGAAGAGAAACTAAGGCTTCCCGCATTCGGCAGGAGAACCATCACGAGCACGGCAATCATAGCTCCGACAAGGAGGTAAGGCTTTCTGCGGCCCATACGGCACCACGTGCGGTCTGAATATTTTCCGATCAAAGGCTGGACGATCATACCCATAAGGGGCGGAAGGATCCAGAAAAAACTCAGCTGGTGAGGATCGGCTCCCAGCGTAGCGAAAATCCTGCTGATATTGGCGCTTTGAAGGGCATAAGCGATCTGAACACCGAAGAACCCGAAACTCAGGTTCCACATATCCCAGAAGGAAAGCTTTCTATTGGTCTGCATCTGATTTTGATTATCCCTTTTAGTGTACAGACGCAAATATAGAGGGTTTTTTTCTTATTAAATGGTTTTAATGACGAACGGTCGAAAAAAGCGGATGAATTGCGGGGATTTATGGATGAATTGCGGGGAATTTTTATTAAATTGCGGATTATAGGGATAATATGCAACCGCTGAGGACATCCACAATAATCCACGGCTTTGCGCTTCTGCACGTTGCTGCGGCCGTTTTCTGTCGCCTGGGAGGAGTCAATGATGAGCTCACTCTGACGACTTTGACCATCATTCTTTCGGCCGTGCTATGCCTGCGTTTCAGGCAGAACGTCGAATTCTCGGCAATTGTCATTATTTTCGTCAACATCACCGGCTACCTTCTGGGAAACGGAGCTGCTTCTCTGGTCAGCCTGCTGATAAGCCATCCGATTCTCGCTCCTTCAATAGCCACCTTCGCAACGACCGAAATCATCGGCTGGGGCCTCGTTTTCTTTATGAAGAACTACGCAGAGCGCAGAACCACAAAGTACAGGGCGACACCTCTGGAGACAACGTGGCTTATTGCGGCGATCGCGATGATTCTGCTCGTCAGAATCGTCATCCGGCTCTTCAGTTCAACCCTGTTCGAAGGAGAATCCGTTTTCAGCGCAGTGACGTCATTCGGAGACAACTCATTCATTCTGTTGTCGTTGATAGGCGTCACAATCCTTTTTGAGGAACGCTACAGGAAGAAGGAAGCGCGTATGACCTCCATTCAGAACGGCTTCCGTCTCGTCCTGTTCCTTATCACCGTTTCGGCCATCGCTGCCATTATGGCCTGCCTGGGACTCCCCTACCACCTCTCCGGGAAAGTCACCGGACGGCGTTTCCTTGAACTGCTTCTGATCGCCATCGTCATCGAAGCGATGGTGTATTCGGTGATCTATATGATTGAATATGCAATCACGACCCGGCGAAAGGCGGAAAAGGAGAAGGACCGGGCGGATCTTGCCAAGTTCCAGTACCTGAATCTGAAACAGCAGGTCAACCCGCACTTCCTTTTCAACTCGCTGAACATCCTGGATTCCCTGGTCATCAACGGGCAGGACGAAGAGGCGAGCACATTCATCCACAAATTGGCTGGCATCTACCGTTATATGCTGAAAAACGAAGAGGAGTCCACCGTAACCCTCAGGGACGAGATGACTTATGTCGGAATGTACTGCGACCTGCTTAAGGTCAGATTCCAAGAGGGCTTCAACGTAGATGTCAGAATAAGGGAAGAGGACTTGTCCAGATGCGTCATCCCCTGCTCCATCCAACTTCTTGTAGAGAACGCCACAAAGCACAACTCCGTTACGCCCGGCGAACCGCTGGGGGTCGAGATATACACAGACGGTGAAAGTCTTACGGTCGTCAACAATCTCATACCTCGCGTCACCAGATCCCAATCAAGCGGAATCGGGTTGAACTACATCAGACAACAGTATGAAGAACGCTCCGGCAAGGAGATAGAGATTGTCCGCACCGACACTACATACAAAGTAAAACTGCCGCTCCTATGAAAGTCCTTATTGTAGAAGACGAACTGATGGCCCGGAAGGGGCTTGAAAAGATTCTGATGTCGAACTATCCCGACATCGAGATAATCGGAGAATGCGGATCCGTAGCGGAAACCGTTGCCTTCCTGAAAGACAACCCTTCTGCAGCTGAGATCATCTTTATGGACGTGGAACTTTCGGACGGTGAATGCTTCGAAATCTTCCGTCAGGTCGATGTCAATGCCAACGTCGTTATGACCACAGCCTACGACAACTACGCTGTCAAGGCCTTCGAGGCCGGTTCGGTCGACTATCTTCTGAAGCCAATAGAGATTTCAGCTCTGAAGCGCGCCGTCGACAGATGCAGGACTGCTCCGGACGGGCTGGATGTCAGCAGGATTATCGGAGCGCTGAACCAGATGAAGCCGGAGCCGGAGTACAAGGAACGCTATCTGGTCCATTTCAACGACAGGATCGTGCCGGTCAAGTCCTCAGAGGTCGCATTTTTCTATTCCGAGGACAAGAACAACCACCTCGTGACACACGAAGGAACAGTCTATATCGTGGACACCACTATGGACGCCCTGATGTCCGGACTTGATCCGGAAATATTCTTCCGTATCTCCTGCAGCTGCATCTTCGCAAAAGAAGCGATTGAAAGCGTGACGAAACTGGCAGGAGGAAGGTTGCGGGTGACATCCCACGTCAGGCTTTCAAGGAATATGGGTCCGCATCCGGACCTGACCGTCAGCCGTTCGCGCGTTGACGAGTTCCTTGAATGGCTTGAAAAGTGAAGTGCCATAGGATCACGCCGATCGAGACAGATACATTAAGGGAATGCTTTGTGCCGGACTGAGGAATCTCAAGAGAAAAATCCGAAGCATCCACCACCTCCTGGCTGACACCATCCACCTCATTGCCGAAAACCAGCGCATACTTCCCTCTTTCCGGGGAATAGTCATCCAGTTTTACAGAGCCCACGGTCTGCTCTGCACTTATAATTGTATAGCCTTCAGAGCGCAGGCGGGCGATGACGTCCATCGTGCTCTCCGAGTACTCCCACGGAACGCTGTCCTCGGCGCCGAGGGCGGACTTGTGGATCTCTGTAGAAGGAGGCACGGCACATATACCGCACAGCCAGATCCTGTCAACCTTGAAAGAGTCGCAGCTCCTGAAAGCGGAACCTACGTTATGGGCGCTGCGGATGTTGTCCAGAACCACAACGAGGCCTGATTCGGGCAGTTTGCGATACTCATCAGGACTGACTCGTCCCAACTCTATGTTCAGCAGTTTCCTGTCCTTCAAAGCGCATTCTTTTTATAGATGCAAATATAGCAAAAATGGTTTTTTAATCTTATCTTTGTGGACACCTTCGACCGATATTTGAAGGCAAAAAACTCAAGTTACAATATGAAACAAGATCTTCAAATCTTTGATCTGATCAGAAGTGAAAAAGAGAGACAGTCATCCGGACTGGAGCTGATCGCCTCTGAGAATTATGTAAGTGACAATGTACTTGAAGCTATGGGCTCCATCTGTACAAACAAGTACGCCGAAGGCTATCCTGGAAAAAGGTATTACGGCGGGTGTCAGATTGTCGACCAGATAGAGCAGCTGGCCATCGACCGTCTCTGCAAGATCTACGACGCGGAGTACGCTAACGTCCAGCCTCATTCAGGTGCCCAGGCTAATATGGCGGTCACGATGGCCTGTCTCAAACCGGGAGACACCTTTATGGGACTTGACCTGTCCCAGGGCGGCCACCTCACCCACGGTTCACCTGTCAACGCATCGGGCATCCTCTACCACGCCGTAGCCTATGGACTTGACGAGGAGACAGGGATGGTCGACTATGACAAAATGGAGCAGACCGCACTTGAGTGCAGGCCGAAACTCATAATCGGAGGAGCGTCCGCATATTCACGCGAGTGGGATTATGAAAGGATGCGCAGCATCGCCGACAAAGTAGGAGCCATCCTCTGGATAGATATGGCCCACACCGCCGGAATGATAGCTGCCGGACTCCTGAAGAACCCTGTAAAGTACGCCCACATCGTCACATCCACGACCCACAAGACCCTTCGCGGACCAAGAGGAGGCATTATCCTTATGGGCAAGGACTTCGACAATCCTTGGGGTCTCACCACTCCGAAGGGGGAGATCAAGAAGATGAGCGCGATTCTAAACTCAAGCGTCTTCCCCGGCACTCAGGGCGGCCCTCTCGAGCATGTCATCGCCGCAAAGGCAGTCGCATTCTACGAGGCGATGCAACCGGAGTTCGTCGAGTACCAGAAACAAGTGATGTCCAATGCCAGGACAATGGCGGATGAATTCATCAGAAGAGGCTACAAAGTAGTTTCTGGCGGCACGGACAACCATCTTATGCTGATTGACCTGAGGACCAAGTTCTCGGAAGTGACAGGAAGGATGGCAGAAAAGGAACTGGAAAAAGCGGAGATCACCCTCAACAAGAATATGGTCCCGTTCGACACTCGTTCGCCGTTCAAGACATCCGGTTTCAGAATCGGAACTCCAGCCATCACCTCCCGGGGATTCGTCGAGAAGGATATGCTTGACATAGTTGACCTGATCGACACAGTACTCAATGCAGTCGCCAAGTACGCCGATGTTGTCAACGGTGTAAGCGAAGAAGGAAAGGCCGATTACGAAGCTGTACTTGAGAACATCAGGCACAAGGTCCACAATATGACAGCCGGAAGGCCTCTCAACAGATACTAGTCAAACACACATATAAAAAAACCGGACCATTTTGTGATGGCCCGGTTTTTTTATGCAATGTCCGCTTCTAAAGGTTGAAAATCAAACCTGCAGTGATGGCCGGAGAATAAGCGAAACGATCGTTGGACTTCTGAATGCAAAGAACCTCACGCCTGAAACTTGAAGCATTGAGATCGATATAGATCGACATCCTGTTGAGACGGAAGTTGTTCAAAATACCTGCGTTGTGAGAGCGCATTCGTGGTCGTTGACGCCATTACCAGCCGTGTTTGTGTAGTTGAAAGTCATCATACCGGCGCCAACGTACGGGATGACATTCCAGAAGCGGTACTCGTCGGAATCTCCCCAAAGGTTTGAAAGGTTTACCAAGAAATCAGCATGAATGAAATGCTGCTGTTTAAAATCACCTGTTCCGTTTCCGACATTGGTCTTGTAGCCATCTTCAACTTTGAAAGAGTTCTTGATGCCCTTGTAGCCGAATCTGAATCCGGATGAAGGAGTAATCCATTTACCGGCGAAAAGGTCAGCGGAGAGACCGCCGATTTTGAATTCAGTATGCGGAGCAACAATGGTGTTCACACCGGCTCCTGCACCGACGAACCAGTTGCCGCTCTCTTGAGCGAAAGCAACATTAAAGGTAATTAAAGCGATAACTGCAAAACTAAAGATTTTTTTCATCATATATAAATTAGATTAGATGTTCCGATTGTCAATACCTAAACCTATGCAAAGATATATAAAATATTGCAATTAATTGTCAATTGGCCTGATAATGAATGAGAAATCCCTTTCAGCAGCGTGAATCCTGTACTCTTCGAGTGGCAGGGCTCCCCATGACTGGATACCGCCGACGCCCATCTGCTTGAGATCGAAGTTGATGTAGGTCATGCCATTCGACCTGTCATTCTCGTGGGCGAGAGCCTTGAGGCTGAGAGAATGGTGTTTTTTCTCCGGATCGGCATCCGCCGCACAGTCCAGATCCCTGATTAAGAACGGGAGGGCGGAAGCGGAGAACTTGACCCCGGAAGTGATTTCGAGACCGGTCCCGTTCTCGTCTGTAACGCGGAGGAAGCTGAGGTCCGTATGAGTGCCGGATTCCTGTGTGCGGACGTAGCCGTAATGGTACTGGTCGTTGACACTCTGGATGTAGCGTCCTGTCAAAGCCGCGGAATTCCTGTCGCAGTAATTTTCCCAAGGTCCCTTCCCGAAGAAATCAATCTTTGAATATCTTCCCGGCATCGCGAACTTCATTCCGAAGCGGAAGAGATCTGGAGCCTTTGACAGACTGCCGGCATCGGTCATCTTCTCATTGCCTTCGATGGTTCCGTCAGGATGGAGGACATAGGACATTTTCACAACCGCGGCCCCGTTAGCGATAGGAGCATAGGATGCCTCGACCTTCCAGCATTCTCCGTCAAGTCCCACATCCATGGATTCGAGCCTGAATTCAGGATATCTCCAGACACCCTGCCTTCTGTTGTCCTGAAGGCGGGCTCCCAGATCATTCTCGACAGGCGCCCTTGAAAACTCAGGGACCAGAGGCTCTGAAAGCATCTCCTTGCCGCCGATCCTGTAACTGCATAGAAAGCCGGTTTTTTTGTCAAAGGATGCTTCCCACTCGTCAATCCGGTCTGAATAAACTCCCGCGAAACGGAAAAGACCGGAGAAAACATGTCTGCCTCCTGCATCGGCGCATGAGATTCCCTGGCCGGAGACTGATGCCGATCCCGCCGCGAAGACAGGGGATGTCCTCCGGCTTACGGTGAACTGGTCGTAGGCGACCTCCGTGCCTGCTGGAAGAAGTCCGTCTTCGGACTTAAGCACATATGATACATTGAGAAGGACATCCTTGTCATCAACGTCCATCTCAGGAAGGCCGAGAGAAACTGACAGAGTCTTCTGAGGCTGGCAATCGAGGTTTTCGACTATCCCGGTGCAAACGACTCTGCCGTCTTCGGAAATACTCCAGACAAGCCTGTATTGGCTGAGATCCTTGAAGAAATTCTCGTTCAGTATGTTTATCCTGCCTGAGCGGGGATCTGCAGACGTGGTGAGGATATTCCTGTACTGATAACGGACTTCGTAGGCGTGAGGATGCAGTTTCCTGTCAGATGAAACAACCCCGTTGCAGTTGAACGAGCCGTCAGACGGGTCGTAATCATTGAAATCACCGCCGAAAGCGAAGATATGGTCAGTGCCGCCATCGTCCGAAGGCCATCTCAGGGCCTGGTCAACGAAGTCCCAGATGAAGCCACCCTGGAATGAAGGATACTTGCGGACAAGGTCCCAATACTCCTTGAAGTTGCCCATGGAGTTCCCCATTGCGTGGGCATATTCACACTGTATGAGAGGCCTGTCCGGATTATTGCTGCTGTATCTTTCGCAGGCATCGGGGCCCCAATACATCGGACACCTTATGTCCGTGTTGCGCCCGTCTTCTGCTCTCTCGTATTGAACCGGTCTAGAGGTGTCGTAGGCTTTGATCCAGTCGTAGCAGGCATAGAAGTTTTCTCCGTTGCCAGCCTCGTTGCCAAGACTCCATACAATGACTGAAGGGTGGTTGAAATCTCTCTGGACCATCCTGCTGTTCCTGGCAAGATGAGCCTTTCTGTAGTCTGACCGGTGAGCGAGTGATTCCTCTCCATAGCCCATTCCGTGTGACTCGACATTGGCTTCGTCCACGACATAGATTCCATACCTGTCGCAGAGAGTGAGCCACATAGGGTCATCCGGATAGTGGCAGGTACGCACTGCGTTCACATTCAGTTCCTTCATAATCCTGATGTCGTTGATCATATCCGCTTCGGAAACGACGTAGCCCTTGTCGGGATTCATTTCGTGTCGGTCAACACCCTTGATGAGAACAGGCTGTCCGTTGACCAGAAGCTGCGCGTTTCTGATCTCTATTGTTCTGAATCCGAACTGAAGAGAGGTGCTTTCCAGAAGCCCCTTCCTTCCCAGCGCTGAAACCTCCAGGGTGTAAAGGGCAGGTTTTTCCGCTGACCATAGTTCCGGAGAGGCGACGCTTCCGGAGAAGCTCACCTTACCCTTTGCCGGAACGGAGGAACCTGAAGCCACCGCCCTTCCTGCCGGGTCGAGAATCTTGACATTGAACTCACGCACACCAGAAGTCACTTCCGCCGAGACGGAAAAACCTCCGTCCATTCCAGCTACGATATGAATGTCTTCTATGCGTTCCTTCTCGCGGGTATATACAAAGACTCCACGGGCGATTCCGCCGAATCTGTTGAAATCCTGATCCTCGAGATAGGTACCGTCGCACCAGCGGAAAATCTCAAGGGCGATAAGGTTCTCGCCAGGTTTAACGTATCCGGTGATGTCGAAACGGGCCTCAAGTTTGCTGTCCTCGCTGTAACCGACCATCCTGCCGTTTACCCAGACACGTACATTGGATGTCGCCGAACCGATGCAAAGGCAGATCTGTTTACCAATCCAGGAATTGTCAATCGTGAAGGTCTTTCTGTACTGTCCTACATAATTGCGCTCTGTAGGGGGATAAGGGGGATTGTTGGTGTAATGTTCCCTCCAAGGATAGCCGGCATTGAGGTACATCGGTTCTCCGTAGCCGTTCAGCTCCCACATTCCGGGAACCGGCATCTTTCCCCAGGAGGAATCATCATAGCCTTTTGCCTCGAAACCTCTGGTGCGGCCCTCGATGGTCTCGTTCCAGTTGAATTTCCAGACTCCGTTCAGTGAGAGAGTCTGCTGCTGGTCAGTTACGAACGTCGCCCTCATCGGCATACGGTTCTCCTCAATGATTTCAGGGTCCTGCCACGGTTCCATCTTCTGTGCGAAGGCAGGCAGGGCGGCCAGGAGGGCCGCAAGGACAATAATGGTCTTTTTCATACTATAAAGATTGGTTTTCATATTCTATAAGTGTTATTGTTCCATCCATTGTCGAAGCGAGAAGGAAGGTCCTGCCCTTCTTGTTCCATACCGTCATCGGATTCACAAGCGCGATTGAAATCTTATGCTTCCAAATCAAGTCCCCACCTGTTGAGAAGCCGATTATGTTTCCCTTGTCCGTCGGCATTAATACGGTGTTGCCGGTCTGCGCTATAGGAGTCGGGGCTATGTCGTAACCCGCCTCAGTCTCGCTCTGCCATCTCACATCAAGAGTATGAGTGTCTATCGCGGTCAACTTGTGCCACATTGACTTGCAGTACACTGTGGAGCCGTCTTCAGACAAGCCAGCCGATTCCCTGGCGATTCCATCGAAATACTTGAGTTCCCTTCCGGTCGCTGCATCCAGAACATAGAGACGCCGGTCAGGTACGGAGATGAAGATCTTCCCGTCAGCCTTCACCGGCCAAACAGCCGCAGGAGAGTACATTCTGGAATGTTTGCCGCACTCCCATATCCATTGGAGCGATCCGTCGAGCGTGCTCAAGGAGTAGAGGCGGCCGTCCCATGAGCCGAATACAACCTGGGAAGCATCCACAAATGGACGGCATTCCACGAAACCCTTCACTTCGGGATATTCCCAGACAGCCGCGCCGTCCTTCAGGTCCAGCGCCCTGAAACAACCGTCAGACGCCCCGATAAAGACTTTTCCTCCATATACCACAGGGCTTGCGAGAATCGATTTGCCTGCCGCGCGTTTCCATTTCAAGTCGCCGGTCTTCTTGTCCAGCGCATAGACGAAGCCGTCCGTGCAGCCGAAAACCAATAATTTCCCTGAAACAGCCGGAGTGGAGAAAATCTTTCCTCCGAACTGCCGGCTCCATATCCGGGTACCGTCCTTGATGGAAATGCATCTGACACATCCTGAGACTGTCGTATACCACGCTCGCCTACCGTCCGAAGCAAAGCCTGCAGCGACATTGGAAGTCTCCTCAAACGCCCACTTCGTGGTAAGGGAATTCGAGCCGTTTACATCGTATTTCATCCAAGGATAACCGGACGGTAGGCCGTCGGGGTCGTAGTTCACGGTATCTGCCACTGGCTCCAGATTCCGCCTGTACCAAGGCTCCAGACGTACGGATGTCGATCCGAGCAACCTTTTTTCCGAGACCGTGATCCTGTCTCCAGTGATCTCGACAATGCTGTAGCCCGGATTGGTTCCCGAAGAAAGGGTGGAACGGCATAGAACTCCCGGAAGTCCGTCACAGTCGATGGAGACGTTGCGATGCAGGTGGCCACCTATAGCGATCCTCGTCCCGATGCGCTTCAGTTCCCTTGTCACATCGAAATAATTGAGGACGGAACTGTCCTGTGGATAATGATTTATGAATACCGTCCTTTCTCCGGAAGGCACTTCCCGGAGCCAGTCCATACTCTCCCTGGGGATAAGGGCGGGAGCCATCCTCATATCCGGGCCGCTGTTGCAGCCTATGAAACGCCAGCCTCCACAGTCGAACGCGAAGCTTTCATAGCCGAAAACCTTCAAGAATGTGTTGCATCCGCTCTCGGACCATTTGGCATCGTGATTGCCGGCGACAACGTAAAAGTCGTACTTCAACGAATCCAGCATTCCCTTTACGGCGACGAGTTCCTCATCGGAACCGAAATCAGTAAGGTCTCCTCCGACGATCACGAAATCCAATCCATCCGTTCCGTTGATGTCCTCAATGCATCTGCGAAGATCGGACACTGACGCGCCGCCCTCTGAATAATGAAGATCCGCAAGAAAAGCGAATCGGACAGAAGCCTCCTGTGCGAAGGCACCGACATACAGGAAAAAGAGTGAGAGTAAGAAAACGGGATTCCTTGAATTCATAATCAGACACATCGTGTTATTCAAACAAAAATAACCAAAAAACTTTATAAAATGCTTATTTTTGTCTGACACGTGTGAAATATCGTCACTGACTATTTCCTGTCCGCTTACTCCACATAAAGGAGCAGTCCCTTGAGGTAC
>CAYFVE010000045.1:9287-16446 GCA_964346605.1 uncultured Muribaculaceae bacterium | reverse complement strand
ATTCCCTCCAGCTCAGCAATAAAATGTCCGAAAATCTTAAAGAAAATCGGACTTTGCGAAATACTTTGCGGTTTGATACCTTAATCCTGAATATATTAAGTTAAGTCTGCTTCAGATTATCCATCATGAGGTGGTTTCAGCCGTACACGTCGTAGAAAATCAATGTCAACACCTCGAAATGAAAAGTTTTTTATTAGGCAGTGGGGCAAAATCGCGATAAAAGCAGATTGTGGCAGTTTGTGATTGCTTTGGGAAAGCAACAAGTAACGGGAACTTATTGGTATCAAATCGGAAAATAAACAATAGCTAATTTTTATATATCAGACAGATATAAACTCTATTTCGGTTCAATCGTGAAGCCGGAAGCACCCTTCAGTTTCAAAATATCGACTCGGAAAGGGCTGTTGGATAACGACCGCCTTAAGATAGCCTGGGGTGACAATAACTATGAAGACAAATACCTGCGTGCTTCAGAGAGAATCCCCTACCTGGTCCGATGCAACGGCAAGGACTGGCTGTGGCTCTACAACGAATTCGAGAAAGGGGACACCCCTGGGGAATTAGGAATATTCGACCTGAATCAGGAATCCTGGATCGGCAAGAAGGAGGAGCAGTTCTTCTCATTCAGCGGCGAGGTGGAGGATCCTCGCGGATTCAAGATCAGAAAGCGCATTTCCCTGATTGGCAACGCTCTGACAGAAGTGGAGGCACACGTCACAGACGAAGGGAGGATAGAGGAAGTCGAACCTGCACTGTTCTACTACTGCGTTCCTGAACTGGCCGTATTGCCGCTGACACTTAATCAGGACATAGAGGCCGAAGTCCTGAAGGATGAAGCCGACACGGCCGGTGTGATGAGATTGTTTGAAAAAGGGACTGTCTTCTACCGCTACCGCTGCGACAACAGCTATAAAGGCTGGTCGGACCTGAAGACAACGGACGGGGAGACGGTACGTTTCCACGAGCACTATCTCTTCTCCG
The DNA here is from genome assembly GCA_964346605.1 of uncultured Muribaculaceae bacterium. GTDB lineage: Bacteria > Bacteroidota > Bacteroidia > Bacteroidales > UBA932 > Cryptobacteroides. The sequence continues at coordinate 15,465 of CAYFVE010000045.1, read as the reverse complement.
AGCCGGATGCCTACCTTGAAATAAACGGAGAGTCCGGAATCCATCTTTTCGACGGAGTCCGGTACTATCCAAGATGATCAGCAGATCTGATCTTATTTCAGGGAATCAGCGACAAGCTTTTCGCTGCGAGCGATGAAATCGGCAAGAGCCTTGCCCTTAAGCATTCCATTGGCCAGAAGAGCCAGGTCGGTGACTTGCTTAAGAGTCTCGCTTGCGACGGCATATTCATCGACCGAGGCCTTGTGGGCTTCTCGGACTGCCTGACGCGCGTCATCGGCGGCTTTTTCCTCCTCGGCGGAAGCATCCTTCCCCGCCTCGGCAGGGAGTTCTCCCATCGGGCTGATTGCCGCCTTTGAGTCTGAGACGATCTTTGCCATCACAGGATTCTCAAGGTTGACGGTGATGTTGAACGACTCCGGCATCTCGCCGTAGAAATTCATCCCTCCGCCCATTGCGCTCATCTCGCGGTACCTTCGCATAAACTCGTTGCGTGTTATGAGGATCGGTGACGCTTCTTCACCAAGGTTGTCGGCCTCGACATAGTACTCATTCTCTTTAGGAAGGACAGCCTTGAATATCTCGGAGAGGTCGTCCTTGTCTGCCTGAGACAGTTCAGGCTTCATCTTTTCCTCCTTTGGAATCAGGTTGCCGATGGCATCCGAATCGACACGGGCGAACCTTGTGTCCGCTATCTTCTGCTCGAGCAGGTTCACGTAGTGGGAATCCAGTTCGCAGTCCATCAGAAGGACATCATAGCCCTTGTTCTTAGCTGCTTCAATGAAGGAGTACTGGTCATCCGCGTTTGTGGCGTAAAGATAGACAACCTTCTTGTCCTTGTCGGTCTGGGTGTCGGCAACCGCCTTTCGGTAATCATCAAGGGAGAAATATTTCCCGTCCGTATTCTTGAAGAGGGCGAACTTGAAGGCTCTTTCGCAGAACTTCTCGTCAGAAAGCATTCCGTATTCGATGAAGAGCTTGAGGTTGTCCCACTTGCTCTCCCACGCTTCCCTCTCATTCTTGAAAATCTCCTCCAGCCTGTCAGCCACCTTCCTGGTGATGTAGGTTGATATCTTCTTGACATTCTCATCTGCCTGCAGATAGCTTCTGGAAACATTCAGAGGGATGTCCGGAGAATCGATGACACCGTGCAGCAGGGTCAGGAAGTCCGGAACGATGTTGTCAACGTGGTCGGTGACGAACATCTGGTTGCAGTACAACTGTATGTTGTGCTTTTCGATGGACATCCTTTCCTTGATTTTAGGGAAATAGAGTATTCCGGTAAGATTGAAAGGATAGTCCACATTAAGGTGAATATAGAACAGAGGCTCATCCTTCATAGGGTAGAGATCCCTATAGAATTTCATATAGTCCTCTTCCTTCAATTCAGAAGGTGTGCGGGTCCACAGAGGCTCGACTCCGTTGATGACGTGGTCTCTGTCGGTGTCGGCATATTTACCGTCTTTCCATTCCTGTTCCTTGCCGAAGATGACAGGTACCGGCATAAACTTGCAGTACTTTCCAAGCAACTGGTCAATCTTTGCCTTCGAGCCGTAGTCTTTGGCTGAATCATCATCGAGGAAAAGCGTGATCACAGTTCCTCTGTCTGCCTTCTCGCATTCAGTCATTTCAAACTCAGGATCGCCATTGCAGCTCCAAAGGACCCCTTTCGCGCCGTCTTTCCACGAAAGAGTCTCGATTGTAACCTTCTTAGCGACCATAAAGGCCGAATAGAAGCCAAGACCGAAGTGCCCGATAATATTCTGGTCCTTGTACTTCTCAAGGAATTCACCTGCCGATGAGAACGCTATCTGGTTGATGTATTTATCGACCTCTTCTCCGGTCATGCCGATTCCGTTGTCGATGATCTTAAGAGTCTTTTCTTTCTCGTCCAGAACAATCCTGACCTTAAGGTCTCCAAGTTCGCCTTTGAATTCTCCGCCGGAAGCGACTGACTTCATCTTCTGCGACGCATCAACCGCGTTCGCAACAAGTTCTCTAAGAAAAATCTCGTGATCCGAATAGAGGAACTGCTTGATGACAGGGAAAATGTTCTCCGTCGTCACTCCGATCTGTCCTTTGTTTGTCATATGCTATTTGATTTTGTGTACAAAAAAACCGGTCCTGACGGACCGGAAAATGAGTAGTCAAATAATGTTCCAAGCTGGGAAGACTGACATTTTGTCACCGATCAGTCACGGCTGGTGGTCACGGTAGAATTGTAGCCATCGTAATCAATCGTCACGAAATCAACCTGTTCCGTACCTTTGAAGAACTTTGCCTCAACTACACCGTAGAAAAGCCCGTATAAATTGGAATCATAGCTTCCGTAGATGTAGTTGTAGTATTGGTAGTAATTCTGAGGAATCCCAAAGCAAGTTACCCTCAGGTTTCTGGACTGAAGCGTGCAGGTGTGTGTGTCACCCTCCTCAAAGGTGGAATACACAACGGCCCACTTTTCTCCCGCGGAATCATCGGATTCAGCCGTAAATGAGATATAGCGGTCATCGCCCTGATCGTATGAGCATCTCCACTTTCCGGAGTCGATGCACTCGAAAGACAACTTCCCGTCATCGGTGGTCCAGACCGCCCCTGTCTCGGACAGACTTCTTCCACCGCTCTCAAAATCCTTGGAGTCAGTCACCCGGATGTGTCCGGAAGCGCTGACAAACACCTTTCCACGTAAATCACTCCACTCTGGATTATTCTTTTCCACATCCGAAAGGGAGATGTAAGTGCTGACCTTGAATGCGAGAGTCAGGTTGTTGAGAGGATAGGCGACATCCCTCGTGACACGGGAGCGGACATATTGGACCATATTGTGTACTCTGTCACCAGGAACTTCCATATCCTTGACAGTCACGCATCCAGCAAATAGAAGCGTCATAAACGCAAATATAATTGTTCTTTTCATAGTCATCAGAATCTATAACCTGCGCCGGCCCTGCCTCCGGCAAACTGAGTTCCGACACCGGCTTCGATGAAGCCGAACCACTTCTTCCCGAAAGAGGCACCGATCGGAACCACCTGCAACTCATTCTCAATCGACACATTTCCGGAATATCGCGAACTTCCGCGCTCTTTGAAACCGACATAGCAGCCCAACCCCAGACCTGCGGAAGAATAAAGCCGGAAATACGGCCTGACAAACCAGTCAAAACGGGCTTTTGGAATCAGGGCAAAACTGTCGGCATTTATGTCCGAAGAGGACAAGAAAGAAATCGCTTTTCCGGAAGGGGTATTATACAGCTGCGTGCCAACCATACTGAAACAATGAGTATATGAACCCATCAGAGACAGTGTCCAGCGGGAATCAAAACGGTACCCGACCTCCAGAGTGACAGCGCCTGTCATACGCTGTTTGCTGGAGAAGGGACGGTATAAGGCTTCCAGGGAAGAATAATCCGATACATACAGCGGTTCTATTCTGTTGGCCTGGATTGACGGCCATAATCCGTAGCCAACGCTGAACTCAAAACCTCTTTCTGGTTTCAGTCCCTGTGCTGGCAGAACAATACAGACTAACAGGGCAGCCAGAATGACAAATGATCTTTTCATAGCTTCGTGATTGTCACAGATGATGGGAATCTTCTGCCCGAATAGACCGCTCGGCAGGACTCATAAGTCTTTGCACCGCGGCTGATAGTGTGGACAAGGGTGCCTTTCGGGACCCATTCCGTATTATAACAATCCAGTGTGAACTCACCTTCGGTCCTGACTGAACATACGTAGCCGTCGCCCGTCGGCCTGTCTCCGGATAGCGAGACTACATACTCCTTCGAGCCTTCGGTTCCTTCGAGTATTGTAACGATCCCATATTCATCCGTAACCGACCAGAGGCCGGACTTTCCAGGACTATCCACCAGGAACTCCTTTTTTTCTCCGGATTGTATGGAAAAGCATTCCACCTTCCACTTTGCGCCAGGCTCGGACAAACTCCTGCCGCCTGTAGAGACCAGCTTGATCTCATCGCCGAGGCTATACATATTGTCATCTCCGACCAAAAGGTTCTTTCTGAGCCAAGCATAGACAATGGAAGAGTCGCGTTCCTCCCCGGACGCCTGAAGATAATTGTCAAGCAAGATAAGATTGTCCAGAATCGCAGCCGGAAAAAGCAGGTTGGATTCGACCAGCAGCACTGATTCATTTTTCATCAGGGATTCTCTGTCATACTCCGTGGATCCCGTGATGTCGCAGGAGTAGGCGAGTATCGCCATCGCCAAAAAAAATGTAATCCTTTTCATATCATTCTAGAATTTGAAGCCGACCCCGGCGCGTCCACCCAATATCATCGTACCGATTCCAAGTTCAGCGAAACCGAAAACCCTGTCGCCTCCGAAGGAAAGTCCGACTGGGGTGAATTGCAAGACAGGAACCATTGACCAGGGATTCTCGTCTTGATACTCTCCAGTCTTGGAATCGTAGAACCTGCTGAAAGTTGTGTTCATGTTATGGTAAACCGCACCGCCGATTCCGGCGCTGACGGAGAAATATGCCTTCACCCTGCTGTAAGGGTTCCAGGTATGTCGGTACTCCGGCCATAACGCGACTCCCCAGGCCTCCTGCCAGCCCTTCGGCTCATCGGAGTAACCGTCAAAGAGCCTGCCAAAGAGAATGTCGAACCCTATATTGACTCCGAAAGCATTCCTTGCATTGATGTTCCAAAGATACTCTCCCGTCAAGGTGCCGAACGAGATTCCCCTCCTGCGATAGTCCCTGTATCGATCGCTCGTGGACTCGAAAGGCCTCAGGACATTATAATCGTCATATAAGAAAAAACCCCGGGCCAAAGACGCTCCCATCGGCATACCGGCGATTCCGATCCTGATTTCGTGTCCTTTCCCGGGAATCTGGGCAGAAGCCTCGGATCCTGTAAACATAAGAGCGGCTGCCATTGCAAGAACGACAGCCACTCTGCGTAAGTTCGTTGTGATTTTGATCATCTGTACTGTGTTTTTATCCCCCAAATGCAGAATCAGGAAAATCTTGCACAGAAACCGGATGATTTCCGGACTATTTATAAAGGAATCTCTTGATGGACATCTTGGGAGTCTTCTCGAACGGCTGCTCAACGATCTCGACCTTTGTGATCTGGCTGTAGTTCGGGAGGTTTTTGTTGGAGTTGATCCTGACTCTCTCAGGTATGTCAGCGATGGCTTCCGCATCGAGACCGTCCTTCTTCAAGGCGTCGGAATCAAGATAGACAAGGGCGACAAGCTTGGAAGCCCTGTCCACAATGACCGACTCGGCCACATAAGGCTGACCGTTTACGACCGCTTCAACTTCCTCCGGATAGATGTTCTGCCCGTTAGCGCTGAGAATCATGGACTTGCTGCGCCCCTTGATGAAGAGGTTGCCTTCCTCATCAAAGAGGCCAAGGTCTCCTGTCCGGAGATAACCGTCTTCTGTGAAAGCGTTTGCCGAAGCTTCTGGATTCTTGTAGTAGCCGATGCAGATATTGTCTCCCTTGGCCTGAATCTCACCCACGATGTGATAAGGATCGTCGGAATCGATTCGGACATCCGCGCAATCGACAGGCTTTCCGCAGGAACCGGCGACATAGTCTTTGCTGCTGGCGTAGGCAAGCAACGGAGTGGCTTCGGTCATACCGTAGCCGACAGTGTAAGGAAGTTTGATTCTCTTGAACCACTTCTCCACCTCAGGAGCGACAGGCGCCCCGCCCAGGATGAACTCTCCTACGTTTCCACCGAATGCATCGATGAGGCCGTCGTGAACTTTATTGAATATTATCCTGTTGAGTCCCGGAACTTTGCAGATGAACTTTATCAGGGGTTTATCGAGGGTCGGCTTGACCTTTGATTTGAAGATCTTCTCCATAACGAGGGGAACTGTAATCAACTGATATGGCTGAACCTCCTGGAAAGCCTTCATAAGAGTGCTTGGAGTAGGAGTCTTGCCGAGCCAGTATATCGACGTGCCGTTGCAAAGAGGGTAGATGAACTCTGTAACCAGTCCGTACATATGGGCCATCGGAAGCATCGAGATCATCTTGTTCTTGTCGGATGTAGGTCTGTTCCTCTGGCTGAAGTCAATGGTTGCGGAGAAATTCCGGTATGTAAGCATCACTCCTTTCGGGTTTCCGGTGGAGCCGGAGGTGTAATTGATAACGGCAAGGTCATCCCAGTTGTCGATAGGATAGACAACGTCCTCCGGGCCGAAG
>CAYFVE010000045.1:1007-9277 GCA_964346605.1 uncultured Muribaculaceae bacterium | reverse complement strand
TTGTGGCCGGTGAAGACGGTCGGCTCAATATAGAAGCCGTCAGGGTATTTCTCGGCCAGAAAGAGGTCTATATTGTTCCAGACTTCTTCCGCCGAAGGTTCTGCGGCATAAAGGACCTTAAGATTGTCCACATCGATAACGACTTTCACATCCTTCATTTTGGAAACATCCAGTTTAGACCATTTGTCGGCATTCGTGAGAAGCACCACGCTTTCGGAATGCTCAACCAGATTTTCCACGCTCTCCGGGGTGAAATCGGCCAGAATCGGGACAATGACTGTCTCATAGGTGTTGACAGCAAGATAACTCATCCCCCAACGCGCGCTGTTGCGTGCCCAGAGGGCTATATGCTGTCCCTTCTTTATACCTGTCCGGTCAAAGAATATATGAAATTTCTCTATGAGGGTAGCCATCTGACAATAGTTGAAGGATTCCCCGTCGATTGTGTTGAGTGCGGATTTGTTCCAGTATTTTCTGGTCGCGTCCTGCAGTCGAGTCAAGTAGTGGTCCATAGTATTAATCCGCCGCTTTTTTGCCGGCATACAAATTTAACCCAAGCATTCTGAATATTCAAACCAATAAATGTTATATTTGTGAAAACGCCCTATTTGTGGCGAAATGACGTCAAAAATGCGAAAAAAACCCATTGTAGCACTTATTTACGACTTCGACGGCACCCTTTCCCCAGGCAATATGCAGGAGTTCGGATTCATCCAGGCCATCGGAAAAACGCCTCAGGAATTCTGGAAGATGAGCGATGGACTGGCAGTCGGACAGGATGCAAGCAACGTCCTTTCGTACATGAAGATGATGTGCGACGAGGCAAAGAAAAACGGGATCAAGCTCCACCGTTCCGATTTCCAGAAATTCGGCCGCCACATAGACCTTTTCGACGGAGTTCTCGATTGGTTCTCGATTGTCAATGAATATGGAGCCGCGCACGGAGTCAGGATCGAGCATTACATCAACTCCTCCGGTCTGAAGGAAATCATCGAAGGCTCCCCAATCGCCGAGGAATTCAAGCACATCTTCGCCTGCACCTTCATATACGATGAAAACGGAGAAGCGGTCTGGCCGGGAATCGCCGTGGACTACACCGCGAAGACCCAGTTCATCTTCAAGATCAACAAGGGCATCTTCTCCGCCCACGACAACAAGAAGGTCAACGCAAGCGTCTCTGAGGACAAGAAAAGGATTCCTTACACCCAGATGATCTATTTCGGAGACGGGGAGACAGACATCCCTTGTATGAAGATCGTCACGATGTTCGGAGGACATTCCATAGCCGTCTATAATCCGGCCAATCCGAAGAAGAAATCATTCGCCGCAAGGCTTCAGCGCCAGGGCCGTGTCAGTTTCGTCGTCCCGGCCGACTACACCAAGGGAAGCCGCACGTTCAAGGTGGTCTGCAGCATCATCGACAAGATCAAGGCCGACTACGAGCTGGACCAGCTCTCGAAAGGCTGACCCTTCGGCGGACAATCACATAATTCAGGAGTCTATTTGCTCTTCCAGACCTTTAGGTACTGCTGAAGAGCCCACATTTCATCGCGGTACCTGGCCGCCTGGGAGAAATCCAGATCGGCGGCGGAATGCTCCATACGGCGTTTGTCTTCGGCAATCATCTTTTCTATCTGTTCCCTGGTCATCGACCGGATCACAGGATCCTGCAGGACAGCAGCAAGGTCTGCCTGGACGTAACCATCGACGTATGCAGTGTTGCCCTCCCGCTTGGAATCGTGGCCGAGTCCGACCGAGACGCTTCCACGTCCCAATTCGCTCGGATCAGGAATATACGTAGGATTAGAGACGGAGTCCGCTGCACTGACACGGCCGCTTGGACCGTTTGCGACACGAGGATTGACAGACTTCTCCGAAGGACCGTAAAGTTCCGTCGCAAGCACATTCTGCTTGACTTCAACCTGCTTGGGGACGATACCGTGGAGTTTATTGTATTCCATCTGTTTGGTTCTGCGGCGGTTGGTCTCGCGGATAGTCTCATCCATCGAGTCCGTGATCGTGTCGGCATACATTATCACAAGGCCATTGACATTTCTGGCCGCGCGTCCGGCCGTCTGGGTCAGAGCCCTGCCGGAACGAAGGAAGCCCTCCTTGTCCGCATCAAGTATGGCGACCATTGAAACTGTCGGAATGTCAAGACCTTCTCTCAGGAGATTCACTCCCACAAGCACATCAAAAAGACCATTCTTGAAATCCTCGATGATCTCTACTCGCTCGGCGGTGTCCACGTCGGAATGAATATACCTGACCCTTATTCCGATTCTGTCAAGATAGTCAGTCAATTCCTCCGCCATCCTTTTGGTGAGAGTGGTCACAAGGACCCTCTCGTCGAGTTCCGCGCGCTTCCGGATTTCCTCCACCAGGTCATCCACCTGATTCTTCGTCGGCCTGACCTCGATCGGAGGGTCAAGGAGACCGGTCGGTCTGACAACCTGCTCTACCACGAGGCCTTCCGAGCGTTCCAGTTCATAGTCCGCAGGTGTGGCGCTGACATAGACCTTCTGGGCTGTGATGCCGTTGAACTCATCGAATGTCAAAGGTCTGTTGTCAGCAGCGGCAGGAAGACGGAAGCCGTATTCTACGAGTACTGACTTACGGGAATGGTCACCGCCGTACATCGCCCTGATTTGCGGAATGGTTACGTGGCTTTCGTCGATGAAGGTAATGAAGTCCTTAGGGAAATAGTCTATGAGACAGAACGGCCTCTGGCCTGGTTTCCTGCCATCCAGATAACGGGAATAGTTCTCGATGCCGGGACAGTAGCCCATTTCCTTTATCATCTCCAGATCGTTCTCGACTCTCTGCTGGAGCCTCTTGGCCTCAAGCCCCTTGCCTGTTTCGTTGAAATAGTCAATCTGCTTCTTGAGGTCGTCCTGAATCTCGCTGACCGCCCTGATGCTGCGCTCACGTGTCGTTACGAAATTGGTCGCAGGGTAGATCGGGACCTCTTCTAGGTCCTCAATATGGGCTCCCGTAACTGGATCGATCAACGAGAGCGCATCGATTTCGTCTCCGAAGAATTCGATGCGGACAGCCTCGTCAGACCCTCCGAGGAACACATCCACAGTGTCTCCGCGGACCCTGAACGTACCTCGCTTGAAATCCACTTCCGTGCGGTTGTAGTTGGCATCGACAAGATGATACAGCAGTCTAGTAAGCGATCTATTCTCACCTTTCCTGACCAGGACAGACTGGGCGTGGAAGTCCTCCGGATTCCCGATTCCGTAGAGGCAGGAGACACTGGAGAGCACGATCACATCTCTTCTTCCGGACATCAGTGCGGACGCAGCGCTCAAGCGCAGTTTGTCGATCTGGTCGTTGATTGAGAGATCCTTCTCGATGTAGGTGTCGGTCGTAGGCAGATAGGCCTCCGGCTGGTAGTAGTCGTAGTATGAGACGAAATATTCAACCGCATTGGACGGGAAGAAACCCTTGAATTCTCCGTACAACTGGGCTGCAAGAGTCTTGTTGTGGCTGAGGACAAGCGCAGGACGCTGCAGTTTCTCAATGACGTTGGCCATCGTGAAGGTCTTGCCCGACCCGGTCACACCGAGAAGCGTGACATCCCCCACACCCTGTTCCAGGGCACGGCTGAGACCATCTATAGCCCCCGGCTGGTCTCCGGAAGGCTTGTAAGGTGATTCAAGACGGAATTTCATATACAATGTTTTTTCCTTTCGCAGCAAGTGGCTTGGCACCTAGTCGCGAGTGACTTTGGAGACGGATTTGAGGTTGCGGATCTGGGAAATGACCTTGTCAAGTTCGCCGCTGGACGGGACTGAAATACGAAGGTTGATCTCATAGGTGCCGTTGCGGCGGTTCTCAGAGACATTGAAAGAGCGCAGTGAAGCCTTGAACATATTCACGATCTCCGTGATCTGACCTATGACGGAGGATTCCAATCCGGCGATGATTTTCAAAGAACTCTGGAATGTGCCGCCCGAAGGGCTGTCGGCCCACTTCACCTTCTGGATACGGTATGGATAGGAACCTATCAGCTGGGCGGCGTTCGGGCAGGATATACGGTGTATCTTGATGCCCTCCGTGCGGGTCACGAAGCCGAAAACGTCGTCTCCAAAGACGGGGTGGCAGCATTTCGCCATCTTGTAGTCCAGTCCCTTGAGGTCCTTCGCGTTTATTACGAGTATATCGTCCGGGGCCTGTCTCTCACCCCACGCGGCAAGTTTCGCTTCCTTTGCGGCTTCCGCCTCTTTCGCAGCCTCAACTGCCTGTGCGGCCATCTTGTCGTAGTCAAGGATATAGTTCTTGATATCGTTGACATCGATAACCCCGTCAGTGATCGCCGCGTAGAATGAGTTCTGAGTAGAGTACTTGAGTTTTTTCAGGAACTCGGCCATCATATCGTCCGGCAGTTCGAGCTTCCAGTTTTTAAGGCGCCTGCCAAGAAGTTCCTTGCCCTGAGATGCCTTCTTGTACTCCTCCTCGTTAAGTTCCTGCTTTATCTTGCCTCGCGCCTTTGAAGTCACGACACAACTCAACCAGTCGGAAGACGGCTTCTGATTCCTGCTGGACATAATTTCCACGACATCTCCTGTCTTGAGTTTCTCGCGGATAGACACTGCCTTGCCACCGATTCTTCCGCCGGTGCAACGGACTCCCAGTCCTGAATGAATATTAAAGGCGAAATCCAGCACAGACGCCCCCGCGGGAAGGATTCTCAATTCTCCGGAAGGAGTGAAGACGAATATCTCCTTTGAAGGAGGCTGAGGGAGGTCTTCAGCGCTTACCTCCTGATGATGCTCCAGGTTGTAGCGTACAGAAGTCAGCCACTTGTCCAGATGCTCCTCGTGCTTTATACCCTTGTACGCCCAATGCGACGCCTGGCCGTTCTCGGCCTCGTCATCCATCCTCTTTGTCCTGATCTGGACCTCGATGTACGCTCCCCTTCTGTTCTTGACGGTTATATGGAGGGACTCATAGCCGTTCGACTTAGGGTTTGTGATCCAGTCGCGCAGACGGTTCGTGTCCTGCTCATACTCTTCGGTAACATAGGAGAACACTTTCCAGCAGAGATCCTTTTCAATCCTTGAAACAGGCTCGCAGTCTATGATAAAGCGGATGGCGAACACGTCATAGACCCCCTCGAAAGGAACTTTCTGCGCCTGCATCTTCTTGAAGATCGCATATGCAGCCTTTGTCCTGACCTTCAATTTGTAATCTATTCCCGCGTCAGAAAGCTTCTTCTTGAGCGGCTGGATGAATTCCATCATAAGCCTCTCGCGGTCTCTCTCGGTAGCCTTCAGCTTGTTCGTGATCGCCCTGTACTGCTCCGGCTCCGCGAAACGGAAATATATTCCCTCCATCTCGCTCTTTACGTTGTATAGGCCAAGCTGGTGGGCAAGGGGGATGTAGAGCATCAAGGTCTCGAGGATCTTGTTCTCGCGGGAGGATTTCGGGAAAAGGTCGAGGCTTCTCATAACCTCAAGCCTGTCCGCGATCTTCAGGACGGTGACACGTGGATCCGCAGAGTACTGGACTATCAGTTTCTTGTAGTTCTCCGCCTCGAGCATTGTGTCCTTCGGCTTGATCGTGGATATCTTGTTCAGGCCATCAACCATAGTATAGACATCCTCGGGGAAGCCTGCCTCGCGGCACTTCGACAGGTCCATTCCGTGCGTCGGATCCATCCTGATCGCCTCATGCAGGAAAACGGCTGCTATGCAGTTCGCCGGGAGGCCGATCTCGTCGGAGGCTATCAGCGCGACGTTCAGCGGATGCTCGATGAAAGGACGGCCATTCCCGCGCACCTGATTCCGAAGGGTCCCGGCGGCAATCCCATAGGCTTTCCGGACGATAGCCTGACCGGCTTCGTCGAACTGGGGAAACTTGTTTGTGACCTGATCCATTGAATCAAAAATACAAAATACTTTCCGATTATCACCATTAATTCTTATATTTGAAGTCGAACGAACTCAATAATACTGTTTCAATGTCAGAAAAAAAATTGCTTCTGGGCGATGAAGCCATCGCTTTAGGAGCGTTGCATTCGGGACTGTCCGGAGTGTACGCCTATCCCGGTACACCTTCGACAGAAATTACAGAATATATTCAGGATCATCCGCTTTCAAAGGAAAGAGGAATACACAGCCGTTGGTGCACTAACGAGAAGACAGCGATGGAAGCGGCTCTCGGAATGTCATACGCGGGCAAGAGAGCCCTCGTGTGTATGAAGCACGTGGGAATGAACGTATGCGCGGACGCCTTCGTCAACTCGGCTGTCACTGGAGTCAACGGAGGGCTTGTCGTCCTTGCTGCCGACGACCCGTCGATGCACTCGTCCCAAAACGAACAGGACTCAAGGTTCTACGGAAAGTTCGCTATGGTCCCGATAATAGAGCCAAGCAACCAGCAGGAATGCTACGACCTGATGGCCAAAGCCTTCGAACTTAGCGAAGAGATGAAACTTCCCGTGCTTGTCAGAATCGTCACAAGGCTCTCGCATTCCAGGGCTTGCGTAGAAGTCAAAAACGAAGCTGCCGCGGAGAACCGGTTCAATCCGGACGAAAGCAAGAAATGGATTCTTCTCCCTGCAATAGCAAGAAAGAATTATCTGGATTTGATTGCCAAACAGTCCGGAATCGGAAAGGACTCCGAAGAGTCCGGCCTGAACAGGCTTGAGACAAAGGAGGGAAAGGGAGTCGGAGTGATTACGGGTGGAATAGCCTACAACTATTTCAACGAAGTCTCACCAAAGGGAGTTTCAGCGGTCCTTAAAGTCACGCAATACCCTCTTCCGGGAAAGATGGTCGAAGAGCTGGCGAAGCGGAGCGACAAAATAATGGTCATCGAGGACGGACAGCCGTTCATCGAGGAGGAAGTCAGAAAACTTCTCGGATACGGATGCACAATCTCAGGCCGCCTGACAGGAGACCTTCCGAGGACCGGTGAACTGAATCCGGACAACTTGGCGAAGGCATTCGGAGAATCTTCCGGTATCGTCTTCGGTGAAATTCAGAACATTGTCAGCCGTCCGCCTGCACTATGTCAGGGTTGCGGCCACAGAGATGTCTATACCGCTCTCAACGAAGTGGTCAAGGACTATCCCGATGCCCGGATATTCGGAGACATCGGATGCTACACTCTGGGGGCTCTGCCTCCGTTCCAGTCCATAGCAAGCTGCGTGGATATGGGCGCTTCGGTCACGATGGCGAAGGGAGCGGCAGACGCAGGCCTGACCCCTGCAATCGCAATCATAGGCGACTCGACATTCACCCACTCCGGAATGACAGGCCTTCTGGATGCCATAAATGACAATTCCAGAATAACTGTCGTGATTTCAGACAACCTTACAACCGCGATGACAGGAGGCCAGGACTCCGCGGGCACTAATAGGCTGGAGAAGATCTGCCTCGGCCTTGGAGTGGCTCCCGAACACGTCAGGGTGGTCATCCCCCTCCCGAACAATATGCAGGAGATCACCTCCATCATCAGGGAGGAGATTGAATATGACGGTGTCAGCGTGATAATCCCTCGCAGGGAGTGCATACAGACACTCGGAAGGAAACTCCGCAAACAGAAAGCAAAGGAGAAACAATGAAGAAGGACATCATACTTTCAGGCGTTGGAGGACAAGGAATCCTGACCATCGCCACAGTGCTGGGCGAGGCCGCGACCAGGGCAGGCCTGCATCTTAAGCAAGCCGAAGTTCACGGAATGAGCCAGAGGGGCGGAGACGTCCAGAGCAATCTGCGCCTGAGCACAGAAGAGATATTCAGCGACCTGATTCCCCGGGGCAAGGCCGACATCATAATAGCTATGGAGCCGATGGAAGCCCTCCGTTACGTCCCTTTCCTTGGCAAGGACGGATGGGTCGTGACTTCCTCCGAGCCATTGGTGAATATTCCGAATTACCCCGACCGGCAAGCTCTCGCCGATGAACTGAAGGCCTTTCCTCAAGTACGGATGCTGGCTATCGAAACCATCGCGAAGGAAAATGCCGTTCCGAAGGCTGCGAATATGATTCTGCTAGGTATGGCAGCCGGAGTGGTCGGGATCCTGAAGCCTGAAGAAATCAGCGAGGCTATCAGAAGGGTCTTCGCCCGAAAAGGCGAGGCTGTCGTCGAGGCCAACATAAAGGCCTTCGGTATCGGACTTGACTGCAAATAGGCTATGGCAAAGATTTTCAGCGAAGAACTAGTCAGAGAAGCGTGCCAGATCCATCACGGGGCCGACCTCTCACGAGCGACAATCGGAGAGATCCTCCTGGCCGCCCAGCATCTGGAGCAGGA
>CAYFVE010000045.1:0-997 GCA_964346605.1 uncultured Muribaculaceae bacterium | reverse complement strand
CGGCATACCGTTCATAAGGATGGACCAGGGCTCCCCCGGACTGCCTGCCAACCATTTCGGAATCGAGGCGGAAAAAGCCGCCCTGGATATGGGGGTCGGCTCGCAATATCCAGCAGCCGCCGGAATCAGGGAAGTCAAGGAAGCCGCCAGCGAATTCGTCAAGGCATTCATAGACGTGGAGATCTCCCCGCGCTCCTGTGTCCCGACCACCGGCTCCGTCGCCGGGTCCTTCGGGTCCTTCATCGCCTGCACGCAACGTATTCCAGGAAAGGACAAGATCCTCTTCATAGATCCTGGTTTCCCGATCCAGAAGTCCCAGCTTAGGATTCTAGGCATCGGTTGGAAAGAATTCGACATCTACCCTTTCAGAGGAGAGAAACTACGGGCGAAACTGGAGGAAGAACTCTCCGGAGGAGACATCGCGGCGATCGTTTATTCAAATCCGAACAATCCGGCCTGGATTTGCCTGGAAGAAAGCGAACTCAGAATCATCGGTGAACTGGCCACGAAGCACGACGTCATAGTGATGGAGGACCTCGCCTACTTCTGTATGGACTTCAGAAAGGACTTGGGGCATCCTTATCAGGCTCCTTTCGTCCCTACCGTCGCCCGTTACACGGACAACTGCATACTGATGCTTTCCGCTTCCAAGATATTCAGTTACGCCGGCCAGCGGATCGCCCTTGTCTGCATCAACGACAACCTTTTCGACAGGAAATACCCTGCGATGGCCGAGCGCTACCACGATTCAGGAGTGTTCGGAAGCACTTTTATCGCATCAATCCTGTATATGATAACCAGCGGCTGCACCGCCTCGACCCAGTACGCCTATGCACGGATGCTGAAGCTGTCCTGCGAAGGCAGGATCGACTTCGTGGAGGATGTCAGGGAATATGAAAGGAGAGCCCGAAGGATGAAGAAGATTTTCTGTGACAACGGCTTCCACATCGTTTACGACAGGGATGTCAACGACAAGGTCGGTGACGGCTTCTTCTTC
>CAYFVE010000044.1:5261-16978 GCA_964346605.1 uncultured Muribaculaceae bacterium | reverse complement strand
CCGGAAGCCCGGAAGTTTTACTCATTCCTCAAGGACGGGATGGGTGTTACGAAGGTCAGATTCCCCGAGACCTCGTCGTTCGGCGTAAAGCCGGTTTCGAGGGAAGGCACGGAAAGACTCGTCAGAGCCGCCTGTGAATATGCCATCGAGACCGGACGCCCTTCCGTGACTCTGGTCCACAAGGGCAACATAATGAAATTCACGGAGGGAGGATTCCGCAGATGGGGATATGAACTTGCCGAGCGGGAGTTCGGAGAAGCGGTCTCAAGCGGAAAGCTTGTCATCAAGGACTGCATCTGCGATGCGTTTCTTCAGAACGCCCTCCTCAAACCGCAGGATTATTCAGTCATTGCGACTCTGAACCTCAACGGCGACTACGTCTCCGACATGCTTGCCGCGCAAGTAGGCGGGATAGGCATTTCTCCCGGAGCGAACATCAACTACGCCACCGGAGACGCGATCTTCGAAGCTACCCACGGGACAGCCCCCGACATCGCCGGGAAAAACATCGTCAACCCTTGCTCGATCATCCTCTCCGGAGTGATGATGCTTGAGCATATTGGCTGGAAGGAAGCCGGCAGCCTGATAGAGGCTGCGCTTGAGAGGTCTTTCAAGGATGGTTACGCCACGGCGGACCTCTCAGGAGGGATGGAGAACGGCAAGCCTCTGGGTACTGCAGAATTCACCGAAAAATTAATTTCATTCTTATGAGCATCGACAGAGATAAGGAATTCCTCATCTACAAACTTGCGGATGAGATGAAGCAGTGCATCAAGTTTGATGCAGACATATTCAAACAGTTGGACGTCAAGTGCGGACTCAGGAACGAAGACGGCACCGGCGTGCTTGTCAGCCTTACGAACATCGGCAATGTAGTAGGCTACAAACGCACCGTTGACGGCAGGCTGGAACCGATTGAAGGCGAACTGTTCTTCAGAGGCTACGAAGTAAAGGATCTCGTGCACGCCATAGAGAGGAAGGACCGTTTCGGCTTCGAGGAAATCGCCTATCTGCTGCTTTCAGGAACGCTTCCTGACAAGGAAGATCTGGAGGAGTTCAAGGATCTGATCCTGGACAATATGCCTCTGGAGCAGAAGACCATCCTCAACATCATCGAACTCGAGGGACCCGACATTATGAATATCCTTGCGCGAAGCGTGCTGGAGTTCTACACCTTCGACGAGAATCCCGATGACATATCAAGGAACAACCTGATGCGTCAGAGCATCGAACTGGTCTCGAAGTTCCCGACCATCATCGCCTATGCCTACAATATGCTCCGACGCAAGGTACGCGGACGTTCGCTGCACATCAGGGACCCTCGTCCGGGTCTTTCCATCGCGGAGAACTTCCTCTATCTCCTCAAGGGGAAAGGCTATACCAGACTGGATGCGAGGACTCTGGATCTGCTGCTTATCCTCCATTCGGAGCACGGAGGAGGAAACAACTCGACATTCACCGTAAGAGTCACCTCATCCACCGGCACGGACACATACTCATCAATAGCTGCCGGCATAGGCTCCCTCAAGGGCCCGAAGCACGGAGGCGCCAACATAAAAGTCTGCGAGATGATCTCCTACCTCAAGAAAAACATATCCAACTGGGAAAATGAGGAGGAGATTGAGAAGGTTCTGATGGGAATACTTGAAGGAAAGGCGTTTGACGGCAGCGGACTGGTCTATGGAATCGGCCATGCGGTCTATACGAAGTCCGACCCAAGGGCTGTGCTCCTGAAGGAAATGGCAGTCAAGCTGGCTGCGGAGAAGAACAGGATGGAAGAATATGAATTTCTGGAAAGGCTGGAGAAAGTCGCCATCAGCACCATCTACAAGGTCAAGGGAAGGAATAAGACCCTCTGCGCCAATGTGGACTTCTACTCCGGCTTCGTCTATGAACTGATCGGAATCCCTCGCGAGATCTACACGCCTCTCTTCGCGATGGCAAGAATCGTAGGATGGTGCGCGCACCGCAACGAGGAACTGAATTTCGAGGGACGAAGGATCATCCGTCCAGCCTACAAGTGCGTCACGAAGGAGAATGAGTATATTGAAATAAAGGATAGATAAATTCAGAGATGCGATGATATTTTGAAGTTTGACTAAAAAAAGATAAATTTGCGTCCGAATTGAGGTATGGTGTAATGGTAGCACTAGGGATTTTGGTTCCCTCAGCAGAAGTTCGAACCTTCTTACCTCAACAGAAAGGATGACCTGAAAAGGTCGTCCTTTTTGCATTTGGCCTGAAAAGTATATGAAAATCGTAAAAAAGTACTATATTTACAGACAGTATTATCTTTAGGTGAAATGAAAGGCGTTTATATTTTTCTGGCCGATGGTTTCGAGGAGACCGAGGCCATCGCGACTCTGGATGTGCTGAGAAGAGGAGGAATCGATGTCAGCACAGTCTCCATCTCTGCTGAAAGGCAGGTGACCGGTTCGCACGGCATCGCGGTCATCGCTGATATGAACCATAAAGAATTCAAGTCCCAGATTGTCGCAAGCAACACTAAGAGCGGCGACGCGATGGTGTTCCCCGGAGGGATGCCTGGCACAAAGAATCTTGCGTCCGACGAGGAGTTGATGTTTTTTATGATGCAGCATTATGCATCCGGGGGAACTGTGGCCGCTATTTGCGCCGCTCCGGGGCTTGTAGTGTCTCAACTCGGCTCCCTTAAAGGCAAGAAGTTCACCTGCTACGACGGCTTCGAAGACGCTTTGATTGCAAAAGGCGCGGAATACGTGAAGGCTCCGGCGGTCAAGGACGGCAATCTGATTACAGGACGTGGTCCCGGATGCGCCATTGAATTCGGACTGAAGATACTGGAACACCTGAAAGACTCCGAAACAGCGCAAAAGGTCCGGCAGGGATTGCTGATTTCCTGAACAAGCTAGCGCCTGACGATGACGCGCTCTATCCGGCGCGGAACAGAAGTCATTATCTCATAAGGAATCGTGCCGAGAATGCCGGCGAGTTCGGTGACTGAAGGATCTTCACCGAATATGGTGATAGTGTCCCCAACCTTGCATTCGACTCCGGTCACATCCACCATACACATATCCATACAGATGTTGCCGATTGTCGGAACCCTGTGGCCGTTCAGGCTGAAACTGGCTCTGCCACAGCCGAAGCGCCTGTCTATTCCGTCAGCATAGCCGACAGGAATGGTTGCGATTCTGGAACCGGCCGGAGCGATCATTCCGTGCTGCCCGTAGCCGATCGCGCCGTCTCCAAGCTTTAGTTCCTTTATTTGGAGGATCTTTACCTTCAACGAAGCTACTGGTTTGAGTTTCACTCCCGGAAGAGCGCTGATGCCGTATATTCCTATGCCCAGGCGGACCATATCGTGCTGGAAGCGAGGGAATCTTTCGATACCGGCTGAATTGAGGATATGCTTCATCGGGGTGTAGCCTATCGCTTCCCCTATCGCGTCCGAATTCTTTTCGAACTCTTCTATCTGGCCCATTGTCAGAGAATCCATTTCAGGGTCTTCCGCAACACAGAGATGCGAGTAGATTGACTCTACCCTCACTTCCGTGCACTGCTTCAGATAGTCGAGCAGTTCAGGCAACTCGCTTGTCATAAAACCCAGCCTGTGCATTCCCGTGTCCAGTTTTATGTGGATCGGGAAGCCCTCGATTCCACGAGTCCGGAGAGTGGCGACAAGGCTTCTCAAAGTGAACATATTCGGAATGCCCGGTTCAAGACGGTTGTCAACGATCTCGTCAAAGAAGTCGGTTCCTGCCGTCAGGACAATTATAGGAAGGCTGATACCGGCCTGCCTGAGTTCAATCCCTTCGATAGGTAGTGCGACCGCCAGGTAATCCGCGCCGGCGCCCTGGAGCATAGTGGCGAACTCAACCGCCCCGTGACCATAGGCGTTAGCCTTCACGAGCACGAGAAGTTTGGTCGAACGTTTCAGTTTCGACCTGAAGTATCTGTAGTTGTCAAGGCAGTTCGGAAGATTCAGTTCCAGCCTTGAGAAATCCGTTTCGCTGTTGGACATTCAAATCTGTCAATATTCTGCCAAATTTACTCAAAATCTGTCAAAGAAAGCACGAAAATCGCTACATTTGAGATATGGCCTGCCATTTGTTCTGCTTACCGCAGTAATAAAGAAGGATATTAACCAGAAAAATCAAGAAATATGTCAAGTACCGCGCTTATATGGATCATAATGGGACTGGTGATGGTCCTGAGTATGATCGTCCAGTTCATGCTTAAGAAAAAGTTCTCCCAGTACTCCGAGGTTCCGCTTCCCAACGGAATGACGGGCGCCGAAATAGCCCGTAGGATGCTTTCAGAGAACGGAATCACTGATGTGCAGGTGACCTCCGTACGAGGACAGCTGACAGACCACTACAATCCTCAGACAAAGACCGTCAACCTCAGTGAGTCAGTCTATGGAGAGCGCAGCATCGCCGCCGCGGCTGTAGCGGCGCACGAATGCGGTCACGTCATTCATCACGCAAATGGATACGCTCCTCTCAAACTCAGGTCGGCGCTTGTTCCCGTTGTCAGTTTTTCCAGCAGCATCGTACAGTGGATCCTCCTCGCGGGAATCCTTATTATTCAGTACACTCCCACCCTCCTTTGGGTAGGGATAGCCCTATTCGCTATGACGACGCTTTTCAGTATCGTCACACTTCCAGTTGAGATCAATGCAAGCGGAAGGGCTGTAGCCTGGCTGGAAAATGCAGGAATCACAACCTACGAGACAAAGCATATGGCCCAGGACGCCCTCAAATGGGCGGCTTATACCTATGTCATCGGAGCGATCGGATCGCTGGCGACTCTGTTGTACTATATCAGGATAGCCAGGCAGCGCTAGAACAGCGTAGGATGGCTCTCATCCAGTTGCGACAGGATTCGTTCCATCGCAGCTTCACGGAAGATGGATGATCTGGCAGAGATGCCGAAACGGCTGCAGTATTCCTTTACTGCAGCCATTTCGCTGTCATTAAGATAGATGACTTGGCGGTGACTGCGACGGAGCGCTGCCCTGCGTTTTTCCTGATAGTCCGGGTCCGGTGCGGGAAGCGGCGATGTCTGTTTCTTTCTGGCCAAAATGAGTCTGTTTGAGGAATTCATTGACTGATTATTACAAAAATAACTATTTTTGTGGAAATAAACACAATATAGGCTGTATGGAAAACAAAGTTCTGATTTTCTCCGCTCCTTCAGGTTCAGGAAAGAGCACTATCGTAAACCACATTCTAAGCATCTACCCTGGTTCGATGGAATTCTCCGTTTCAGCTACTTCAAGGGCGCCGAGAGGAGAGGAACGGAACGGAAGGGAGTATCACTTCCTCTCGACAGAAGAATTCAGAAAGCTTATTGAGGAAGACAAGCTGGTTGAATACCAGGAAGTTTACGAGGGACGTTTCTACGGCACCCTCAAATCCGAATGCGAAAGGATCTGGAACGCCGGCCACGTCATTGTCTTCGACGTGGACGTGAAAGGCGGAGTCAACCTGAAGAAGTATTTCGGGCAAAGGGCTCTGTCCATCTTCATCAAGGCCCCATCAGTCGAGGTGCTAAGAGAAAGGCTGGTCAACAGGGGAACTGACTCGATGGAAGCGATCGAGGAAAGGGTCGCCAAGGCCGAGGAAGAAATGACATTCGCTCCGCAATTTGACTATGTACTGGTCAACGACGACCTGAAGACAGCCTACGCCGAGTCAGAGAAGGTCGTTGAAGACTTTCTGGACGACGGAAGACTGAATTACTCAACATTCGTCTGATGAAGATAGCGGTTTACTCAGGTTCGTTCAATCCGCTCCATATCGGCCATATGGCCATAATGGAGTACCTCACCCGTGAGAAAGAGTACGATTGGGTGTATCTGGTCGTATCGCCTAAGAATCCGCTCAAGGATTCGATCAGCGCAGAAACGGGAGACCAACGCTACGAGGCAGCCGTCGCCGCTGTCAGGCGTCATCCTGAACTCCACGTCTGGGTGGACAATATCGAATTGGAGATGGAGCCTCCGCACTACACCATAAGGACGCTGGACGCCCTGAAACTCCGAGAACCGGAGAACGACTTCACTCTAGTAATGGGGGCCGACAACCTTCAGGATATTCACAGATGGAGGGACTTCCCGAGAATCCTTTCCGAATATGGAGTCGCGGTGTACCCGAGGAAAGGCTACGACCTGGAGAACATCAGGAAGCAGCTTATCGAAGAATGCAGGCACTTCCCCGCCCTTTACGTCCTGGACGTAGGGGAAAGTGCCCCTGAAGGCAAGCGAAGTCTGGAGGAAACGCTCAGGGGCACCTACATTGACGTCATAGATGCCCCTATAGTTGACATTTCTTCTACACGGATCCGCGAAGGTCTAGCCGCCGGAAAGGATATGTCCGAGTGGCTGATGTAGTTCCCTCGCCTGCCGGATTGCTACTGCTCGTCAGGTCCCTGATCTTCAGGTCCGGCCTGAGGCCCCTGCGGACCGGCCTGAGGCCCCTGCTGGGCACCCTGCTGAGCCTGATACATCTGCTCGAAAGCCTTGCTGAGGGAGGCGGAGAAGGTGTCTATGTCCGCAAGATTCTGATTCTTAATAGCTTCCTTGAGGGATGCCACGTTCGACTCCACCTGAGACTTGACGTCCGCAGGAACCTTGTCTCCATTGTCCTTCAGGAACTTCTCTGCCTGGAAAACCAGGGAGTCGGCGTTGTTGATCTTGTCGATCCTTTCCTTAGCCTCCTTGTCGGCGGCCTCGTTTGCCTTAGCCTCGTCACGCATCCTCTGGATTTCATCGTCAGAAAGCCCGGACGATGCCTCGATCCTTATGTTCTGCTCCTTGCCGGTCGCCTTGTCTTTCGCAGAAACGTTCAGAATACCGTTGGCATCGATGTCGAAGGTGACTTCAATCTGAGGTATGCCTCTAGGAGCCGGAGCGATGCCGTCCAGATGGAACAGGCCTATTTCCTTGTTGTCCTTTGCCATAGGGCGCTCGCCCTGAAGCACGTGGATCTCAACTGAAGGCTGGTTGTCAGCGGCGGTGGAGAAAACCTGGGACTTATGGGTAGGAATGGTGGTGTTCGACTCGATGAGTTTCGTCATCACACCGCCGAGCGTCTCGATACCAAGGGAAAGCGGAGTGACATCAAGCAGAAGGACATCCTTCACGTCACCTGCAAGCACACCGCCCTGGATTGAAGCGCCGACCGCAACGACCTCGTCCGGATTAACGCTTCTGTTCGGCTCCTTGCCGAAGAATTCCTTGACAAGCTCCTGAACCTTGGGGATTCGGGTTGAACCGCCGACGAGAAGCACCTCGTCGATATCCGATGCGTTGAGCCCGGCATCCTTGAGTGCGGCGCGGCAAGGATCGATGGACCTCTGGAAGAGGTTGTCGCAAAGCTGCTCGAACTTTGCCCTTGTAAGTGTCTTGACAAGATGCTTAGGGATGCCGTCGATCGGCATGATGTACGGCAGGTTGATCTCAGTCGAGGTCTGGTTGGAGAGCTCGATCTTGGCCTTCTCTGCGGCCTCCTTGAGTCTCTGGAGAGCCATAGGATCCTTCTTGAGGTCGATTCCGCCGTTCTCTGAAGCGAACTCGGACGCAAGCCAGTTGATGATTTCCTGGTCGAAATCATCACCGCCGAGATGGGTGTCTCCGTTGGTTGACTTGACCTCGAAGACACCGCCGCCGAGTTCAAGTATCGAGATGTCGAAAGTTCCGCCGCCCAGGTCATAGACAGCGACCTTCATATCCTTGTTCTTCTTGTCAAGGCCGTAGGCAAGCGCTGCGGCAGTAGGCTCGTTGATGATTCTCTTGACATCCAGACCTGCAATCCTGCCGGCTTCCTTGGTCGCCTGACGCTGTGAATCGGAGAAATACGCCGGTACGGTGATGACGGCCTCCGTGACATCCTGACGGAGATAGTCCTCCGCGGTCTTCTTCATCTTCTGAAGGATCATAGCGGAAATCTCCTGCGGGGAGTAGAGTTTGCCGTTGATGTCCACGCGCGGAGTGTTGTTCTCGCCTTTAACGACCTTGTAAGGGACTCTTTCGACTTCCTTTTTGACCTGGTCGTAGGTCTCTCCCATAAATCTCTTGATGGAGAACACCGTATTCTGAGGGTTGGTGATGGCCTGACGCTTTGCAGGGTTGCCGATCTTCCTTTCTCCTCCGTCGGTGAAAGCTACTACTGAAGGGGTCGTGCGTTCTCCCTCATTGTTGATTATGACGGTAGGCTGGTTGCCTTCCATAACTGAAACACACGAATTCGTGGTTCCAAGGTCAATTCCGATGATTTTTCCCATATTCAATTAACTTTTTACTATTATCCGAATCAGCGCCCGGAAACTTGTCGGTACCGGACGCCGTATAGAATAACGAATGTTGTGCCATTCGGGTAAATATGTCAATTTGTCAGACGCACGAAGGGAAATCCCGGATTGGCCGGCATCAGATCCTGACAGAGTACCAATGCTGGCCGAAGCGTTCGAACGCAGCCTTGTCCAGCATCTCGCGGTCATCCGGATGGGCGATGGAGATCATCAGTTTGGAACGCTCCTGAAGTGACTTGCCATAGAGATCCACGTAGCCGTATTCCGTGACAATGTAGTGCGCGTCGGCACGGGGAGTTACGACTCCGGCGCCAGGATTCAGGAAAGGAACTATCTTGTTCTTGCCTTTGACGGTGCGGGAAGCGAAGGCTGTCATAGAAATACCCCCCTCTGACATAGAGGCGCCTCTTACGAACTCAAGCTGCCCGCCGGTTCCGGAAAAGATTCGCGATCCGATTGAGTCGGCGCTGATCTGGCCTGTCAGGTCCACCTCTGTGGCAGAGTTGATCGCCATCATGTTCGGATTCCTTGATATGACCCACGGGTCGTTGACGTATTTGATGTCCTTCATCAGCACATCAGGGTTGTGGTCGATGAACGAATATACATCCTGCGAGCCCAGAAGGAAGGAGGCCACTATCTTGCCCCGGTCTATCTTCTTGTTGCGTCCGTTGACGACCCCCTTCTTTATGAGGCGGAGAATTCCGTCAGCGAACATCTCGGTATGGACTCCAAGGTCCTTATGGTCAGCAAGCTGAGCGGCAAGGGCATTCGGGAGGGCTCCGATACCCATTTGGATGCAAGCGCCGTCCGGAACCAGTCCGGCGCAGTTCTTTCCGATCAGGACTTCTGTTGGTGTCGGCTCGGCGAAGTCCTTTGAAATCAAAGGAGTATCGTCCTTGACCAGGAAGTCGAACGAGTCAATCGGAATCAGGTCGCCATAGGCGAAAGGAACGTTGGGATTGACGACAGCGATTTTCACGCGCGCGGTTTCGACGGCTGCTATGGAACAGTCCACGGAAGTACCGAGAGAGACCATCCCGTTCTCATCCGGAAGCGACACCTGAACCATTGCGGCTCCAAGCTTTATCGCTCCGCTTCTGTAGAGTTTCTGGGATTCCCCAAGATGGACCGGAAGGTAGTCGGCATAGCCGGCGTTGACATTCGCGCGTACATTTGGCCCTACGAAAAAACCCTGCTCGAAGAAGATCCCCATATACTTGGGATCCGAATACGGAGCCGGGCCTTCAGTGTGGAAGTGGTGAAAATGAAGATCTTCAATGTCACCTGCGTCTGCTCTGCGTACCAGAGCGTCAATCAGAATGTGCGGAACGCTCGCAACACTACTCAAATGAATGTGATCCCCTGATCTCAATGCCTTGACCGCTTCATCGGCGGTAACGAAATGGATTTCTTTCATATTCGTGTTTCAGTGTTATACAGTGGGGCAAAGATAGTCCTTTTTTTATTAATTTTGCACCCTGTATGATGAATAAGGAAAAGAAACTTGAAGCATTCGAAAGGGCGATGGATGTAATGGACCGCCTGCGTGCGGAATGTCCCTGGAATCACGCCCAGACAATCGACACTCTCAGACCGATGACTGTCGAGGAGGTCTATGAACTGAGCGACGCAGTGATGAAGAAAGACTATTCCGCCCTGGAAAAGGAACTCGGGGACGTCTTCCTCCACGTGATCTTCTATGCGAAGATAGCTGAAGAAGAAGGCCGCTACGACATGGCGGACGTGATGAACAGGCTATGCGAGAAAATGATTTACCGTCATCCCCACGTCTTTTCATCTACAAAGGTCGCTGACGCGGAAGAGGTCTCCACGAACTGGGAAATGCTCAAAGCAAGGGAGAAGGGCGGAAACAAACGTATCCTGTCAGGCATTCCTGACTCCATGCCTCCGGTTCTGAAAGCATATTCAATGCAGGACAAGGCCCGAGGCGTAGGATTCGACTGGGAGAAGAAAGAGGATGTCTGGAGCAAGGTGGATGAAGAGAGGAATGAGCTTGAATGCGAACTGGGAACCCTTGATTCCGCCGGGACTGACGAAGAGAAAAAGGCTGCCTTTGAACGTGCGGAAGAGGAACTAGGCGATTTTCTTTTCGTCGCTATCAACGCCGCCAGGCTTTACGGCATCAACCCTGACACAGCGCTGAACCGGGCCTGTGACAAGTTCCGCCGCCGGTTCACCTATCTTGAGGAGCACACGATCCGACAGGGAAAAGACCTTCACGAGATGTCTCTAAGCGAGATGGATGAAATCTGGGACGAGGGCAAAGCCAAGGGACTTTAAAAGATAAGCCACTAATATTTGCCAATAATTTGGCAAATATGTATTTTTGTAGAATGCTTCTGAAAGAAGCGACTATTGAGTTGGATCCACTGATGTCTGAATACAAACTAGTTGAAGTCTCCAGCCGGAAGGAATTGATGCAGTTCATCAGATTTCCTGACCGCTTGTACAGGGATTGTCCGCAGTATGTGCCGGCCCTTCACAGCGATCAGGTCAAGTCCTTGACGAAGGTGTCAACTCTCTCATACTGCACCCGAAAGATGTGGATGGTCCTCGACGGCGTAAAAGTCGTCGGAAGGATCTGTGGGATAATCAATCCCCGCTACAACGAGATCTACGGCAAAAAAAGGGCGCGTTTCGGATGGTTCGACACAATCAACGACATCGAAGTGGCAAGTATGCTGCTGGGAAAGGCGGAGGAATGGGCGAAGGAAAACGGGATGAACGAGATCCACGGCCCTCTCTACTACAATACCCTCGGCAAGCAGGGAATGCTCGTAGAAGGGTTCGAGAATGTTCCTCCCTTCAACTGCCTGTACAACTACCCGTACTACAATGACTTTGTAACGGCCTTGGGCTACGAGAAAGAATGCGACTGGGTACAGTACAGGATCCTTACCGACCAGCCGCTTCAGGAAAAAATAGTCAGGATAGCCGGTCTGCTCAAGCAGAGGTACAATCTTCACGAAGGAAGCCTCAACAAACTCAAGAAGAACCCGGAGATGGTGAAATACTTTTTCAGGGTTTACAACGAAAGTTTCGCGAATTCAGTTTACAATTTCATTCCTTTCACCGATGAGGAGATCGAAGAGGAGGCGGCAGATGTGCTGCGTTATGTCACTGACAAGACGAGTAGCATAATATTTGATGAGAACGAGGAGCTTGTGGGATTCGGGATTACCTTTCCGACTATTTCCCAAGCCTTGCAGAAGGCTAAGGGCCACCTGTTTCCTTTCGGCTGGTGGCATCTTTTCCGAGCTATGCACGACTATAGGACAGTTGACCTGATGATCAACGGAGCTGTGCCGAAATGGCAGAACACGGGAGTGTCCGCCGTCTATCATTGCGCTCTGTCAGAAAAGTACCGGAAGAGCGGGACCCACTGGTCCATCTCGAAC
>CAYFVE010000044.1:0-5251 GCA_964346605.1 uncultured Muribaculaceae bacterium | reverse complement strand
AATCCAATGGCGCGGTCAACGTCTGGGGAAAGTATGATCATGAACTTTATATGCGGCGCCGCTGCTATGTGAAGTCTATTTAAAGAAAGAAAAAGGAACTACCGTTTATGGCAGAAAACTCATTGGTTGAGAAGATCCTGGCGCTCCAGGACAAGTACCTTTCACTTCAGAATCAGCTCTCTGATCCCGAGGTGATCGCGGATATGAAGAAATACGTTCAACTGAACAAGGACTACAAGGAGCTCGAACCCATCGTCAAGACAGGTCTGGAGTATAAGAAAATGATCGAGGAACTGGCCGAGGCCAAGGACATCCTCATCAACGAAAAGGATGACGATCTCAGAGAGATGGCCAAGGCCGAAGTTGCGGAGATAGAGCCCAGGATCCCTGAGATGGAGGAAAAGATCAAGATCCTACTGATTCCGGCGGATCCGGATGACAACAAGAATGCTATCATCGAAATACGCGGAGGCACCGGTGGGGACGAAGCGGCCATCTTTGCCGGGGACATCTTCAGGATGTACTCGAAATACGCAGAAAAGAGAGGCTGGAAACTCGAGATCAACGACGAGGCTCCAGGTACTTCGGGCGGCTACAAGATGATAGTCTTCAAGCTTTCGTCGAACGACGAGGGCGTCTATGGAATAATGAAATATGAGTCCGGAGTACACCGTGTACAGCGCGTGCCGCAGACCGAGACCCAGGGCAGGATCCAGACTTCCGCCGCTTCTGTGGCCGTCTTCCCTGAGGCCGGAGAGTTCGATGTGGATCTCAAATGGGATGACATCCGCCTGGATCTGTTCTGTTCTTCCGGGCCTGGAGGGCAGGGTGTCAACACGACCTATTCAGCAGTACGTCTCACACACATCCCTACCGGACTTGTCGTCCAGTGTCAAGAGGAGCGTTCCCAGTTGAAGAACAAGGACCGCGCGTTCGAAGAACTTAGAACCCGCCTTTACAATCTTGAACATCAGAAGTACCTGGACGAAATCGGAGCGAAGCGCAAGACAATGGTTTCCACGGGAGACCGTTCCGCAAAGATACGCACGTACAACTATCCTCAGGGCCGTGTGACCGATCACCGCATCAACTGGTCGATGTACAACCTTCCTGTATTTATGGACGGAGACATCCAGGAGTGCATCAACCAACTGCAGATCGCTGAAAACGCGGAGCGCCTGAAGGAAGCAGGTGAATGACCTATTTCCTGAAATGCTTTCCGATCACGGGAAGCGAGGAGAACGGCAGGTCGCGCTTGACGATCAATGCGCAGAACAGTGAAATCAGGACGATGTTGACCGCCAGCGCGGCCCATCGTCCTAAATTATTGTTGGAGAAAACCATTCCGGCGAACAGTACCGCAGCGGCAATAATATAGATTGCGATGTCCTTCAGCGGGTACTCGATCGGGAACTTCCTCTGGCCGACGAAATATGACAGCAGCATAGCAGTGCCGTAGCCGGCGACCCCTGCCCATGCGCAAGCCATATAACTGATTTCCGGAATGAAGATGAAGTTGACCGCAAAGAGCACCAGACAACCGGCACCCGAAAACAGCGCTCCCCACAGGGTCTGGTCAATCAGTTTGTACCAGAAGGAAAGATTGAAATAGATCCCCATCATTATCTCGGCTGCCATCACGATAGGAACTACCTTGAGACCGACACGGTAGTCGGCTCCAATGATATACTTCAAGATGTCCATAAAGCCGATCACACACAGGAAGGCCAAAAGGGTGAAGATAATGAAATACTTCATCGCCTTGGCGTACATTTCCTTGCTGTCCTTCTCCTTGGAACTGCCGAAAACAAACGGTTCGTATGCGTAGCGGAAGGCCTGCGTGATCATCGCCATTATCATCGCTATCTTGACGCAGGCGCCGTAGACGCCGAGTTCCGCCGAGGCATCCTCACCCTTATAGACATAAGGGAAAATAATCTGGGATGCTGTCTGATTGAGAATTCCGGCGATACCGAGCAGCAGGATAGGCCAGCTGTAGGAAAGCATCCTCTTCATCAAGCCCCGGTCGAAGCCGAACTTGAACCCTGTCAGTTCCTTCGCGAAGAAAATCGTCATAAAGCCAGTGCAGAAGAGATTGATGAAGAATACCCAGCCAACCCGGATTCCTGCGTCGTAGATTCCGAACGGATTCAATCCGAGTTTCGGAAGGAAGACGAAGTAGGACAGGTTGAGGAAGATATTCAGGAAGATAAAGCCCAGTTTCAGGGCGGCGAACTTTATCGGACGATTCTTGAACCTGAGGTATGAGAACGGGATACACTGGAAAGCGTCGATAGCCACGGTTGCGGCCATCGTCCAGATGTACTCCGGGTGGTCCAGATAACCCATCGCTGATGAAACCGGATTCAGGAACGCAACTACAAGGGCTAAGAACAGGGCTGACGTCGTCAGGACAGACGTCAGGATTGTGGAATACACCTTTTCAGGGTTCTCATCGGCCTTGTTGGCGAAACGGAAGAACGTGGTCTCCATTCCGTATGTCAGGATGACGAGCAGCAGAGCCGTGTACGCATATAGGTTCGTGACCACTCCATAGCCGCCGCTGGAGGCGTTGATCACATACGTATAGACCGGTACGAGAAGGTAGTTCAGAAACCTTCCAATTATACTGCTGAGACCATAGATTGCAGTGTCCTTTGCCAGGGACTTGAGGTTTGCCATTGAGCCGACGATTAATATTGCGAAGATAGCAATTATTTCGTGTTCTTTTCTAACTTTGCAAAGCATTATGAGCCTATATTCATTCTATAGGATCTCCAAGCCTTCCGAGGAGAAAGTGCCTCAGGAGCAGGTTAAGGGAGAGTACAGGCGTCTCAGGTCAAGGACCTTCTGGGGCGTCACTGGAGCCTATGCGCTCTACTACGTCTGCCGTATGGCGATGAGTGTCGTGAAGCAGCCTCTTATCGACGGAGGCATATTCAATGCCTCGCAGCTCGGCATCATCGGTTCCGCCTTCTATTTCGTCTATGCTTTCGGTAAGTTCGCCAACGGCTTCATCGCGGACTACTGCAATGTCAGACGCTTTATGGCGACAGGGCTTCTTGTCTCTACCGTCGTGAATCTTCTGATGGGAGTCCTGGGGCTTCTGCACGGATGGTGGGGGATGACCTCGATGCTCCTGTTCTTCTCATTCGCTATCGTCTGGGGAATAAACGGCTACTGTCAGTCGATGGGAGCGCCTCCCGGAGTTATCAGCCTGTCCCGCTGGTTCCCCCTGAACCGCAGAGGCACATACTACAGCATACTGAGCGCCACTCCGTATCTGGGCAAATCACTGTCTGTCTTCGGCCTTGGCCTTGTCGTCGGTGCCATCGGCTGGGAATATGGTTTCATCTTCTCCGCAATCGCCGGTGTCATCGGTTCGGCGCTGATTCTGTTCTTTGTTTCCGACACCCCTGAAAGCCGCGGCCTGCCTTCAGTTCAGGAACTGTCGGACGAAAAGCCTCAACAAACCGATTCGATGCCGACGAAAGAGCTCCAGAAGATGGTCGTAAAGCATCCGGGGATATGGATCATAGCGCTGTCAAGCGCCTTTGTCTATATCACCCAGCACGCCGTCAGTGAATGGGGCGTTCTCTTTCTCCAGAAGGGGAAAGACTATTCACTTGCCTCCGCGACCCAGATCATCGCTTTCTCAGAAGCTTTCGGTATCGCCGGGACAGTGCTTGCCGGCTGGCTTTCCGACAGGGTGTTCAAAGGAAACCGCTTCATCCCCGTCCTTATCTCCGGACTTGTCTGCCTCGCTTCTCTCGGAGGTTTCCTTCTGACTAAGGGCAATTACGTGCTCAACATTGTCTATGTCGCTTCATTCAGTCTTTCGATAGGAGTCGTCTATTGCACTGTAGCAGGTCTTATGGCACTTGACATCGTACCCCGCAAGGCGACGGGAGCGGCCCTCGGAATGGTCGGACTCGCCTCTTATGTCTCCGCAGGCCTTCAGAACATCATCAGCGGGATAATGATTGACGAGAGTGACTTCAACTTCACTCCTGTCTCCATATTCTGGCTTGTCGCCTGTCTGCTTTCATTCCTGATTCCGGTTCTTTCTTGGAAATTGCTGAAAACAGAAAGATAAACCGAAGTCGTCCGGGAAACAACTGAATCAGTCAAAAGATGTAAGAACCGCCGGGCGGTACTTTATGGTCTGGTAGATTGAGCGGTAGATCAGGTGGGAGTAGTAGGCCGCGAAAAGGAGGTGGACGAGAGCGGTGCCTTGCGGCTTGAGAAGGAATAATCCCGTGAACCAGACCAGGAAGAAGGCCGCTACGCAGCCCAGGTTGGAGTCCCTCATCTCCTTTGTGGCCGTGGCTCCGGTATATATGCCGTCCCATGTGAAAGCGGGACTTCCGGCCAAAGGCATAAGAATAAGCCAAGGTATGAACTCACGGGCAGACTCAAGTACGACGGCGTCTGAAGTCATCATCCTGAACATCGGAATACCTGAGGTCAGATAGATGCCGATGAAAAGCATTCCGATCCCCATACTCCAGATAAAAGTCCACTTCACTGTCTGCCGGAGACTCTGAACGTCCTTGCTCCCCACGAATCTTCCGGTGAGGGCCTCTCCTGCAAAGGCGAAACCATCATTGAAGAATGAAAAGACCATCATTATCTTCATCATGATGGAGCACATCGCAAGCAGGATGTCACCGAATCTGGCAGAGATGGCGGTGAAAGCAAGGTAAACTGTCATAAGGCAGAGGGAGCGGATGAAGAGATCCCTGTTGACATTGAAGAACTGCCGGAGTTCAGTGATGCCGGAACGGTCAGTGGTCGAGGATTCCGTCACTTCCCGGCTTAGAGGGTTCCTGATAAGTCTGGAATACTTGAATAAAACCACACCGGAAGCGAACAACAGACCTGTGTACTGCGCGGCAAGAGTTCCCCACGCTATTCCCGTGTAACCTATTCCTTCGAAGCCGCTTCCACGGATTCCGAGTGTCAGAAATATGCTCGCCAGGATGTTCACGCCATTGACAATCAAATCAGTCAGCATCGAACTGAAGGTGTCCTGCATTCCGATGAACCATCCCCTGATAGCCATAAGACTGAGAGTCGCAGGGGCAGCCCAGACTCTGATAAAGAAATACTTGAGAGCCAGAGACCTGACCTCTTCAGAGCAATTGACAAAAAGGAAAACCAATTTCTGGAACGGCCATTGGACAAGAAGCAGGAGGACCGCAATCAGAAATGCGGTGAGCACTCCCCTCTTCAGATTTACGCCGCAGCC
>CAYFVE010000043.1:10658-17204 GCA_964346605.1 uncultured Muribaculaceae bacterium | reverse complement strand
ATGGGGCGAGCATCCTGTCGCAGTCATATTCGAGAAGCACCCGGACATTGAGGTCACGGGCATCCTTGAGGGGGCCGTCAAGAAGAGTGACGTCCCCTAAAGGGAATTCGTCACGGTAAAGCTTGTCCTGCGCGTATGCGTTCTGTGTCAATGCAAGGAAGAGCGCGCCGATAATCAAGAGTTTGGTTTTCATCTAAGATGTGGTGATTACAGTGTATCCTTACAAATATAGAAAAATAATGCGACAAGGCAATGCTGCATGAATTCAGGCCAAAACCATTGAAATCATAAGTTCCGGGTCCCCAAGTTTCGGTGCATCCAAATAAAATTACGATATTTGGTTGAACAAGGAATACAAATAAACATAACGATGAAAAGAATCGAACTCTTCCGCGCCGTTATAGCGTCAGCAGCCATCCTGATGGTACCGGCATTTGCAACGGCCACGAATCTGATTGGTCTTAAAGTGATAGACAAGGACTACCTTATGCTGCATTTCAGAGATGGCGAAGTGCGGTACAGAGACAACGGAACAGGTCCAAGCGCCTACCTGGGACACTCTTTCGCCGAAGGAGACGACACCCTTGCAGTCTTCGGACAGAGGCTTGACACGGAAATCGCAGGCAACGCCTCCGGATGGAAGATTTCCTCTACTGACGACAAGGCATTCAGGAACGCCTCCCCTTTGGCCGTCTGGAGAAAATCCAAGCCGATGAACACCAACCACACCCTCAAGAGCGAACTGGACCACTGGATATTCCTCCAGCTTCCGAAGTCGATGAAACAGGGTTGCTCATACACAGTAAAGATTCCTTCAGGCATCGGTTCCGACACAAGGACAGCCAGCATCAGGTTCGATGTCTGGAACAACCAGTCCGAGGCGGTCCATGTCAACATCATCGGATATTCTCCTGATGAAAAGCTTCACGCTGCCGACCTTTACCAATGGCTTGGAGACGGAGGAGGAAGAGACTACAGCGGCTGGGAAGGCCTAATGGTATGGCTGTACAATGTCGAGACAAAAGAGAAGAAGGAAGCCGGCGCTGTAAGGTTCTGGAAGTCGTCGGATGAATCCGGGAATGAAGCCGGCGGGAAGAACCTTATCGGAACGGATGTCTGGAACGCGGATTTCGCGGCGTCAGAGCCGGGGCGCTACCGGATTGTCATCGAAGATGTCGGATGCAGTATGGACTTCGACATCAGGAGGGATGTATTTCACTTGCCTTACAAGTACTCGGTAAGAGGCTACTACTATATGCGCCTGGGCGAACCGGCAGCCCCGGAGCACGTCTTCCCCGTACCGCGCCAGCCGAGATTCATTCCCGGTGAAGATCCGGAAGGATTCGTAATCTACAAGACCGACCTCCATCCCTGGTCTGAAGACTGGAGGAAACTGAGGGGAGATGTCTGGGACGAGCCGCATTTCAAACCTGCAGAACGCTCTGAGTTCTGGAAGCACCGTCTTCCTGGCAACCCTTTGTCTGAAGGCGTCATCGGAGGTCATTCAGATGCCTTCGACTGGGACCGCCATCTTGCACACGTCAGCAACATCTATGACCTTCTGCTGCCTTTCCTTCTGACAGAAGGAAGACTGGATGACGACGATCTCGGGATACGCGAGAGCGGAAACGGAATCCCGGACATCATCGATGAGGCCCGCAACGAGGTGGACTTCTTCCTGTCGATCCGCGACGGGGAGGGATATTCTCAAGGCGTGACCAATCCGAGCATGGACTGGAAGGTGATGTTCCAGGCTGGCTGCACGACTATGGCCGCCTGGGCGAACGCCGCGAACTGCGCGATACTCGCCGATGCTTTCAGGATCAGCGGCAACAGGCAGCTGATGGAATATTACACCGCAGAAGCGATAAAGGCATTCCGATTCGCCGGCAATCAGGAAAACCAGCAGCTTGACGACCAGCAACTGGTCGGGAATATGAGGATGAAAGGTCGCGACTTCCGCCAGATGGCGGCGGCCTTCCTCTATAATCTTACTGGTGAAACCGCGTGGGAAGACATAATGGCGGAGGAACCGCTTTTAAAGGAATCATCAGAGGTCATCTGGGCTGCCGCCGCCTGCCTCATCTGCCCGAATGAACGTCACTACGGAGAGATGTTCGACAGTCTTAAGGAGGAAATCAGGAACAGGGCCGGAGATGAGTATGTCTGCAGGGCCGCTCTCCGCCCGTCACGCCGCGCGGCCAACGACGCTCGCTGGCAGGTGTCAGAGAACCTCCAGATGGTAATGCTGGCCCATTACATTTCCGACGCTGCCGAACGGGCCTTACTTGAGAGCGTTATGATGACAGAGGCAGGATGGGGCCTTGGACGCAATCCGGGCAACATCGTCGAGATGACAGGGCTTGGAGAACGTCACATCACTGACTGCTACTCCACGGGTCGCAACGACGGCTCTCCTGGAACCCATCCGGGACAGACCCCGTTCAACGGGACGGAAACCTGGTCTGCCGGCGATGGCGGCGATGCCCGCATTCTGACAAGCCGATGCTATCCATCCTGGAACGACGGAGGCTGGCCTCGTCAGGAAAGTTATTTCAACCAGCGTTACCTCTGGGTCAACGGAGAGTTTACACCTAGAGAAACGATGCGCGGCAAGATGGCCCTGCTTGGCTACCTTGCCGGCATCAAATGAAAGCCAGAACTTTACTGGATTATTCCAAGCTTGCGAAGAAGAGCTTCCGGCTCTGGATCGTGACCACGGAAATTGCGGTACATCACGGACTCATCCTCGGAAGCGCCCTTCGCGAGGATGTTATCACGGAAGGATGAAGCGACCTCGCGGTTGAATATCCCCTTCTCCTGAAAGAGCGAGAATGCATCAGCCTCAAGGACCTCCGCCCACTTGTAGGAATAGTAACCGGCGGCATAGCCTCCCGCGAAGATATGGCTGAAGCTGGTTGACATACAAGACTCCGGAATCTGAACTAAGACGGACATTTCCTTTGTAATTTTGTGTTCAAAGGCGACCACATCCTCTGCAGGAACATCGGTGCGGTTATACCATGCCATATCAAGTATGGCGAACTGAAGCTGACGGACGTGGGCGTAAGCGGCAAGGTAATTCTTTGTCTTGACGATTTTGTCAACGAGATCTGAAGGAATGGTCTCCCCTGTCTGGTAATGCTTCGCGAATGTGTTGAGGAATTCTGGCTCATAGGCCCAGTTTTCCATAATCTGCGAAGGAAGTTCAACGAAGTCCCAGGCCACATTCGCTGATGTCAGCGATGAGTAACGGCTCTCTGTAAGCATCATATGCAGAGCGTGGCCGAACTCGTGCAGGAAGGTGGTAAGGTCGCTATGGGTAAGGAGGGAAGGAGTTGTCGCTGTCGGCTTCGTCATATTGGTCACAATGCTGACAATCGGTCTCTGCTCCTTTCCATCGATGAAGCGGAGGTCACGGAATTCTGTCATCCACGCTCCGGATCTCTTGCTTGGACGAGGGAAGAAATCAACGTAGAAGAGAGCGATGTGACGTCCGCTTTCGTCCGTCACGTCATAGGCTTTGACATCCTTGTTGTAGACAGGGACGTCACTTCTCTCCTCAAACTTGAGCCCATAGAGTTCAGTGGCAAGTCCGAATACTGCTTCTATACAGTTTTCAAGGCGGAAATACGGTTTCAGCTCATCGTCGCTCAGACTGTAGTTGGCGACCTTGTACTTCTCAGACCAGAAACTGAAATCCCAAGGCATAAGCTCCTTGCCTTCGAATCCGTTGGCGATTGCGAAATCCCTGATGTCCGAGACTTCCTTCCTGGCGACAGGAAGAGCCGGCTCAAGAAGCCTGTCAAGGAAATCCGTGACTGTCTCCGTGTTCCCTGCCATCCTGTCCTTGAGGGCGTATTCAGCGAAAGACTTGCATCCAAGGATATTCGCGATTTCGAGTCTTGTGGCGACGATGTCCTTGACAACCTGGCTGTTGTCGAATTCTCCTCCGGATGCGAGCGAGGATGAAGCGCGGTAAATCTTCTCCCTAAGGTCGCGGCGCGCGCTGTACTTCATAAACGGACCATAAGAAGGAGCGGAGAGATCGATTGTCCATCCTTCCTGGCCCTTTGAGCGAGCGGTCTCACAGGCCTGCTCGATCACATATTCAGGGAGACCTTCGAGGTCAGCCGAGTCTTTAAGGTTGAGGGTGTAGGCGTTTGTGACGGCAAGGGCGTTCTTCTGAAATTTCAGGACGAGCATAGAAAGACGCTCTGACAATTCACCGTACGTCTTCTTGTCTTCGGCAGAGAGATTCGCACCGTTGCGCTCGAAACCCTCGTAGGTGTCAACTGTCAGTTTGTACTGGTCCGGCTCAAGGCCAATCTGGTTGCGTTTGTCATAGACGGATTTGATCCTCTTGAAAAGATCCTCATTAAGAGAGATGTACATCCTGAAATCATTCCTCAACGGCGCCGACTTTTCGGCTACAGCCTGAAGTTCATCCGAAGCGTCTGCCCCGAGCAAATTCTGGAATATTGTCACTACATCGTTGAAACGGAAACCTGCTGCATCAAGGGCGGCGATTGTGTTCTCGAATGATGGTTCTTCTTCGTTTGACACAATCGCGTCAACCTCGGCCTTTCCTTCCTTTGCCGCCTGCTCCATCGCAGGATAGTAGTCCTCAATCTTGATCTTGTCAAATTTAGGGGCTCCGAAAGGGGCCTTGGATTCACTCAATAGTGGATTTTTGTTGTTGCAAGCTGTCATCAGCAAAATAGCAGCTCCTGCTGCGGTTAAAAGATATTTCATAAACATTAGAGTTATTCGTACTGATTCACCGCAAGTCGCGGCCGGAAGTCGAGCAGCCGGATCTGGGCGATATTGCAAATAAACTTTGCAAAGGTACAGTCGTTTCAGCTAATAATGAAATCAAGGCATAACAAAATTGCCTTGTCTTCCATTCAGGCATATTGGTGGAACGGACATTGTTTCGTCCGTTTTTAAGCAGTATATTTGCAGGAAACGACACGAGGTGTGCGAAACGATACCGAAAATATTTACAAGCAGAAGATAAACCAGGTTCTAGACCATATCACGATGAATCTTGAGAAGCCGCTTGCATTCAGCCTGGCTGGTCTCATCTGCGTTTCCCAGCGGCAATTTATACGCATAATGCGTTCAGCTCTGGATGAATCCGTCTCTTCTCATACATTGCGTTACGGATTAACCTTTGAAGAGTATCTAAACAGTCCTCTTGACACGGAAGAGGAGAATCTGATTACAAATATTTTCATGCCGATAAAATAAATTCAACAAAATTATGGCAAGACCAACGACAAAATCGGATCTGATAACAACTGCAAACGAAAGATTCGAAAAACTATGAGCGCTCATTGATGGGATGAGCGAAGAAAAACAGAATGCAGCATTCAGCGGCAAAATTGCCGAAGCCGGCAAGGAGGCGCATTGGAAGAGAGACAAAAACCTTCGCGATGTCCTTGTGCATCTTTACGAATGGCATCAGCTGCTGCTGAATTGGGTGATCTACAATCGTAAGGGGGAAAGCAGGCCATTCCTTCCCGATCCGTATAATTGGAAGACCTATCCTGCGATGAATATGATATTCTGGGAAAAGCATCAGGGGACACCACTCCCGGAAGCAATGGATAAGTTGAAAAACAGCCATCAGAAGGTTATGACACTGATTGACGCTTTTTCAAATGAAGAGCTGTTTTCCAAAGGAGCGTTCGCTTGGACCGGAAACTCCGCGCTGGGTGCCTACTGCGTCTCGGTGACTTCCAGCCACTACAATTGGGCGATTAAAAAGATCAAGTTGCACAGCAAGTCCGCAGTCCTCCCCTAGTCTCTTCAGACCTCCGGTGGGGTAAAAGTCCGAACTCATCTATTTTCAAACGGCTTCCAGTTGTCTATGATGATGCCGTCTCTGGCGATGACAGGATAGAATATTCCGTTGTTGCTGTGTGCCCGTTCGCGGAAGCCGGCAGGAAGAGAAAGGTCACGGCTCTTGTAGCCAATTAGATATTCATCATATGACGGAAGGAAGATGACCCGTCCGTTTTTGTAGCCTCTTTTGCGTGCGGAATCAAGGAGGAAGAACTCACGGCCGTCCCGCTTGTCGAATATCTCGGAGTGGATCTCGTCACCGAGCAGCTCAATAGCCCTCTTGCAGTCGCCGGAGTTGATGCCTGACCACCAGACGAAGTCCTCGAATGTCGCGGGAGCGTGGCTCTGGAAATACTTTCTGGCGAGTTTCTTCAGGGCCTCTTCACGACCGATCTCCTCTTGCTTCCCAATCTTTTCCGACACCAGTGAATATGTCGCTTTCTTCTCGTCCAGCAGTCCGCTGCATAAATAGCCTTTGAGCTCGCTCATTCTGATGTGGTAACTCAGGCGATGCTCATCCATCACGATTCCACGTCGATCCAATGCCCTGATATAATCCTCTTTGGTCACACTCTTTCCCGCCGTTGTCTCGAGTAGGATTTCCCTGATTTTTGAGGCTTCATATTCGGAAATAGCAATCTTGTTTGAAGTCATCCATCCGTTCATCGCCTGAATGGCTTTCGGCGAGCAAAGCCG
>CAYFVE010000043.1:0-10648 GCA_964346605.1 uncultured Muribaculaceae bacterium | reverse complement strand
AATGATCCTCCGCTGCAATAAGCTGCCAAGTGCATCTGAGTAGATGAAGGCGGACAATCTTCCCGCTGTCGTACGCCTCACGAAAAGCCTGGCTCCCGCCATTCCGGTATGTCTCGTACATCGGCCTGCTGACCGTTTCTCCTTCCGCACCCCTCGTGCCCGTAGCATCCGCGCCTTTGACGCGCATCATCACCGCCAGACGAATCAGACGGTACTCCTGCGCCTGCATCGCTCCCATCCACGCTACCACCTCCGCAGGATCCTTGAACTGCGGCGCATATAGTTGCTGATTCAGCAAACGGATGTGAACTGGATTCATCATTAGAACAAAAATAGAGAGTTTTTCGCTCTAATGGTATG
Organism: uncultured Muribaculaceae bacterium; assembly: GCA_964346605.1. GTDB lineage: Bacteria > Bacteroidota > Bacteroidia > Bacteroidales > UBA932 > Cryptobacteroides. Next base: position 10,288 of record CAYFVE010000043.1, on the reverse strand, counting down.
CCCACAGCCTACGGTTAGAACAGAAAAAGAAATATCTTGTTCTAACCGTAATACCACAAAACAGAAATAACATAAAAAAACAGAAACATTTTAGAATTATACCTTTGACTTCATTGCGTTTTTCAATCGCCTTGGATAACTTGTAAAAAAGAAGGAAGAATGAGGAAGAACGGACTGCAATTTTCAACTGAAGCGATTCAGCACATTTATCATCGTGCTGTCGATCACGGTGTCATTCACTACAGCATGGAAGACAGATTGGTTTACTACACTCTTGCTGCAGTGAAAGCGAGAAAACACCACATAACGGTGTATTCGGGATCATTGATGTTTACACACATCCACCAAAGTGTCCAGGCGCCGTCGCTAAGTGCTTTGAGAAATTATCTACACGACACTCACACCTCTTTTGCAAGGCTGTACAACGCATGGCACAAAAGAGACGGGAATCTGTTCGAAAGACCTATCGGACGGGCCCAGAAAATGACTTCCAAGGAAAAACGAACAAATCTGATCTACGTTTTCAACAACCATGTCGAGAAGAGGCTCTGTTCTTCAGCTATACAGGAGCGATGGTCTTTTCTCGCATATGCATCATCCGAACATCCATTCTCCGGAATAATGGATCCGGATAATGCTTCAGGAGCGATGCGTAAGGCAATCAAGCTTGTGAAAAGGCGGATCAAGAAACTTAAAGGACTTGAGTATTGCGATCTTGACAGGATTCTTCCGGCTATGGATAAGAATGAAAAAGAGCAGTTTCTGGATTTTGTGATTTCCCATTACGGTTGGATAGATTTTAAAGCAGCTTCAAAGCTGTTTGGAAACACGGAATCTATGATTCTCGCTATCAATTCATCCACAGGAAGTGAATACGATATTCGTGAGGAATTCTCAAGCCATACTGATGTCCCATACCGCCAGATGGCAGATTTGTTTGAAAGAAACGGAAACATCAAGTACATCTTCTCTCTTCCGCTTGAGGAAAAGCGCAAACTGGCAGCTCTTGCTCAACGGAATACAGGAGCACTGAAGTATCATCTGCTGAAATATTTCCACGAAGAGTAACGGTTAGATCATTGTCGACGGTTAGAACAAAAAATAGAAGTTTTTGTTCTAACCGTGTATTTGCAGCCCTCTGTTAGAACAAAATATGGCCATTTTTTGTTCTAACCATCATACTGGCGGGCCGTTGGCTTTTATTGCCGGAGTACAAGGGGCTATGAACAACCCGGAAACAACCATCAACTGATTCAGGATTCTGAAAGCAGCGACGATTCCTGGCCATATCCAGACTAAAGAGGGAAGACTAAAAGGAATGATGCCTGTAACACCTACCTCGCAACAAGCAAAAGAATGCTTACAGAAAGGAGGAGAACGAAATGCCCGCCAGTATAGCGGAAAACGAGGCGCGTGTTCCAAGCCTCTAAAAGAAGAGATTCCATACCTATTTTCTGACAAACAGGATCGGAAAACATCATCGAGCAACCGGGGACAGGGTTTGTTCTGACAATTCTTTCAACGTTTCGAAGTCGACAAAATCGACAACTCCGCCGTAGGTGGCGAGCATAGCCTTAGTTTCAGCGTTGAGTTCTTCTTCAGGCATCTTCGACAATTTGTTGTGGAGCATAGACATCATCACCTTGTGTTTCAAACCAAGATGCTTGTAGTCAATCGCACCACGAAGATGGAATATTCGATTCTCTAAATATAATTTCTCAGGAATCCGGGTCTTGATCCAGTTCCGGATGTTCCTTATGTTTTCAGGATCCGTCGGATCAGCCATGCCCACAGTCGCAATCAGAAGTTCCTGGCCATCAACCATTTTCAATGCAAGCCCCTTCAGTCCGAGCACACTGCCAGCATAGAGCGCACCGATAAAGATGATCCTGTCATATTCCTCAATCCCTTTCACATCCTTGAAGCTTAGACTCTCGATTCCGGTCAACTGCGACAACCGCTCAGCGTATCTTTTCGCCGAGCCGTATCTGGATCCATAAATGATGATTGCACGTTTCATTTTAAGTCAGTCAAGTTCTTTTTGGCATCGGGATGGAAATTGGATATCTCTGTGATCTTTGGGCAGAGGTTCATTTCCGGGCAGTCGGCGCAGGTTTCAAAGCTTTTGGCGGAGGCGCACTTGCGTATTTCGCACATCTGGATGCAGTAAACGGTCTTGCAGCCGTCCATACGACATCCTTCGCAGTTGATATGTTCCGGACGGATATCGGCATTGTTATACTTGGACCATAGAGCAGCTGTTTTCTCGCGCAATGCCTGATCATCTTTTTTTGTAGCCACGTAGGTATCGCACTTCTCGCAATTGATACCACAAACAGCGATTAAATTATTCATATTCAAACATTATAATTAGGTTTCTTTCTTACTCCAAGTACCGCCCAGCGCACCAACGGAATCCGGCGGAGCAGTTCATACGCCAGCGGTGAAAGCACGAACACTGCTACAGTCAGGATGATGTAGATCGCAAACGGAGGCAGAGAAGTGTACATTTTCAACATATAGCCAAGGCTGGAGACGAACATATAGTGGACAATATATATTCCAAAACTTGAACGTGTCAGATAGCCGGCGAACTTGCCTGTCCTGTCGAAGCGGGCCTTAAAACATCCTGTCAGAGCAAGGCACATCAGCCAGCAGTACAGACTGTTCAAAGGGCTGCTTAGGAACTGCGGCGTGGTGTTGTCCTCTCCGAAGCCAGTCCATACCAAAGCAACACAAGAAATGATTGCGGATAAGAAAAGAGGAATCCACACCTTGTGAACTTTCTCCAGAACCTCGTCGTGAGAAAACACGAAGTAACCCATAAGGAAAGGAATAAGATAGTAGAAAGGCTTGTAGAGATTGATGAGTCCGCTGGCAAATCCCGGCTCAGAATGCTGAATCATCGTCTTAGATCCAGCCCAGATCAGCAAGCCAAGGAATATGACAACGACAATTCCAGCCTTGCCGCACCAGTTCCAGAATCGGTCACGCGCATCGATCTTCCTTACGATAAGAAGAACAAGCGAAAACAGCCATAGGTCCTGAATAAACCAGAGAGGGCCGATACCGATGAAGGACATTGCAAGATACTTGGCGAATCCGGGGGCCTGCCCGAGAATATCCTTGCCTCCCTGCGCGACGGATGCTGTCGCGATGTTGAAATAGCCGGTAATCCACTGAAACACAAAGAGACCGATAGTGGCAGGTACAAGCAACTTCAAAGTCCTTGAGCGGAACCACTCTCTCCCCGTATGTTTCTGCAGTGAATACCTCGCGCTTATGCCGGCCAGAAGGAACAGCAGAGTCATAAACCAAGGATAAAGAATATACATCACGACATCCTGTGGCTGGCTGCCGCCGAATCCACCGATTCCTCCGGACACACCTTTGCCGTTGTAATAGTATATGACGTGATATAAAAGGACAAGCAGTACAGTCACCCATCTTAAATTGTCAACCCAATGCTTTCTCATATATGAATTCTATAAATATTACCCTAAAACTCCCAAGGCTTTCAATAAAACCAGTTGTCCATGTCTATTCTCATCATCCATAATCTGAATCGTCAAAACTGCTGTGAACACAATAGAGAATCACCTGATGATGATCACTTAGTTTCCGCAGAGGATAGGATTGCGGCAGAAGCGGTACAGACCGCCCGTCATCAGAGTCCTCACACGAGAAGCATGACTACGTCCTTTGGAAGTTCAAGAAGGTCATCAGATGCTTCACACGAGAATTATCGCTTGAAACCAAACTACAGCATTTCTGTCTTGTCTATCATTTTTTGTTCTAACCGTATATAAAATACCACCTGTTAGAGCAAAAAAAGTAGTATTTTGTTCTAACAGGTCATTTTCAGGACACGTTTCAGGACACGTACCTCTTTGTCGGCACCGACTTCCAGTCCAGGACAAGTCCGGCGTTCACCTGTCTCAACGAAGCCGCATTTTTCCATCACGCGGCCTGAAGCGGGATTGTCTGTAAAATGCGTTCCGAAAAGCACATTGTAACAGCCAGACGATATGCAACGGTCCACGACAAGTTTCAAAGCCTCGGTGCAGAACCCCTGGTTCCAGAACGGCTTGGCAATCCAGTAGCCGACCTCGGCCTGATCCTCCTCAATCGTGATGTTGGCTTTCATAGCCGTATGGTAACCGACACAGCCGATAATCTCCCCGGTTTCCTTAAGCACGACAGCCCAGGTTGTATCGTTCAGGAAGAACTTCTTGATGGCCTCCAGACTCTCCTTCACGCTTTTGTGCGGCGGCCATCCGGCGCGAGGTCCCATCTCCGGGTCAGAGGCATATTTCAAAAGATTCTCCGCATCGCTTACGTTCCAGCTGCGAAGCAATATCCTGTCTGTCTCCATCTTGGCGATAGGATATCTGATAACGGTTTTGAGTTTCTCCGGAACAGTCTTGCGAGGATCGGACAGGTAGATCTCGTGATGGAAACGATGAGCGTTGATGTCAATCACATAACCCTGAGAAGCGGCATATTCTTTAAGACCGGCGATTGTCCCGGGCTCGTCATCATAGGGTCCGATATGCATTGCCTGAACGCAAAGCCCCTCATCGAAGGTAAAGAACACGGCCTTCGAGAAGTCCTCCTTCTTCTTTTTTGCCGCTTCCGCCACAGCCCAATCGAAATCGGTCTTAGTGACAAAGTCCGGAAGACGGATCAGACTGATCCAGCACATAGCGTCTTTGTCGGAGCAGTCAAAGCCAGGAACGACCACTCCATCCTTTTCCTGCCACCAGAAACCCTCCAGGGGCGGAACGACATAGTCGAAATAACCCTTGATGCGATGGTCTCCCATTTTGCTCATCTTGATGGTGTATGCAATGCCGTAAAGAACACGCATCGCCTCTGAATAACCGCCGTCAGCATCATTCGGGTTTCCCTTGCCGCGCACGGCGGCAAAGTTCATTGAAGGGACTGTCACCATCTCCGGTTTTTCCGCCGGAAGATAAAACTCCTTATACTCTTTCTTATAATCAAATGTCATAGCTGATTCTGTTTTAAAACTTGTCGATAACTTTCTGCAGAAGTCCAAGGAAACGCGCGGCGTGGCCGCCGTCCATCTGCACGTGATGAAACTGGAAGGAAACAGGTAGTTCAGTCTTGAACCAGCATCTGCGATACTTCCCCCACATAACCATCGGATTGCAGAACTTATCGGTGTACTGGTTTACAATCGAGTCAAGTTCGGTTTCGACCATAGCCGAAGTCCCGATGACCATTGCCTCATCTGAAAAGGAACTACTCCCTGAGGAGGCTGCCGCTGTAGTAAAAATATCATAATCCGTTTTGAACCGTTCAAGGTCATCAGTGAACGGAATGTCGCACGAACAGATTCCTCCGCTATTGTCCTTGACAATGACATTGATGGCCAGACGGTCAAACTTAAAGAGTTTTCCCTGCTCCGGAAGGATGAAGAACTCCTCTATCCGTGACGCTGCCAAGCATATGCTCCAGCACAAGAGCATATTGAAAGAGATGTTCATCTGCCTGCTCAGTTTACGCATTCCGCTCACATCAAGTGTCTTGGTGAGTGTAACCATAGGCATCGGCGAGTCCATCCAAAGCTCAAACGCCTTCAGGCGGGAAGTATCATGCGGATTTATTTCGTGTTTCATTTCTCAACAATAGTTGTGACGTGGTGGTCCGAATCGTGCGGATCCACGTGGCAGTATTTGAAAGAGAGGGCTGCCGATATCAATAAAGCTGTATTTTTTCCATCAACAGACCGGTACACAAAATTCACACATTCCATTCTTTACCATCTCAGAGGAATATCTTTCCAATACTGGGCGGGATTCATCCAAAACCAGCCCCTCCTCTTGGAGAACATCGAAGAGGCTCTGCCAGAATTGCTCTACCGCTTTGCTGGTATGTGCCGTTTTGAACACGGCGTAACTGCCTCCGGCAATAACCCCTTTTGAGACTTTCTCATCTGGTTCGAAGCCCGTCTCGACAGTTATGCAGGCATCATATATGCTTTGTTCCGGGTTATGGCTGACATCCCGGGCTATCCCGAAGACAACCCCGTTGCCAAGTCGGCCATTCGCTCTCGACCATTCCAGAAGGTCCGACATCACCTTATGGTTTTCCGGTCCGAAAGGTCCTACTCTCCTGATGAAAGCGACATCAAGATTTTCAAGGTTCTCGATTCTCATACGTTAATTAAATTACTGTCACAAAATTACTTGTCAAAAACAAAAAGAACAAGGAAGCGATATGGACAATATGTGGACATACTAAAGCATACTGACAAACCTGTCTATGGAATCAATCCCCAGCTTGGTCTTCAACCTTTGCCTCGCCTTTGTGACTGAGGCTGGAGAAATACCCAGCAAATCCGCAGCCGAAGAAATTGAGAAGCCCAGTTTGGAAAGGAGGATGATTCTGAAATCAGCCGGAGAAAGTGCCGGGTAGCGGGACGTCAAGGACTTGCGGGAAAGGCCGAAAGCACTGTCCAGTACCCCTTCGAGAGTTGTCCATTCATTGTCCTGAATATACCGGGGGCATTCAAGAAGCGACTTGAGAAGGATATTCTGCATGAGCAGGGACTTGAATGCATTCCCGATATACTCATCAGAACTTCCTTCCGGGCCGGAGTCCCCCCTTGCGGGAATATACCCTTCCCGTTCGTCAGTGCCGGCCCTTTCTGCCATCACCAGACCTCTTGTGATGTGTCCGACCTGGAAAGAGACCTCCTCAAGGGACAACGGGCAGTTTCCGTTTACAATGTGGCAGGCCATTCCATAGACAGCAAGCCATACAGAACGATAGACAGACTCTGCCTGCGTCCGGGATAATCCGAAAGTGCAACAAAAGGATGTCTCGACTTCTTTTCTATAGCCTATACCGTCCAGAAACCCATCCAAGTCGGAGCAATCCTGCCTTTCCATAAAGAGAAGCCTGAACATATCCGGTTCATCGATGGCAAAACGCACGAAAGAAACTCCGTAGCCCTTCGCCGGAGGAGTCATCTTCAACCCAGACTTGATATACTCTTCATAAACTTTGCGTGCTTTTGCTTTCAAGTCATAAAGGTTCGGTTCATACATCATTTCAAATAAAGAAAAATCAAATAAATTTAATCATTTTCCGTGACTTCCATAAGATAATCCTGCCCTGAAGAGAATCAGATGTCCTGGTCAGTGACGACCAGGACAAACTGACTTACATTCTACCGATGGTGTCGTTGCCGGCTCCTGTTCCCTTGTACTTGATGCGTGCCGTGTTGAAACTGTATCGGACTGAGAGCGTGATCCTTTGGGTGTCCATCCTGTTGGTCTGCGCAACCTTGTAATTGCCGAAATCAGTCTTTATGTTGTTTTTAGCTGTACCCGTGATGTCAGCGCCCTCAAGCCTTACTATCAGGGACTGGTCAGGAAGGAATGCCTTCTGGACGGCAGCGCTCATATTGAAGTAGTTGTTGGTCAACTGCACGTTCTTCGTATTTCCCTTGTTGTAGAAGACGCCACCCAGTTCGACCTGTCAGCCGTGCTTGAACCTGAAGGTGTTGAATCCCTGGGCTATAAGCAGAGGCTTGTCGTTGAACTTTGTTTCGCGGAAACCGCTTTCCTCACGTGTATCGGGGGCATCTATGGTGAGCCATTGCTTCTGGACACCGAAAGTATAGTTGAGTGACCAGATTCCGATTGTAGGAGTCAGGTTGAAGTAGGCAGTAAGACCTCTGAAAGGCTTTTCCAGATTCTTTGCGGAAACGAGTATTACACCTTCATCATTGTAGATCAATGACCACGTGACGAACATATCGTCAACCTTCCTGTAGTTAGCCATAAAGGTGACAAACTTCCAGACTGTAGTGAGACCGAGGTCTGTTGAAATCTTAGGCTGAAGTTTGGCATTTCCTCCCTGGAGGAGGTAACGGCTGTTGTAGCGTATCGCGTTGCTGAGCATGGAGAAGTCCGGACGGACAGTCTTGCTGCTGAAGTTGAGCATTGTCTGCACAGGACCGAAAACATTGGAGTAGGAAACAGACGGGAAGAAGTTGTCGTAGTCACGCCTGAAACTTCCGTCGAAAAGCTTGTTGGAGTATTCATACCCAACGTGCTCGTAACGGAGGCCGGCGCTCATCTGGCCGAACTTAGGGAGCATGAAGGAATAAGTCGCGAATCCGGCGTAGTTGCTCTCGTGGACCTCAGAGCTTGAGTTTGCGACATCGGCTCCAGTGATGAAGTAACTGTCTGTGCTCTTTGTGAAGACATCCTCTGTGCCGAGCTGGAGAGAGCCTCTCCCAATAGGGTATGAAAGCACGAGCTTGGCTGCGTAAAGGTTGTTTTTTGTCTCGCTCTCGTTGTCCACATCGGCATCGATGCCGAGGGAGCTGGTCTCGATGGCATTCTGATAGCCACGACCGCCGGTGTAGAAGTAGTTGGCATTGAAATCGACACCGAATTTGCCGAAAGAACCATTGTAGTAGGTGTTGGCATTCAATTTATGAGGATCACCGACGTTGCCGCTGCGGCCGATTGTAAGGAGTTTCTCATAAAGGGCTCCGTCTCTGGAAACCTGATCATTAATCGCCTGGTCGACATCCTCGCTGAGGACATCAGTGAACTCAACTTTGAAACCAAGTGAATGGTTGTCGGCGATCTGCCAGTTGATACCTGCATTGGTGGCAATCCCGTTCTGAATAATATCCGCATTGAGTGTGCCCTTGTCAATGAACTTCGGAGATGACATTATCTCCTTGTAGAGATCGGATTTCTGGAAGTTTGTGACTCTCCAGTAGTTGGCTCCTGCGAAATAATCGACATTGCCATTGCGGTAGTTGAAATTCAAGTCTACAGAAGGGTCGTTGTGGTCTTTCTGGCTGAGGGACTGTGCGTCCTTGAGTCCGGCGCTGAAGCCGAAGCCGTCTCCCTGCCTGCGTACTGTCCTGATCTTGACAACAGAATTGACTGTCGCATCATACTGTGCTCCCGGGTTCGTTATAACCTCGATGCTCTGAATGTCGGAACTCAGAATCCTGTCCAGTTCGCTTGAGTCGGTAAGTCTGCGTCCATTGACATAGACAATCGGCGTTCCTCTTCCGATCACCTTGATTCCTTCGTGGTCCTTTATTATTCCGGGAGTGCGTGCAAGCACATCATTCGCGGTGCCGATCTTCTCAAGGACAGAACCTTTTACCGATGTCTGGAGACCCTCGGGAGAAATCCTGGTCTTCGGCATAACCACACTTATGGCCGCCCCTTCAAGAAACTCCGCCTGAGCTTTGAGAATAATTGTCATATTGTCAGCAGGAACGCTGTAACTTGTTTCGTAACCCAGCATAGCGACCATAAGGATGAGTTCCTTGTCATTGCCGGTGATATTATATTCGCCATTCTCATCAGTTGTGGCTCCGACTACGGCTGACGAGTCCGCCTTTGAAAGGAGCACAACGTTGGCGAAAGCCACAGGCTCCCCTTTCTCATCAATGACCTTTCCTCTCCAGTCCTCCTTTGCATAAGAAACGTATGGAATTGCAAGAAGCATTAAAATTGCGATGATTTGTTTAGATTTCATTTCCGTTTATTTTTTTTTCATTTTCAACATTAGCCTCAAATCTCTAATCCGCTACAAGGAATTACACCACGTACAGTGTGTTAGTTTAATAGTACACCGCAAAGGTAGCTCTTTTTTCATATCTGCAAATATTTTTTTATGGACAATAAGTGGACATCTTAAAATAGTACACAAGGAATTGCTATCTTTACATATAGTACAAATATATTAAAGACGCTATGAGTAAAACACTTATCACATTTCTGGCTGTTTCAACGCTGTTTGTCCAAGCCTGTGCGACACAGGAAAAAAAATCCGAAGAAATCCCGGTAAGGACAACCTGCACACTTGAAAGACTGTACAAGGACCTGATCAAAGATGTCAAGGAAGACTCCCCTGATATGCTGTTCGTGAACACGCTGTGCGAGGGAGACGTGGACGGAGTCGTGGCTCTCTTCAGGGAAAGGAAAATGTTCTGGAACGAGCCTCCTGTGATTGACACTCCTTACGAACGCTTTGAAGGCCTTGAAGGGATCAGGCGTTTCGCGGAAGGTTTCGTCCCGAGATTCAACGCGTCTTCGGTAAGTTTCACTCCGGTGTTCCAGACTATCGGTGGAGGACGTGCAGCCCTGGAAGGCGTGTTCAAATTCGTCGTTGACGGAAAGATTGACGAGGTCCCTTTCTTCGTGATAGTTGACCTGCGGACCCCAAAGCTTCTTGAGGAAGTGCGAATGTACACCAACTACACCTTTGTCCCAGG
>CAYFVE010000042.1:0-17498 GCA_964346605.1 uncultured Muribaculaceae bacterium | reverse complement strand
CTCGAAGATTCCTTATGCCCACCTTCTCCCTGAGGGGATGTACAGAATGTGGCTGAGGATGTTCGGAGCAAGCGAGTCCAACATAAATGAACTGCTTCAGATCAAGCGTTCTAGGATGACTGCTGAAAAATTCGAGTCCATCTGCCGACAGACCGGATATTCAATAATTGACAGGACTCTCTGGCTGATCAACCCTCACTATAAAGTCAAGTTCAATCTTCGGCCGAGAAGGCTCTGGAAACCGATTGCCGGAGTCCCTTGCCTCAGAAATTTCTTTTCCACATCCTGTTTCTACCTGATCCGGCGGCAGCAGGGTTTATTCTATGCGGCTGGCAAGGCAGGACATTGCTCCGTCAGGGTGAAGTTCGATGGTGTCTGATGACGCTGGAATGAGCACTGTCTCCCCCTGCTTCAGTTCAAGCCTGTGGAGAGAGCCGTCGCTTTCCTTGTCAATCAGGATTCCCTTGCCTGCGATGCAGATGACGATGACGAACGAGTCCAGCGCGGAGATGTCCATGGGAACCGGCTTGTCCAGGTCGAAAAGACTGGTTGTGAAATACTCACATTCAGCAAGCGTGATTTCGACATTCTTTTTTCTTGAATATCCGGTCTTGTAGTCAGGATAGACGTTGTAGTCGATTGCCTTCCGGGCTTGCTGGACGTGAAGTTCGCGAGGCTTGCCGTCAAGCCCGGGGCGGCCGTAGTCGTAGATTCTGTAGGTGAGATCGGAGGTCTGCTGGATTTCCGCCACGAATGATCCGGCGCAGATTGCGTGGATCCGTCCGGCAGGCAGGAAGAAAACGTCCCCCGGCCGGATGTCGTGACGGACAAGGACATCCGTTATTGTGTTGTCTTTGACCTTTTCTTCATATTCCTCTGGAGTGATCTTCCGTTTGAGTCCGCTGAGGAGATGGGCCCCTTCATCGGCGCCGATGACGTACCACATCTCGGTCTTGCCCTTCATCCCCGGATTCGTTATGGAAGCCAGCCTGTCATCCGGGTGGACCTGGATCGAAAGGTCTTCCTTCGCATCAATGAACTTGATCAGGAGCGGGAACTCGTCCCCGGTTTTGGAATATACTTTCTTCCCGACAAGCCTGTCCTTGTATTCCTTCATCAGTTCTGTCAGGGTCCTTCCTGAGAGCGGCCCGTTCTCCACCACGGAGACGTGGCCTTCCACGGCGGAAATCTCCCAACTTTCTCCTATTCTTTCTTCGTTCGTGACAATGTTCTTGTATTCGGCGATTTTCTGGCCGCCCCACACCATCGTGCGGAGCCATGGCTTGAATTTGAGAGGGTACATATTCATCGGCTATCTGTCAAGTTCGGTAAGTGCGAAGGCGTAGGCTCCCAGGGAAATGGCCTTGCTTGCTCCGATCTTCGAGCACATCACTCCTATCCGCTTCAGCGGGTCGTAAACGACTTCTTTGTCGCTGCCATAGACCTTCAGCCTTCTGGCTTCGCCTTTCGCGAAATCCCCGAATTCCTGAGGGTCATCCAGATTGAACACCTTCATCTGGACCCGGTTGAGTTCCTCTCCGGTCAGTTGGTGGATCTTTCCTCGCATCGCGCGTAGTATTCCAGGCATCAGAAGGTCGGAACTGTTCATTATACCGCCTCCGATGACGATCAGTCCGTCGATCAGGGTGACTGCGGTCGCCATTGCGTCCCCGGCCGCTTCTCCCATCTTGTCAAATGCCATCAAAGCGGCCTTCCGGTCTCCTTCTCGCTCTCCTCTGGCGATTTCGCTGATGTCCTTGGGCTCCAGTCCGTGCTTTGGATTTCCGGTCAGTTCGCCATATACTCTCTTTATGGCCCGTATGGAGACCCCGTCCTCGACGATGATATCCGGCCTGTCAGGATGCTTGAGACAGAAAGTCTCCACGCAGGAGTTGTCTCCTCTGTTCAGCCTTCCGTCAATGACGGTCCCGATTCCGAATCCGGTTCCGAAGGTGTAGCCGATCAGGTTGTGATAGCGCTTCGCGCTTCCATATTCGGCCAACTTTCCGTTGATTTCCGGAAGCGCTCCTCCCAAGGCTTCTCCGAAGGCGTAGAGGTCTCCGTCGTTGTTGATGAAGACGGGGATTCCGAATTTTTGCTTGAGAAAGGCTCCTAGAGCTACTCCGTCCCTGAAGGAAGGAAAATTCGGAAGGAAGCCTCCGATGATTCCTTCAGGATAGTCCGCAGGGCCGGGAAATGCGAAACTGATCGCTACAGGCTTCGCTCCGTCAAGCCTTTCGACAAGAGTACCGAAGCCCAATTCCATCGCCTGAAGGCATAAGTCAAGGTTGGATGCATTGGAAGGGAGTACCAGGGTGCTGCCGAAATATTCACCGCCTTTCATCGCTCCGAATACGAAATTGGTTCCTCCGGCGTCGAGAGTCAGGACGATCCTGTTGTCTTTTATAATGTCAGGCATACTGCTGTCTTGTTAAATTTATCACCGATGATGCAAAGATAATCAATATCATTCGTTAACTTTGCTCAAATTAAGTAATTATTAAGTAATGCAGAAAGCAAACAAGCGTCAGGGTGGCGCAAAGAACGGAAGGCAGTCCCTCAAGAAGAGCCACGAAAGGCAGTTTGGCTCACGACAAGGCGGTAAGAAGAAATTTGAAGAAGTGATCGGAAAGGTACAGATGACAAGGGACGGATTCGTCTTTGTGATTCCTGAAGGCAATGTCAAGGATGACGATGTGTTCGTGAAAGCATCCAAGACTCGCGGAGCGCTGAACGGAGACATTGTCAAATGCGTGGTCACAAGACAGAAACCTCTGGCCAGGATTTTCAGCCCGAAGGGAGGAAAGAAAGGCAAGGAAGCTCCGGCGCGCGACTCCGGAAGGCGCCGTGAAGGCGAGATAGTGGAGATCGTGGAGCGCAGTCACACGCCGTTCGTCGGAATTCTGCACACCGTAGGCAAGCAGGCCTGGGTGCTGATGCAGTCCAGATCTATGCCTTACGACATCTCTGTTGACTTCTCGAAAATTCCTGACGGGGCTAAGAAAGGCTACAAGGTGGCAGCAGTCATCGACAGTTGGCAGAGAGGGGAACCGAATCCTCAAGGCCACATCGTGGACGTGCTTGGAGAGCCGGGGGCAAACGAGACGGAAATGCACGCCATACTTGCTGAATATGGCCTCCCATACAGGTTTGAACCTGCTCTGGAAGAAGCTGCAGACAAGATTTCAGACAAGATAACAGAAAAGGACCTGAAGGGTCGCAAGGACTTCAGGAAAACCCTTACATTCACCATAGATCCTGCCGATGCAAAGGATTTCGACGACGCATTGTCGTTCAAGAAACTCTCCAACGGCAATTTCGAGGTAGGAGTCCATATCGCCGATGTCTCCTACTATGTAAGACCGGGCGACATTGTGGACCAGGAGGCGCAGAGCCGGGGAACATCCGTTTATCTGGTTGACAGGACTGTTCCGATGCTGCCGGAGAAACTTTCCAACAAACTCTGTTCATTGCGCCCGAACGAGGACAAACTGACTTTTTCCACTGTCTTCGAGATCACTCCTCAGGCTCAGATCATCTCCCGCTGGTTCGGTCGTACCGTGACCTGTTCCGACTACCGTTTCGCCTATGAAACCGCCCAGCAGATCATCGACAATGGTGAGGCCTCCCTGAATATGGAACTTCGCGGAGGCACCGACGGGAAATCGGCTCCGGTCAAGGACCCTGTGCTGGAAGCCTCGCCTGAGGCCGCCGCAAAGCTGGCCGGTAAGGAAGAGGCGGCGATGGGCGAGGGAGTAATCGAAGGTTGTCTTATCCCGAAGGAGATCAAGGAAGCCATTCTTACGCTCCGTAATCTCGCTGCGATTCTCAGAAAGAATCGTTTCAAGGCTGGAGCAATAAGTTTCGAACGTCCTGAAATGAAGGTCGAGGTGGATGCCGCGGGACGTCCTGTAAGGGTATATGAGAAAATATCCAAGGAAGCCAACTGGCTGATTGAAGAATTTATGCTTCTCGCCAACAGGTCTGTCGCTGAATATATCGCTACATCCGGCAGGATGGACGGAAAGGCGGACAAGAATGCGAAGACGTTTGTCTATCGTGTGCATGGAGAACCGAACACGGATAAGATTGCCGGACTCAGCGAGTTCGTGGGCAACTTCGGCTACAAGATGGGGCCTACAGGCAATGGCCCCGACATCGCAAATTCCCTGAACACCCTTCTCGCGGCAGCAAAGGGTACGCCTGAATGCAACGCTTTCCAGATGATAGCCCTCCGCTCCATGGCAAAGGCGATCTACACAACCGAGAACATCGGCCACTACGGTCTGTCCTTCAAGTTCTATACTCACTTCACTTCTCCGATCCGCCGCTACCCTGACACTATGGTCCACAGGCTTCTGGCAATGTACCTTGACAATAGGGAGAGCCAGAATCAGGAATACTATGAACTCCAGTGCAAGCATGCTTCCGAACGCGAGCAGATCGCTGCGAACGCGGAGCGCGACTCTATCAAGTACAAACTCATCGAATATATGCAGGATAAGGTGGGGCAGACATTCGAGGGTTCCATTTCAGGCCTGACCGACTGGGGAATGTACGTGGAGATCAAGCCGACGATGATCGAAGGTATGGTCGCTTTACGCGACATCCGGTCTGACTTCTTTGACTTCGATGAGGAGAAGTACCAGATCACCGGCAAGCGCACCGGCAAGATTTTCCGTCTCGGAGATCCTGTCAAGATCCGTGTCAAGGCCGCCAACCTCGAGCAGCGTCTCCTTGATTACGAACTGATCGAAGGTTCTGCCGAATAAGGCAACTGTCTGGTGGTTTTTGATAATTATGTCTAGTCCTGAAAAAAGTTTACCGACATTGGATATTAAAGAGTTAGGACAATGACGTCCTGATATGGGTATTTTTTCTTGAGCTCGCTGCATGGCTCGATAGCATTTAGTATCCATAAAAGCTTACATTTTTGGTAAACTTTTTTCAGGACGATACATTAGGCGTGACTCGTATCTTATTGATTAATAATGAATAGTGAAATTCTCCTCTCTGTAACAAGAGAGGAGAATTTCGTAACTACCTATGATTCAATGTTTTATCCGCCACGGGGCCGATAATGGAGGCGCTGGTCCTAAATATGAACCGGTTGGTCTGCGTCCCTGAACTGTCTGAAAGCATCGTCCCTGAACTGGCAGACATTTGGCCCTGAACTGACAGAGCGGCCAAGGGCAAGATTGCATCCTGACGGTCGATGTCATCAAGGTCACCTCCATCTGAACTGACAGAGCGGCCAGGAGCGGGATTGCACCTGGATCAGAACTGGATCAGCGGCTTTGTGAGGGCTTCCTTAAGCTGATTGTCGTAGCGCAGACGGAGTTTGACTCCGGCGGCCTGGAACCAGTAACGTACCACGACCTCTTCTTCGATGAAAGGCACGATCTCATCCTTCTTGAGATTCAGGAAGGTCTCTTTGTCCATCTCCAGAGCCTTTTCCAATGCGCTGATCTGGTCCTTCATGCTATCGGCCAGTCCGTCGCTCTCAAGTTCTTTCTTCACCCGGTCGAAGTAGGTTTTTGCTGAGGATCTGTAGTCGAATTCCTTTGTCTTTGCGAATTCGAGGAAATCTTTCCAGTCTGAATCTGTGAAGTGGTAGTCCTCCGGGATGCTCTCGTGATTGCGGACGAAGTGGATAGCGTAGTCCTGAATGATTCCCGAAACAACCAGCGAATATGTCAGCCGGCTGTACTCGTGACCGGGGATTATGTAGTCAGGCGTGATTCCTCCTCCGTCGCGTACCGTCCTGCCGTGGGCAGTCTTGAATTCGTGAGTCAATGAGTCAGGAATGTGTCCTACGCTGCCGTCCTCGTTGCGATGGGCGTAGTCTATGGCCTGGACGCAGCGCCCTGACGGAGTGTAGTACTTGGCGGTGGTCACCTTCAACTGGCCGTTGTACGGCAGCGGACGGATGCTCTGGACAAGTCCTTTGCCGTAAGTCCTGGTGCCCATCACTGTGGCCCTGTCAAGGTCTTGAAGGGCTCCGGTGACTATCTCCGAAGAAGACGCCGAACCGGAATCCACCATTATGACGACAGGCAGCTTCGTGTCTATAGGCTCGGATGTGGTCTTGTATTCCTGCAACGTGCTGTCGCCTTTTCCTTTAGAGGAAACGACGAGCGAACCCTTGGGAACAAAGAGGGATACTATGCTTATAGCCTCGTTCATCAGGCCTCCCCCGTTGCCGCGGAGGTCAAGAACCAGTTTCTTCATTCCCTGTTTCTTCAGGTCAAGGACAGCGTTTCGGATTTCTCCGGAGACATTGTCCGTGAATCCGGACTGGTAGATGTAGCCGGTCGTGTCATTCACCATACCGTAATATTCAACATCCGGTAGATGGATCCTTTCACGCAGGACATCTATTTCCTCCTCCTTCCCGCTCCTGAGTTTGAGAACCTTGAACTTTACGGTCGTGCCCGGCTTCCCCTTCATCCTGTCGGAGCATTCCTGGCTGGTCAGACCGTGTGTCGAGACTCCGTCGATTTCCATAATCTCGTCTCCGCACCTCAGACCGTACTTTTCGGCAGGCGAGTTCTTGTACGGCTCGTTGATGATGACGTTGCCGTCCTTGTCCGGCTTGTAGATGACCGCACCGATTCCTCCGTAACTTTTGCCTATCATCATCTGGAGATCTTCATTCTCCTCTTCTGGGATATAGACAGTGTAAGGGTCCAGATTCTGGAGCATTGCATCGATTCCGGCGCGCTCGATGCGGTCGAGAGGAAGGGAATCAACGTACGAGCGGGTCAGTTCCTTAAGGATAGAGTTCTGTATTTCAGTCCATTTCCCAAGCTGAAAACTCTGGGACTGGGCCATTGCGGCAGTGCTGACGATTACCGCCAGCGACGCCGCTGTCAGGAATTTCATTTTCATAGTGCAAAAATAGCAATTTCCATTTGTCCATCAATGAATATGCCACCGCAGGATTTTACTATCTTTGCAGTGAAATGAAATCAAAGGCTGAGCTGATTGTTCTTAACCACACCAAATTCGGTGAGAATTCCATAGTCCTGCACACTCTGAGCACTGAATATGGAAGGAGGGGTTTTCTTGTCCGCATCAGCCCCAGGACGCCGATGGCCCTTTTCCTGCCTCTGAATATTCTTGAAGCCGAGGTGACCGAAAACCCGAAATCGGATCTCTGGTACGCGCGTGGCTTTGTGAACGTCGCTCCTCTTAACGGGATAAGGGGGAATATTCACAAAAACACAATGACCCTTTTCATCAGCGAAGTGCTGTACCGTGTCGTGAAAGACCAGACAAACGAGGATGGTCTCGCTGATTGGCTGAAGAAGGAAATTCTTACGCTGGACGCGCTTCAGAGCGATTTCGCTAATTTCCATCTGTTGTTTCTTCTGGAACTGTGCTCCGTTCTTGGATTCAATCCGGACACTTTCGGTCTGGCGCCGTTCGCCGGAGACCATCTCTTGCAGATCGAAGGCCTGCTTGGCAAGCCTTTCGGCGAAGCGATGCTGATTCCTCTCAGCGGAATTGACCGCAATGGAATCGCCGAATCAATTCTTCGCTACATCGAGTACCACACAGAATCTTCCGTCAACGTCCGTTCTCTGGCAGTCCTGAGGGATATCTACGGGTGACTCACCTGCTTTTGATGAACTCGGCCATGGCTCGGAGAGCCTTGCCTCGGTGGGAGATTTCGTTCTTCTGTTCTTCCGTGATGTCGGCTGCCGTCTGTCCGGGGTACTCGTCCGGTATGAATATCGGATCGTATCCGAAGCCGCCGCGACCTGATTTCTTCAAGGCGATCGTGCCTTCCATCGTGCCCTCGAACTGGTGGACTTCTCCTTCCAGGATCAATGTCACGACACTGCGGAAGCGTGCCCTGCGGCTGACAGGCGTCTTTCCATCTTCAAGAGCCTGCAACTCTGAAAGCACCTTGTCCATATTCTTGTCGAAATCCTTGCCTTCGCCGGCATAGCGCGCCGTATAGACTCCCGGAGCTCCTCCAAGGGCATCTACCTCAAGGCCGGTGTCATCCGCAAAGCAGTCGCATCCCTTGCGCTCGTGGATATATTCAGCCTTTTGGAGAGAATTCTCCTCAAGGGTTTCTCCTGTCTCGGGAATGTCTTCCGTTATGCCGAAGTCCTCGGGGGTGAAAAGTTCATAGCCTTTCCCCATAATCTCTGAGGCCTCGCGGAGTTTGCCGCGGTTGCCTGTAGCGAAAACAATCTTTCTTATGTCCATACGACAAATATCCGAATTTTGCCCGGAAAGGGAAAGAAATATTCCCCAATATTGATTAAATTTGCATTTCAGTCAGTCGTTAGTAAATGTACCCTAAAGAACTAAACGAAGAATGTGGAGTTTTCGGTGTATGGGGTGTCCCCCACGCCGCTGAAGTGGCCTATTACGCACTTCACTCTCTCCAGCACCGCGGCCAGGAGGGCTGCGGAATTGTCTCAGTCAACAACGATGGCCAGATGCAGCGTGTCAAGGGTCTCGGTCTTGTGACCGAGGTCTTCAACACGGACAACCTTGCTGTCCTTAAAGGGGATATGGCCATCGGCCACGTCCGCTACACCACTTCGGGAGGACGTGGGATCGAGAATGTCCAGCCTTTTCTTTTTCACCATAACAGCGGCGATTTCGCCCTTGCCCACAACGGCAACGTGGTCAACTCAGCAGAGTTGAGAAAGTACCTTGAAGATCGCGGAAGTCTCTTCCAGTCCACATCTGACAGCGAGATTCTCGCCCACCTGATCAAAAAGGATCCGACAGAAAGGAACAGTCCGAGGATTTACCCCATAAAGGAAGCCCTGAATATGATAGAAGGAGCTTTCGCATTCCTCATTATGACCCAGAACCGCTTCTATGCCATCCGTGACAAGTACGGCCTCAGGCCTCTTGCCATCGGCAGGCTTGGCGACGGCTATGTCATCAGTTCCGAGACCTGTGCTTTCAGCACTATCGGCGCCGAGTACATCCGTGACGTGGAGCCGGGAGAGATAGTCTCCGTGGACCATCACGGCATAAGAAGCAACTTCTATTCGGAGTACCAGCGCCACGCCATGTGCGCGATGGAGTACATCTATTTCGCTCGCCCCGACAGCGACATCGAAGGATGCAATGTCCACACTTACAGGAAGGAGAGCGGAAAGATCCTGTGGAGGGAGAAGCCTGCGGACGTGGACATCGTCGTAGGTGTTCCTGACAGCAGCCTCAGCGCCGCGTCAGGTTATGCGGAGGCCAGCGGACTTCCTAACGAAATGGGCCTGATAAAAAACAAGTACATCGGCCGTACCTTCATCCAGCCGTCCCAGGAGCTCCGGGACAAGGGTGTCAAGATGAAGCTTTCTCCGGTCGGCAGCATTGTGAAGGGCAAGAGGATAGCCCTCATCGACGACTCCATTGTGCGGGGCACCACATCATTGAGGATAGTAAGGATGCTTCGCGAGGCGGGAGCCAGGGAGGTCCACGTCAGAATCGCCAGTCCGATGATGAAGAACCCCTGCTACTACGGAGTGGATATGTCCACTAAAGAGGAGATCCTTTGCTCATCTAGGACTCTTGAAGAGGCTTGCAGGATGATCGAGGCGGATTCTCTGGGCTTTCTCTCCTACGAAGGGCTCCTTGAAGCGGGGCATAGGAGTGACTTGTGTATGGCCTGCTTCGACGGCAATTATCCTACGGCGCTCTATTCGAGTTACGAGGAAGTCAAGAATGAAAATAAATTTTAAGATAATATGGCAGTTGACTACGAGAAGGCAGGCGTGAGCCTCGAGGCAGGCTACGACGTTGTCCGCAGAATAAAGAAGCACGTCGCTTCTACCGACAGGCCCGGTGTGATGGGAAACATCGGATCGTTCGGAGGGATGTTCGATCTTTCGAAGTTGAACATCAGGGAACCTATCCTTGTCAGCGGGACTGACGGAGTGGGCACCAAACTCAAGATAGCGTTCGCGATGGACAAGCACGACACGATCGGGATCGATGCCGTCGCCATGTGCGTCAACGATGTACTTGCACAGGGTGCTGAACCGCTCGTCTTCCTCGACTATGTAGCTCAGGGCAAGACGAGGCCGGAAGTGGTTGAGGACATAGTGGCAGGAGTCGCGGAGGGATGCCGTCAGGCAGGCTGCGCCCTGGTCGGCGGAGAGACCGCTGAGATGCCTGGTATGTACGAGGACGGGGAGTATGACATCGCAGGCTTCACCACAGGTGTTGTCGAGAAGTCGAAACTTATCGATTGCTCCAAAGTGAAGGCAGGGGACGTCCTTGTCGGAATCGCTTCCACAGGCGTCCACAGCAATGGATTCAGTCTTGTTCGAAAAATCTTCTCGGACAATGGGCTGGACCTCCACATGGCCTATCCGGAACTGGAATCGGACCAGCCGCTGGGACTCGTCGCACTGACTCCTACCAGAATCTATGTCAGGCAGGTCCTCGATGTGATCCGGAACTGCGATGTCCACGGAGTCGCCCACGTCACTGGCGGAGGCTTCGATGAGAACATCCCCAGAATCCTTCGGGAAGGACAGGGCATCGAGGTTGAGGAAGGTTCCTGGAACATTCTTCCGATTTTCCGATTCCTGGAAAAGTACGGGAGGATTCCTCACAGGGAGATGTTCAACATCTTCAATATGGGCGTCGGAATGGTGCTTGCGCTCGACGGATCAGAGGCTCAGAAGGCGATTGACATCCTCGTCGGCTACGGCGACAGGGCGTCAGTGATCGGAAAGGTCACCGACACGCCGGGTGTGGACATTCACCTTCTATAGATTATGGGTGAACTCTCCCTTAGACGCAGGCTTGCGCTCGACATAGCAAGGTCGTTGAGGAGGTCCGAGACAAAGGACCATCCTTTACGTCAGCTTTTCTGGGAGTGCACGCTGAGGTGCAACCTTGAATGTCTGCATTGCGGCAGCGACTGCAAGTTGTCATCCCGGATTCCGGATATGCCGAAGGAGGACTTCTTCAGGGTTCTGGACGGAATAGCTGCCAGGACCGACCCTCACAAGGTCTTCGTGGTCGTTTCCGGCGGGGAGCCGACTATGCGTGCGGATCTGGAAGAGTGCGGCAAAGGAATATACGAAAGGGGATTCCCCTGGGGTATGGTCACCAATGGCTTCGCCCTTACTCGTGAAAGGTTTTCCGGTCTGCTTGCTTCGGGACTCCACTCTATGACTGTCAGTCTGGATGGCCTCAAGGATAACCACGAATGGCTTCGTGGCCGTGAGCATAGTTTCGACCGTTCAGTTGAGGCGGTGAGAATGGCTCTGGAGTCAAAATCAATAGCCTTCGATGTAGTAACCTGCGTCAATCGAAAGAATTATCCTCAACTTCCTGAAATCAAAGAACTTCTGATTGATCTGGGGCTTAAGCGGTGGAGGCTTTTCTCCATCTTCCCTGAGGGTCGCGCAGCTGTGAATCCGGATCTTCTGCTGCCGCCGGAGATGTACCGGGGTATGCTGGACTTTATCAGGGAGACCAGAAAGGAAGGGCGTATAGAAGCCAGTTACGGATGCGAGGGCTTTCTGGGACGCTATGAAGGCGAGGTGAGAAATCATTTCTTTCATTGCGAGGCGGGTGTGATCATCGGGTCGGTTCTGATCGACGGGTCTGTCTCCGCCTGCACAAGCATCAGGGCTGACTATCACCAGGGAAACATTTACAATGATGATTTCTGGGATGTATGGACTGACCGTTTCCAGCAATTCCGGGACAGGACTTGGATGAAGAAGGAAGAATGCGGGGAATGCCGGTACTGGAAGTGGTGCGAGGGCGGTGGAATGCACTTGAGGGATTCCGACGGTTCCTTGCTGCTGTGTGACTTGAAGAGAATTACAGATGTTGAATCATAATAACAATTAAGTGATATGCGTGCTTTAATCAGTGTTAGCAACAAGACGGGCGTGGTTGATTTCGCCCGGGAACTTGTGTCCCTGGGATGGGAAATCCTTTCTACCAGCGGCACAATGAAGATGTTGAAGGAGGCTGGCCTGCCGGTAACCAGCGTTAGCGATGTGACAGGATTCCCGGAAATCTGCGACGGACGAGTCAAGACTCTTCATCCGAAGATCCACGGTGCCCTCCTGGCCCGGAGGGATATTCCTGACAATATGAAACAGATTGCGGACAATGGCATCGAGACGATCGACCTCGTTTGTGTCAATCTCTATCCCTTCCGTGAGACTATCGCCAAGCCGGATGTCACGATGGAAGATGCCGTCGAGCACATCGACATTGGGGGGCCTTCGATGGTACGCAGCGCCGCAAAGAACTGGCAGTCAGTCACGATCGTAGTGAATCCTGAGGATTATGCGGCCGTCATCGGCGAACTTAAGAGAGACGGTTGCACTTCCCGCGAAACACGTCTCCGACTTTCGGCGGAGGCCTACACCCACACCGCGGAGTACGACAGCGCGATAGCAACATATATGCGTGCCCAGGCAGGTCTTCCTGAGAAGCTTTTCCTTGAATATGACATCTGTCAGGAACTCCGTTATGGCGAGAATCCTCACCAGAGCGCGAAGTTCTACAAGACTCTTCAGCCGGCACCGTATTCATTGGCCACTGCCGAGCAGTTGAACGGAAAGGAACTCTCCTACAACAACATCCAGGATGCCAACGCCGCTCTCAACATAGTGCGTGAGTTCACCAAAGAGCCTTTCGCAGTCGGCCTTAAGCATATGAACCCTTGCGGTGCGGCAATCGGGAAAGATGTTGTGGATGCGTGGAAGAAGGTTTATGAAGGTGACAAGACTTCCATTTTCGGAGGTATAGTCGCATTCAACCGCGAGGTCAATCTTGAGGTGGCGGAACTTCTAAAGCCGATATTCCTTGAGATAGTTATGGCCCCTTCCTTCGCTCCGGATGCGCTTGAACTGCTTCGAGCCAAAAAGAACCTTAGGATTCTGAAGGTGAATATGGAAGGCAGGATTACGGAGCAGATGAGCTGTGTGTCGGTGAACGGCGGTCTGCTTGTTCAGAACCAGGACCTTGAGATCGCTCCTGCTTCCGCAGGGCAGTGCGTAACCGAGTTGAAGCCGACAGAGGATCAGCTCGTCGATTTGGATTTCACCTGGAGGGTTGTGAAGCATGTCAAGTCCAACGCCATCGTGGTTGGCAAGGCCGGGATGGTCTATGGTGTTGGCGCAGGACAGATGAACCGTGTCGGTTCCGCCGGGATCGCTCTTAAGGAGGCTGCGGCCACTCTCAAGGAAGAGGGTGTCGATGTAAGGGATGCTGGTTTGGTGCTTGCTTCCGATGCATTCTTCCCGTTCGATGACTGTGTCACCCTTGCTGCTGAATATGGCGTCAGGGCCATCATCCAGCCTGGCGGTTCGATCCGCGATGAGGACTCTGTCAGAAAGTGCAATGAACTTGGCATTACGATGCTCTTCACCGGAGAAAGACACTTCAAACATTAGAATATGGGAATCAATGCTCTGTTGCCGTGGAAAAACAGCAACGTTGAACTAGACAAGAAGGCGTTTGCCGAATTCCGCCTGAGGATGTCCGCTTTGCACGATGCCAAGGTGCTGGTTGTCGGCGGAGGCGGAAGAGAACACGCTATCGTAGATGCTCTCTCGCGCTCCAGCCACGTGGGAAAGATTTACTGCGCACCAGGCAACGCCGGCATCGCGCGGCAGGCCGAATGTGTTCCCATCGGTGACACTCAGGTTGACGAACTTCTTGCATTCGCTAAGGAAAACGGGATTGACCTCACTGTGGTCGGTCCTGAGGCATCCCTTTCAAGAGGAATCGTGGATGCGTTCACCGATGCAGGCGAATTGATATTCGGTCCATCCATGGCGGCGGCGACGATTGAGTCCAGCAAGGACTTCGCGAAGCGTCTGATGAAGAAATACAACATTCCCACTGCCGGGTACAAGACTTTCGAGGATTACAACAGCGCCCTTGAATATGTGAGAGGCGGTTCATTCCCTGTAGTTCTGAAATATGACGGACTGGCTGCCGGAAAGGGTGTTGTCATCCCGGAGACTCTGCAGGATGCCGAGGCTGCCCTCAAGGATATGCTTCTGGACGATAAATTCGGGAAGGGGAAGGTTGTGGTCGAAGAGTTTATGACCGGTCCGGAGTTCTCATTCCTTTGCTTTGTCTGTGGGAAAGAGGTTTTCCCAATGGTCTTGTCCCAGGATCACAAGCGTGCTTTTGACGGCGACAAGGGGCCTAATACCGGAGGTATGGGCGCATATTCCCCCCTGCCTTTCATAACAGGCGAGGACTATGAATTCGCTCTTGAAAAGATTATGAAGCCGGTGGCAGCCGGTATGGAGGCAGAGGGCTGTCCGTTCAAGGGAGTCCTTTACGGTGGCTTGATGAAGACTCCGACCGGAATCAGGGTCGTGGAATTCAACTGCCGTTTCGGGGATCCTGAGACGGAGGTCGTACTGCCTCGTCTGGAAACGGACATTTTCGAGGTCTTCTGCGCCATTGCCGAGGGAGATTCTCCATTGGACCTGCCTCAGGGCACTGTCGCAATGAAGGGACTGACTGTCCCGGCGTCTGCCATGATGCCGGAACTCAAGTGGTCAGACAAGCCTGTCCTCGGTTTCGTGATGGCTTCCAAGGGTTATCCCGGATCCTACGAGAAAGGCTGCAAGATCACGGGTATCGAGGACGCTCTTTCAGATCCGGACGTCCGCATCTATCATATGGGCACCAAATTGACAGATGGAGTCGAAGGAGTTGATTCGGTGCTGACCAATGGAGGGCGTGTGATGATGGTCCTGGCAAGGACCTCGTCGAGGCGCGTGACAAGGCTTTTTCAGCAGTCAGAAAGATCAAATGCGACAATCTTTTCTACAGGACCGACATCGGTCACTGGGTATTATAGTTTTTTGAATATGATCATCAGCGGAAAAGAACTATCGGCCAGGCTTAAGGCCGAGATGGCGGAGCAGGTCGCCACATTCCCTGCAAAGTATGGCCGTGTGCCTCATCTGGTTGTGATTCTTGTCGGTGACGATCCGGGCAGCCAGACCTACGTCAGGAACAAGGCGAAGGCTTGCGATGTCGTCGGAATAAAGAACACGACAGTCAGGATGCCTGCCGAGACTCCTGAACAGGAACTTCTCGACAAGATTTCGGAACTCAATGAAGACGATACGGTTGACGGAATTCTGGTGCAGCTGCCTCTCCCGAAGCAGATCAGCGAGCCTAAAGTCATCGAGGCGATAGCTCAGGGAAAAGATGTGGATGGATTCCATCCTCTGAATACTGCCGCCTTGTGGCAGAAGCGTCCCAACACTTCCTGTGTTTTGCCCTGCACTCCGGAAGGAATCATCAAACTACTGGAGGCGGCGGACTTCGAGATTGCCGGCAAGAACGCTGTCGTCATAGGACGCAGCCAGATTGTCGGACTTCCTGTCTCCAAACTTCTCCTTGACAGGAATGCCACTGTAACAATCTGTCATTCAGGAACAAAGGATCTTGCTGCTTTTACCAGGCAGGCTGACATTCTCGTTGTCGCCATCGGAAGGGCCAAGTTCGTGACCGGAGATATGGTCAAGGAAGGAGCAGCCGTGATCGATGTCGGAATGGACCGTGACGAGAACGGGGATCTCTGTGGAGACGTCGATTTCACTTCCGTGGAGCCAAAGGCGTCCGTGATCACTCCGGTTCCCGGAGGCGTAGGTCCGATGACGATCTGTTGCCTGATGGAAAACACCATCCAGTGCTTCCTAAACAAGATGTAACCTGTTTACGGATTCTTGTACAACCCTTCTCTGGAGAGAAGATGGTCGAGATTGGCCAAGCCGTACAGAAGGACGGCGGTGACGGTTGAGGAGTGGTCCATATATTCAGGAATCACCTTGTTGTAGAGGTCGTTTTCGGTGTGCCATATCTCGCTGTACTCGAAGTTGCGGCCAAGCGGGTCTGTTTCGCTTGGGGATATGGTGGGGACTCCGTTCATCGCGAAATAGGCGTGGTCGCTGCCTCCCGCTCCGGTAGGGCGCGGACGTGGCTGACCTTTACGTTCATTAACAGTGAACGGGAATTCCGGGTTCATATTCTTGAGAGGCCCGGCGATTTTGTCGAAGTCCTCGTACATCGCTGGGGGAACAGTGATGCCGGTGTAGCAGAGAGGACCTCCGTCGCGGTTGAAATAGTTGGAAATCTTATCGAGGGGAACGGTCTTGTTCTCCACAAAGAACTTGGATCCGAGAAGGCCGAACTCCTCTCCGGTCCAGATGCAGAACATAATGCTTCTTTCCGGCTTTGCTCCTGATTCCGCAAGCAGACGCGCCGCCTCCATGGTAACGGCGACTCCGTTGCCGTCATCCACGGCTCCCGTCCCCCCGTCATAGGCATCCAGGTGAGCGCCTGCGAGGACATATTCATCCGGATACTTGCTTCCGCGCATTATTCCGATGACGTTGTGGTACTTTACGGGTCCTCTGTAGAAATGATTGCGGATGTCGAACTCAAGTTGGAAGTCCTCTTTCCTTTTCGCCTTGTCATATATGATTTTGTACTGGTTTTCGTCCAGTCTTATGTCACAGACTGAGGGCAGGGTCTCCATCGTGATTTCATAGCAGTGTACCCTGTCGTATAGTATCTGGATGGGGACCTTTGCAGGAGAGATGAATCCCAGTACTCCCGCGGCTGTCATTTCTTTGTAGAAATGGATGATTGTGTCTCTCTTTTTCACAGGTTTTTTGTCCGTTTCTGAAAATTCAATCGTGACAAGGACCAGGGTATCTTTTGTCATATCGATTGCCAAGGATGAAACCGGCTCTCCTTCGAGAAGCACTCACGCTCCCTTCAGCCTGCCTTTCATCCTTTCCAGTTCCTGGACGCTCTTAGGTTCGATCAGTACGTGGCCTTTCTGCGCTCCTTTGGTTCCGGCTGTGTAGGAAGGGGTTCCGAAATGCAGGGCCATACCGTCTTCGCTCAGCATTCTGCCTTTCCAAGGACCTCTGTTGAAGCCGACATTGATTTCACCCACTTCCTGTACATTGACTTCAAGTCCCCAGGATTCAAATTTCTCCCTGACCCAGGACTCCGCTTCAGCAAGGGCTGCGGAACCGATCAGGCGGCCTCCAATCCTGTTGCTGACAAAGTCCACGTGTTCCATCGTGCGGTTGTCCGTACGGCCGAGTTCAATGATGCTCTTTACGACATTGTCTTGACTCCTGGCGTTCAGCCCTGCAACCAAAGCCAGCAGAGCTGCGATAAAGATTCTTTTCATTTCTGAATATTGTTAAGCGCGTTCTACTTGCAGTACCATAAGCAAATATAATGAATATGACTAAAAATCCTCAAAAAAATGCTTACCTGAAGTGTACTTGCACGGATGGTCGTGCACCTTACACCGCGTCGTGTAAAAAAATGGGCTGGCCCGAAAGTGTTGGCCAGCCCATTCTATTACAGATTGTGTGTTCCGGATACTGGAGTTCGTCAGAGCTCGTTCATTTCTGTTTCGTACTCGTCCTTGCGACCAACCAGGATGTCCTGGATCTCCTTCTGGCCAGTACCGGCCGGAATGAGGT
>CAYFVE010000041.1:0-17647 GCA_964346605.1 uncultured Muribaculaceae bacterium | reverse complement strand
GGCTGGCCCCACTGTTCGATGACAAATTCTGGGTGACGCATTGACGAAGTCAGGAGAAGAAATGAAGAATTTCAGAACAGAAATGAGGATGCCGGCGCTGGCAGCACTGGCCCTTGCAGCTTTTTCACTACACGTGTTCGTTTCATGTGACGAATCCCGATTCCCTACGGCTGAACTTTCGGAGCCTTCTGCCGCCTGCTCTGTGGAGATGACGCCTTCCGGCATCGCCAGGATGCTTTCCGACCTGCCTCTGACAATTGACGAAGTACGTGAAGTCTGGCAGGGAGTCTCGGAATCCTCCTCGATGGGCTATGATGAGGAGTATGCCTTTGCAACTGCCATCGAGACAAGGTCAGACGGACCTTCGTTGGGCCGTCTGATCAGTGAATACTTCGAAACCCAGAACACCAGAGCCTCCGGATTCGTGGAAGAGCTCGTCAATTCCGGGCTGCAGATCTACTGGCCTTATTCGGAGGACTGGGACGGCCAGGCTATGCCGGTCATAACATTCGACCCGGCCGCTGACGTGAAGTACAACACCGGCTATTTCCGCGAACGGCTGCCGGATGGGAAATGGATCGTCAAGGAGATGCAGGTGGATGAGGGATACTCAATGAAAAATCCTGTCTGGATTGTAAACCACAATCAGGATTCGGGCAGCCTGACGCCTCAACTGCTTGAGAAGATGGCCCGTCGGGACACCGCGACAAGGGCATCCGCTCCGTCAGACTTCAGGACTCTTCGACTGAAGGAGTTCAAGGCCCATCGGCAGTATGATTCTTTCTGGAACGGCGCAAGCGAATTCCTGATCAAGTCCGGGAGCATCAGGGCATTCACCGCCGACGTGATTTCCGATTTGAGCCGCTTCAGCCCCGAAATAACGGACATGGTGATTGTCGTGAAGAGGAAACAAGTGGGCAAAGTGTTGAGATACAACACAATAATTGTTCCTGAATGGTCTTCGCAACTTCAAGAACCGGTCTTCCTGATGCTGGAAGACGATGGCGGGAAAATGACTTCTTGGAAGTCTTCCGGCGCAGTGAAAATCAAGTCCAAGTCGTACGGCTTCGAAGTTGAAATTCCTTATCACCGCAATGACGACATAGTCTGGAGGGGCAAACTGTCCGGGAACTATTTTGAAAAAAACGATGGAATAGCGAATCGATATGGAGATGTCTCAATCGCCTTCACATTTGACTAATGGGCGTAAGACACGGTCATCTCGCATCTCGTACAGTCAAATGCTAGAGAGTACCTCCTCCCATTGTTGACAAGGAACAGAGGGCCGGTCGGCCTTGCTTTCTGATGGGTAGGGCAGAGGCCGAGTTCGTAGCGGATGCAGTACTTTGTACGCATCAGTTCGGCCCCTGCCTTATGAGAGATCTCGAAAGCATCCTCAATGTTTTTCGCTCCGTGACCGCGATAGATTTCTCTTGAAATCCTGTTCGAGACATTATGCTTGTAAGTTGCTTCGGAGGGGCCACCTTTGCCATCTGTCGGCCTTCCTGCTATGTTCCCCAGAGGGATCGCCTTGCAGGACGTCTTCTCAAGTTCTTCGGCGATATCCCTTCTTATCCCGTTAAGCGCTGATGCCGGAAGGAAGGGCATCTTACCGCCAGAGGTCTTTACATTAAGACTTTCCAACGAGAAAGAGTAAATTCCGGCCGATTTGCAGATCTGCGATTCGAACATCGCCTTCATCCTGGACGGGTTTGAGGCCGTCTCCGAACCGGCGTGTCTCTCGAATCCAACGAGACGGCCGTCTTGACTCAAAGCCTTGACAATGAGCCATCTTTCGTTAATTCGTTCAAGGATTGCAATGCCTACTGAAACAGGTATTCTCCTGACAGGAATATTGTTTTCCAGTTCCTTTTCGAAGGCGCTGTCGAGGTTGCGCCAGAGCCTGGTTCCGGGTTTGAGTTGCGGAATACGACGGCAGATAATCGTCGATCCTTGGCACAGATCCCCCCTGAAGCCGATGATTTCGTTGTGTCCTCCTCCTGTGAAAGAGAAGCCGTCTCCGTTATGAAGTTGGTCTGCGGGGTTTTTCAGGTTGACAATTACCTGCATCCCGGAAGGATGTACGGAGTCGCGCTCAGGCAGAAGCGTGACAGAAGCGACCGTACCTATCTCTTCTCCCATAGATTTCGGAGCGTCCATAGAAGACCATTGTCCTCGTGTACCATCCAGGAAAAGCTTCGTGTAGCCTCTATTGAATGTCTTGTCCAGATCCGGGGAGAAGCCTCCTTCGCAGATCCCGGATGACGCTCTCCTGTAGGTCTCCGGACATCT
The DNA here is from genome assembly GCA_964346605.1 of uncultured Muribaculaceae bacterium. Classification (GTDB taxonomy): domain Bacteria; phylum Bacteroidota; class Bacteroidia; order Bacteroidales; family UBA932; genus Cryptobacteroides. Next base: position 15,355 of record CAYFVE010000041.1, on the reverse strand, counting down.
CGCAACAAGGTTGTCGAGCGCGATAGAGTATGCCCTTACCGTGTTCATCACATAGGATGCGTTCTTGAGCCTTCCTTCAATCTTGAAGGAACATATTCCGGCTTCCGCAAGATCGGAGAGCCTTGCCCTTAGGTTGAGGTCCTTGAGTGAGAGAAGGGCCTTGTCCTTGACAAGAACATTCCCATTCCCGTCCACAAGGTCGTACAGCGATCTGCAGGCCTGTATGCAGGCACCTCTGTTGGCGCTTCTACTGCTGATGCGCTCAGACAGGTAGCACTGTCCGCTATAACAGACACAAAGCGCTCCGTGGACAAAGAACTCCAGTTCACATCCGACTGACTTGCGGATTTCCCTGATCTGATCAAGCGACAGTTCTCTTTCCAGAACCAGCCGGGCAGCCCCCAGATGCTCGTAGAAACTCGCCGTCTCAGGCGTTCTTATGCTGCATTGTGTGGATGCGTGGACCGGCAGATCAGTAAGTTGCCAGACTGCCGGATCCTGAGCTATTATGGCATCTACGCCTGCTTTCTCCGCTTCCTTGAGAAGCTTCTCCGCGGCCTCAAGTTCGTTATCGTATAGAATCGTGTTGAGAGTCAGATAGATTCTGGCGCCATAGAGGTGGGCGTATTCGCAGAGCCTACGGATTTCTGCCATCTCGTTCCCGGCAGCCTGGCGTGCTCCGAACTCCGGCCCGGCGATATAGACGGCATCGGCACCGCAGTCAATTGCTGCGATGCCGATATCCGCGTTTCTTGCCGGAGCAAGGAGTTCGAGTTCTCTCATTATTTGCTGAGGGATGCGATCATCTGCTTGGCCTGGGCACCGAATTTGGCGTCATCCTGAACCTTCTTGTAGTACTCGATCGCCTTGGCGTTGTTCTTTGCGCCCTGATAGAGAGCCGCTACGGTGTAGGTTATCGCGTTGGCGTTGCTTGCATCCGGATTTATTTCAAGATATTTCTCGAAGTTGGTAATGGCTGCGGAGTTCTTGCTGAGCTTCTGGGAAGCCTGGCCTGCAATCAGGTAGGCGTTGGCATTCTCTTCGAACCCGTTGGCCTGTTCAGCTGCCTTGAGGGCGTCTGCATATTTCTGAGCCTTTAGAGCCGCGCTTGCTTCCTTTACATAGATGTTGCAAATCTGCTTGTTGGCGGTGGACTCTTCTCCGTTCCATGCTGCGTGTTTGAAAGCAGCGATGGCCTCTTCCGTCTTGCCCTGCGCTCCGAGAGCCTGGCCAAGATAGAGAGCGGTCTTTCCTGCGGTGGTGTCTATCGCATATGCCTTTTCGAAGCCCTTCACAGCACCATCGTAGTCCTTTGCCTTAAGGGCTGTCGCACCTGCCTGCATCCACATCTGAGGCAGAAGATCCTTTGCTTCAGCCACAATGTCTTCGGCTCCGAATTCCTCACCGAATCCTGCCGCCTCGGCGAGCTTTGTTTCTGCGACATCATAATTGCCGGCCTTGATCTCTTCCTTTGCGATCTGGAGCGCTACGGCAGGAATGGCGTTCTTGCAGTTGGAAACAAGCTCGTCAGCATCTCCGCCGATGGCATTGCCCATTTCAAGAGCCTTCTGGAAACCTGTGATGGCTTCAGTGTAGTTTTTCGCGTTAAGCGCTTCAGCGGCATTGTTGTACAACTCGGTTGCCTGAGCCATATCCTGTGCTGAGATCATACCTGCGGTAAATACGACTGCCGCAAAAGTGAGGATAAACTTTTTCATTTTGCTATAGTATGTTTTAGTTCAACTTTCGAAACGATGCAACAAAGACAAATGTAATAAAAATCTGCTTCAATTGCGAATAATTAATTATTTTTGCCCCCAAGGGGGAGTCATTAGGTAATGAAAAACAGTTTCTTCAAATCAGTTTTATGTCCTGTGTTGCTTGTTTTTTCAATAAGTATGCCAGCACAGGATCTGCCAGCGCTTCAGAGGGATCCGTCCATTACGACAGGTTCCCTTCCGAACGGTATCTCATACTATCTGGTGACAGATTCCGCTATGAAGGGAGTCGCCGACTTCGCCCTTGTCAGAAGGGGGATGACAGACACCCTGGCCGCAAGGAGGGAGCTATCGGAACTTCCGCATTTTACGAAAGTCAAGCCCTACGAATACCTTTCCAGCAAGGGGATTGGCCTGAGGAAGGAGGGATATATCTCTTACGAAGGGGATGCAACGATATTCAGGTTCGAGGATGTTCCCGTCTTCGACAAGGGTGTCTCGGATACCACTCTCCTGATGCTTTTCGACCTGATCGCCGTGCAGCCCAGGCAGCATGCGGTCATCGTGGTGGGAGATATAAAGACATCGGAGATAATCGAGAGGATGAATGTCTTCTCGCTTATGGTGCTTTCGCGGAACCCGGACTATGCCAGGCCTGAATACAAGTGGGTTCCAGGCTCATCCACTGAGTATTCCTTCACCGGGTCCGGGGAATCCTCCCTGACGGTCGATTTCCGCTCTCCGAGGACTCCTCCGGAGCAGATGAACACGATTCAGCCGTTCATCTCGGAACTTTTCCTTCGCGAGCTGAAGGAGGTCGTTTACAGCAGGCTCTACGAATCCCTCATATCAAGAAACATCCCGGCATCCCGGCTCTCTGTCAAATATACGGGAAGCGCCGACTCGCCCTGCGACGAACATTTCACGGTTATGGTGGAGACCTCCGGCAATCAAGTGCTTCCTGCAACGATGGCTGTCTCTTCCACTCTGTCTGAAATCGCATCAAAAGGGATCGGACCGGATGAGTACCGCACGGCGCGCGAGGCAGTCCTTGGTGAGCTCTCGAAGCCTCAGGACAAGGATGGTTTGGTCCGCAGATGCATCTCCTCCTACCTTTACGGAGCGGATCTTTCCTCGCCTTCTTCAAAGGCCGGGTTCTTCTCTTCAAGGAATATGTCTCCGGATGCAGAGCTGAGCCTGTTCAACAATTATTCGAAAGCGCTTCTTGGCGCTGTCGAGAATGCGTTTGTCTCCTGGTCCGGCAATCCTGAGGACTATGATGAATGGCTGTATGACCTTGCTTTCAAGACAACGTGGAACGGAGTGTCTATGCTTGCAAAGCCAACTTACCGCTGGAAGGTCAGCGCTGCCGACACCTCTGGCTTCTACAGCGACAGGAACAAATTGAAAATCAAGAACACCGCTACGGAGCCCGTTTCGGGAGGCCAGATGTTCACTTTCTCAAACGGGATAAGGGTGATCTACAAACAGATGGCTACTGGAGGACGTTTCAGTTATTCGCTGATGCTTAAGGGCGGACTGTCCTCGGTCAAGGATCTTCCGTATGGAGAAGGCGCCTTCTTCTCCGACGTGCTGCCTCTCTATGATGTCGCGGGTCTCTCAGGCCGGGATTTCGACAAGGTTTTGAAGGCCAATGGGGTGGAAATGAAGTGCAAGGTGTCCGTATCGGATATGAGACTGTACGGCACCGCGCCTTCAAACAGGCTTTCACTGGTGCTCAAGTCCCTGCTTTCTGTAGCGAACAGCCGCAAGATGAATGAACGTGCCTTTGAGTCTTACAGAAAGATGGAATCGGCCGGACTCGAAAAAGCCTGTCTTGACAGCCTTATGTACCCTGGGTACAATTATGCCGAGGTTAAGACTCCGTCGGGACTGACTGCCGGAATCCTGAAAAACGCTGACGCCTTCTTCTCGAATCAGTTCATCAGGGTGAATGACGGGGTGCTCGTCCTTGTAGGAGATCTGCCTGCCGAGTCGATGCAGAAGATTCTAGTCCGCTATCTGGGAGGCTTCAGGGTAAGCAGGTCTTCTCTTCCGAGGCAGATAGTGCCTTATAAGATGCGCACAGGCGTGATGACATACACGATGAAGGGCAGTCCTGTAGGAATCAGCATCGGAATGGCCGGCGCAATACCTTTCACGACCGAGAACTATATGGCGTTCCGGATTGCGGGTATGGCATTGAAGCGCAGGATAACCGGAGCGATGGCCAGGCAGGGCTATAGTGTCGAGTTGTCCGACCGTTTCAGCATATACCCGCAGGAGGCTGTCGAAATGATATTCAACCTGAGTCCCGTCTCCGATGAGGGTCTTCCCGAGTCCGTCAGTGACGCTTCGGGTCATCCTATGCGTGCTCTGACAGATGCCAGAAGGGCTGTAGAAGAGGTGCTGTCTGAGCCGATGAGCACGGCTGAACTGAATGCCTGCAAGTCTCTGATCACCAACGAATGGTCAACCTTTCTGTCCGATCCGTCGAACTATATGGACGTCATTCTGCTCCTCTTCTCCGTAGGGAAGGACGTGCTTACGGACTATACGAAACGCATCGGCAGCGTCTCAGCCGACAAGGTCAAGGAAATCTTCGGGGCCCTATCCGAAGGAATGAGAATAGAATATGTCGTCAAACCGCAATAGATTCGGAACAATAGTCGAGATCGGAGACATTCTGGTTTCAGAGGAAGTCATCACTGAGTTTTTCGCCTGTGACTATGAAAAGTGCAAGGGCGTCTGCTGCATCATAGGCGACAGCGGAGCCCCGCTGGAAGAGTCTGAACTGAAGCCTCTTGAGGAAGATTACCCGGTATATTCAGAACTTATGAGGCCTCAGGGAAGGGATCAGGTCGCGAGGGACGGCTTCTTCTCCATTGACATGGAAGGAGACATAGTGACTCCGACGGTTGGAGGAACGGGAGAGTGCGCCTACACAACTTTCGACGCGAAAGAGAATTGCTTCTGCGCCATTGAGAGATGCTTCTTCAAAGGTGGATGCAAGTTCCGCAAGCCACAGTCCTGCTGGCTCTATCCCGTCCGCGTGACGAAACTAACCGGAGGAGGGCTCGCCCTGAACCTTCATTGCTGGAACCTTTGTACCGATGCATTTGAAAAAGGGAAACGCGAAGGAATCCACGTCTATGAATTCCTCCGCGATCCCCTTGTCAGCGTCTATGGCCAGGAGTTCTACGATGCTCTCTGCGCCGCGGCGAAGTATGTCCTCAAGTAGATAGCAGTTTCATAGCGGCGTCATAGTCGGCCGCGTTGACCTTCACCATCACAGGATTACTGTAGTTGTTCATCAAATAAGTCGAATCCGCTCCGAAGACTGCGGCGGGGATGCCGTTCTCGATGAGCATGCCGGCTGTTATTTGAGCGCTTACGGCGTCGTTGAATTCAGCGACGGTCTTGAAGTCTTCTTCTCTTCTGTCCTTCTTCATTATTTGGAGGATTTATGGTTTATTCTTCCCTGTTCCGCAATCTGTACTCAAGGCCTCCTGTGATGCGGACAATTTCCTTTGTAAGTCCTTCCGCCGTGAAGCCTCCCGGTTTTCTTGTCAGGGTCACCCGGTCTTCCAGCATCCTGAAAAGGGCGCTGACCTTGGAGCGGAGACGGAACGTAAGGTTTTCACCGTTCTCTGTTTCGAGCTTGTAGCCTCTCGATTCCATATATCGTACGATTTCGTCCCTGATTTCTGAATATTCACCCTCTATCTCGACTGACTTTACGGTAAAGCCGAATTTCGGGTACAAGGCGGAGACGACTCCTAATAGGAGCGCCGCCTGCCAGACTGAATTGTAGCCGTCGCGGAACATTTCTCGAGGGTCCGCCTTGACGAATCCCGCAAACACCAAAATCGCCATTATCAGGCAGAATACAATAAGAAAATAAAAAAAATATTTGATCGCTCTGATGCAGTATTTCATTTGTAGTGCGGTTTTTGCTATAGACACAAATATACAAAAAAGAAATAGTTTTGTTATTTTTGTAGTTATTAACAATCAATGAAAGACTATGGCAGAAATTGACCCTATCCAGGAGCGCCGCGAGCGCGAGGCTCAGGAACAAAAGAACAGGGGCCTCAAGAACCTGATGTGGGCCCTGGTTGCAGTGGCAGTCCTTATGGCTGCCGGACTGGCTTACATCTGGTCTTCCAAATCGGCTCTTGTTAAGGAACTGGACGCGGAAAAGGATGACCTTATCCAGCAGATGACCGCTCTCAAGGGAGACTATGACAGCCTTTCTTCAGACTATGAGTCTATCAACACGCAGCTTGACTCCTCAAGGGAGGAGGTGAGCCAGCTGATTGAGAGAATACAGAAGACAGAGGCCACGAACCGTGCCAAGATTCATCAGTACGAGAAGGAACTCGGTACTCTTAGAAGCATAATGAAGGGCTATATCGTCCAGATCGACTCTCTCAACAATCTTAACCACAGGTTGACCGCCGATGCCGCAGCCGCTCGCAGGGAGGCTGCGGAGAGCAAGGCTGAGAATGCCGATCTGAAGGGACAGGTCGAGAATCTTTCCGGTCAGGTGGCAGCGGGTTCCGTCATCAAATCCAGAGGACTTTCCGTAGCGGCCTACAATTCTTCAGACAAGGTCACTGACAGAAGCAGCAGAGTTGTAAGGCTCCTTGCTTCTCTTAGCCTGGTCGAGAACGATCTTGCTCCGAAGGGACCGGTAAGGGTTTACCTTCGTGTCAAGGATCCTGAAGGAATCCTTCTCACCAACAGCAACCAGACTTCGTTCAGTTTCAACGGCCAGACGATGGTTGCCTCGGCTTCACGTCAGGTTGACTACGAGGGCAAGGAGGTGGATCTGAGCATCTATCTCAATGACATCCCTTCCTACCAGTCCGGAATCTACACTGTTGAGGCCTACACTGAGCAGACTTTCCTCGGCAAGACGGAACTTCTTCTACGCTAGGCCGTGATCTATCTTCACGTTCCTTTTTGCAGATCCTTCTGCACGTACTGTGATTTTTATTCGGAGATCTGTCCTGCCGCCAGGCAACGTCAGAATGCGGATTCCTTCGCAGGCGCGGTGTTGAGGGAGATTGAGGAAAGGCGGGAGGAAATCGCCAGGACTCAAGCAGTTGACACGCTTTACATAGGAGGCGGCACACCAAGTGTGCTGCCTCTTGATGTCCTTGAATCTATAGTGTCTGCCTTGTCTGCGTCCGGAGATTGTTTCTTGGACAGAGCCCCATTCGCAGAGTTCACCGTTGAGGTGAATCCTGAGGATGTTGTGGAAAAGGGGATTGAATATGTCAGAGGGCTGGTGGATCTTGGTGTTAACAGAATCAGTATGGGAGTGCAGTCGTTCGATGACGGGGTACTCAGATGGATGAACCGCAGGCACGATGCGGAGACGGCCGTGAGGGCGTTCCGAATTCTGAGGGAAGGGGGAGTTGGGAACATAAGCATCGATCTTATCTTCGGACTTTCCCAACTTTCGGATCAGGCTTGGGTCTTTACGATTGAAAGGGCTCTTGAGCTGAACCCGGAGCACATTTCGGCTTATCAGCTTTCAATTGAGGAGGGCAGCGCCCTGGCTGGACTTGTTGAGAAGGGTTGCTATGAGGAAGCGTCTGAAGAGCAGTGTCGAACGCAGTACGACAACCTCTGCAGAAAATTAAGCGAAGGCGGATATCGCCACTATGAGGTATCCAATTTCGCCAGACCGGGACGCGAAGCAGTCCACAACAGCGCCTACTGGAACCGTTCCGACTATGTCGGCCTGGGTCCTGGAGCGCATTCTCTGATAGGTAATGTCCGCAGCCGGAATACTGAAAGCGTTTCCGGCTATTCGCGTGAAGAGGAGATCCTGACCCCTGAGGACATCCGGGTCGAGCGCATTATGCTGCCTCTTAGGACAGCGGAAGGCATCCCTTTCGAGGAATTGTGTTCATTGTCGGAGCAACGGACCATAGATCGGTTGCTCCGTGAAGGCGCCCTTGATGTTTTCTGTTCCGCGTCCGAGCGGGATGTCCCTTCGGGATCCAAGAGGATCCGGATTCCTGAAAATCATTTCTTCGTGTCTGACGAGATCATACGCGAATTGATTTGAAATCCGTACAAAAATCTATTTCTTCACTTCAAAACTTATAGGATTTCCGCTTGCTGAATCAGTGGCCACCCATAACTGGAAGTCCCCTGGTTCTACGGTATATTTCTTTTCCGCGTTCCAGAACGCCAGGTCTGATACTGCCAGCTTGAATTCGACATCCTTTGTTTCACCCGCTTCAAGGGCGACTCTCTGGAATCCCTTGAGTTCCCTGACAGGTCTTGCCACTGATCCGACAAGGTCCCTGACGTAGAGCTGTGCAACCTCCGTGGCGGAATATTCGCCGGTGTTGGTGATCTTGAGGGACACTCTGACGGTGTCGATGCTGGAGTATGAGGTCTTGTCGATGGCGATGTCCGAATACTGGAAGGGGGAATAACTCAATCCATAGCAGAACGGGAAGAGAGGGCCGTAGCCGCTGTCAAGGTAGTAGGAGGTGCATCCGAGGGAGGTCTGGCCGGCCTTGTCAGGAATCTCATCCAGGAGAGTCTCTGTCCCATCGTTCGGTCGTCCGGTGTTGAGATGGTTGTAATACATCGGAGCCTGCCCGACTGTCTTGATAAAGGTGACAGGGCTCTTTCCCGAAGGTACCGCCCTTCCTGTGATGAGGTCTGCAAGAGCGGGGCCTCCCATCGTCCCCGGATGGAAAGAATAGAGCATCGCGTCGCAGTTGGCAAGGTCGCGTTCGATGGTCAGAGGCCTTCCGGCCATAACTACTACGATGACCTTCTTTCCTGTCTGCTTCATAGCTTCGATGAGCTCACTCTGGGCTCCCTTGAGGTTCAGGTCGGAAAGGCTGTGGGCTTCTCCGGACATTATCGCTTCCTCTCCTGCAAAGACGATGACCGTCTGTGCCCTTGATGCGGCGGCACGTGCCTTGGCGATGCCTGCCGTATTTTTGTCTCGCGAATATGCGATGCCCGGCTCGTAGATTACGTTGAAGTCCTCCTTGAGAGCCTGGAGAGGGGTTACTGAATGGGTCTCGTCGCCGTCGAATGCCCAGGTACCCATCTGTTCGTAAGGGGCGTCTGCAAGCGGGCCGGTGACCAGGATGGTGTTTATACCCTTGAGAGGAAGGGCGTTGTTGTCGTTTTTCAGAAGGACGGCGGACTGGATCGCGCTCTGCTTGGCGGCTTCAAGATGCTCTGGTGCATAATGTCTGGATGAGTATCGTGCCTCGTCAATGTAGGGGTTGTCGAAGAGTCCTAGCCTGAACTTAAGGCGCAGGATCCTGCGTACCGCGTCGTCAATCTGTTTTTTGCTGATCCTGCCTTCCCGGACAAGCTCTTCTATGAAGGAAATGAACCCGTAGGACATCATATCCATCTCCACTCCGGCATTGACAGCCTCTTCGGTAGCCTCCTTCAGATCCTTTGCAAAACCGTGAGCGATCATCTCTCCCGCGGAGTTCCAGTCGGTCACCACCATACCGTCGAATCCCCATTCGTTTCGGAGGATGTCGGTAAGCAGCCACTTGTTCCCTGTAGAAGGGATTCCGTCGTTGGCGTTGAATGAGGTCATAAGGGTCATCGCTCCTTCCTCGACCGCCGCCTTGAATGCTGGGAAGTAAACATTGCGGAGCGTTCGCTCAGGAATATCCGTTGTGTTGTAGTCGCGCCCGCCTTCAGCCGCGCCGTAGCCGACGAAATGCTTTATACAGGCCGCCATTGATGTGGAGTCTCCGTTGCCTTGATAGCCGCGGACCATCGCGGCTCCCATAACCGCGTCAAGATATGGATCTTCTCCGGATCCTTCAGCGATTCTGCCCCACCTCGGGTCCCTTGCGATGTCAAGCATCGGGGAGAAGGTCCATCTGATACCATTGTCAGTCGCTTCAATTGCGGCTATCCGTGCACCTTTCTCTACCAGCTCCGGATTGAACGTTGACGCAAGGCCGAGAGGAATGGGGAATATTGTCTTGTAGCCGTGGATTACGTCGCGGCTGATGAGGATAGGAATTCCGAGACGGCTCTTCTCCACTGCCACTTCCTGGATCCTGTTGAGTTCAGCCGGGTCAGTGCAGTTAAGAATGCTGCCGACTTCCCCTTTCTCCACGGCTTCGGCCAGCCATTCTCCACCGGACAGTTGATTCATCTGTCCCGCTTTCTCGTGCAGAGTCATCTTTGAGAGGAGGGAATCGATCTTCTTTTCTGTTTCGTCTTTTTGCGAGCAACTGCAGATGGCAAGCGCCGAGAGGACCGCCATAAGGAGGTATGTTGAATATTTCTTTTTCATAAATTCTTCGATATGACTTCCAGTCTTTCCTGGAAATTGTTCTTAAGAAGTTTGACTGCTTCGTTGTAAGTAAGGTTTTCGTCTCCGTTGATGATGCTTCCATCATTCAAGGAGGCATCGTCCGCCGGATTCCACAACTTGAAGTTGAGTTCGGCCGATTTCTGCATCTTTTTTTCAAGTTCGTCAATATAGTCAGGAACTGTCTTCAGCTTAGGAAGAAGTTCATTCCAGCGTTTTCTGACAGCATCCCTGAAGGCCTGGTCTTCGAAAAGCCTCCTGTACCAGCAGGCGTCCCGATTCATCAGGCCGGTCTTTGCGGACGGGGAGGTCCGGTACGAAAGTACACCCCAGTCGAAATCCCATAACGGTCCTGCCATAAGTTTTCCGCCTTCTTTTCCGCTTTTGTGGTAATAGACGCTTCCCGGGTTTGCAAGTTCGTGATTCGTCATCAGTTCGAAGACAATCCAATAGTCTATGAATGACGGCACGTCAATGTATTTTGCGTAACCCTTTCCGCCGTCCGCGAAGTCTTCACCGTAAATGGCTTCCGCGACTTCGGCGACATATTCCTTAATCTGGTCCGCCTTTTCCCGACTGAGTTCATCTCCATCGGGGTATTTGATGCAGAACGGGATTCCGTCGCTTCCGAAGAAGTTGCTTTGACCGTGATGGTCCATCCACTGTACTTCTTCGTCGTAGTGCCAGTCGCTCTCCAGAAGGAATCCTCCGTCCTGGCAGGGCACCCTGTCCTTGCCTTCCTTCACAGATTCGATCAGCAGATAGTTCCCGATGTGCTTGTCGTTCAGGACCACTTCCACACTCTGGCAGCGAGGGGTCCAGTCGAGATTGCCCATCATAGACCCGACGTACATTGAGATTGCATTGCGCATCATCGTACGATCGCAGTAGTTTGCAAGGAGAGTCCAGCGCTTGTGGCCGGGAAACCCGAAGAGAGAATTCTTCTCATCCAACTTTATGTTGTACGGTTTTTTCGGCCACAGCCAAGTTGAATTGCCGCGTCCGCGGATCTGGCAGGAGACATTTTCGAGGTCGTCGGACATGCCCGTCCCCTTGATGCTTAAGTCAGCTTTGAGATATTCCTCCTTGGAGATTATCTCCTTCCCTCCAGTACTGATGTATACGACCGGAAGCCCGGTCTTTACAATCAGTTTTCCGTCGGCCGCGTTCCGAGTCATTACCGTGAATGAATTGGATGCAATCAAGGAATTGTCCGTTATCCTGAAGCCGAAACGCGCTTTATCCCTGTACATCGGATCTGTGCCGTTGTCAGTTATCGTCGCGTCATAGATACCGGCTTCGGATGTCGCCTCTATCTTTGTAAGAGAAAAGTTACTTGGTTCTGAACCGTCCTGGCTCAGGAGGGTCAATGGACAGGAGAGGCTCCCTGCGTCACAGTTGAATTCGAAGTCCGGTTCGTCGATAGAAAAGCGGATGATCGTGTTTCCTCCCGGTTCCTGGATAATACCATCGTCCAGTGCCGTGATACTCCTGAAGGAAGCGGGATTTTCTGTCCCGTCATCCTTCCTGCAGGCTGTTGCCGACAGGAAGATGGCGAGAAGAATCACAACTATGCTCAGATATGGTGGCTTCATCTATTTTTTCTGGAAGACTCTCACGTAATCGACTTCAAAGGTGGCCGGGAGACAGCTTTCGTCCACTCCCTCAGCACCTCCCCAGTCGCCACCCCAAGCCAGGTTGAGCTTGAGGTAGAAGGGGTTGAAGAATGGCCAGGTGCCGTAGTCGCCGGCACCGTCGTTCTTGAACCGGAAATGCTCCTTGCCATCGAAGATGAATATCATCTCGTCCGGAGTCCATTCTACGGCGTAAGTATGGAATTCCGACTGCGCTCCCGCCAGTTTGAACTCGTGTGTCTTCTGGGTGTTGTTCGGGTGGTTGTAGGCCTTGCAATGGATGCTTGAGGAGACATATTCAGGATGGTAGCCCACCTCTTCCATAATGTCAATCTCGCCGTCATCGGGCCAGGACTTGAAGTTCTTCGGCATCATCCAGAAAGCCGGCCAGGTGCCTTTGCCCTTCGGCAGCTTGAGGCTCGCCTCAAAGTAGCCGTAGGTCCAGGATTCCTTGGTGTTCATTCGGACCGAGCGGACTTTGCCGTCGATTCTCCGGGCTGTGATTTTCAGGGTGCCGCCGGATACTTCAGCCAGTTTTTCGCTGCCGTATTTTCCTCCTGCTACATAGTCCTGGAGCTCGTGGTTGCCCCAGCCTCCGTCTCCGGTTTCAAACCACCAGAGGTCAGTGTCTGGAGTGGAAGAGCCGGGAGTGTTGAATTCGTCTTGCCATACCAGGGTGTAGCCGGAAGGTATGCTGACTCCTTCTTCCTTAGCTGCTTGAATGACTGTCACCGTCTTGCGTCCAGAGCCGAATCTGAATGTCAGGATTGCTTCCCTGGAGTCTCTCGTCAGGTTCTCTGCAAGGTTCACTTTTACTGTATGTGTGCCGGAGAGCCCTCCGGATGGAGAGACAGAACACCAGTCCGCTGCGCTTGAACCGACATCCCATTCGATGTCGGATGTGATGGTAAGGGTATGGACCGAAGCCTCGTTTGTGGCTTCGATCGCCTCCCGGTCGATACTCAGTTCCGGTGTCTTCAATTGAGTTCCGTTCACCTCCGAGCCTTTGCAGGATGAGGATGAAAGGATTGCCGCTGCACTGAACAGCAGCAATCCGTTTATCAAATATCTGCCTGTTTTGTTCATCATTCCTATTCGCTCTTAGGCTTGTAGATGTACTGCCAGGAGATGCCCTCGTAGTTGGCCACGATGACCATCCTTGTCGCGGTGAGTTCCGTGATCACGTAGGTCGGATTGCTTATCGCGGCGTTGTTGGCGACGTAGCCGATGATCACACCTTCCGGCAAGGTGAGCGTCTCGCCGTCGAATGTGTAGGTGGATTCCTGTATCGTCCATTCGATGTCATAGTCTTCACTGGCCGGAGATCCTGTTCCCACCAGGGTTACGTCCTTGTTGATATAGACGAGTCCGTCTGGTCCCGGGTTGAAGATGTACTTGCCGTCCGCGAAGAAAGTGATCTCGTCGTCTGCTACTCCGAAGGCGTCCTTGTCGTGAGGCTGCGCCGACCACCATCCTGCCGGATTGCTCTGGCTTTCCCCGCATCCGAGGTAACCCTGAGCGTCCGAGTCGAGGCGCCAGGTCTTGCTTTCCTTGCCTGTTAGAGGATTGATCTCTTCTCCGCCTCCGTTGCTGCCCTCCTTGACGAACTCCTTGTGCCATGCGATTCCGTCCGGATTGCCGGAAGTGTAGAGCGTGGCTACTACCTTGAGACACTTCTTGAGTTCAGCACCCGATGTCTCCAGTATCCTGTAGCGCCCGCCGTTCTCGATCTCCGACTTGTCAGCGACATAAGAGAGAGGAGCGTTCTTCCCGGTCACGAGGTAGATTTCCTCGATGCCTGCATCGTTCCATTCGCTCTCGAATGAATATGTCGAAGTGGTGACCTCCCAAGGAACGAGGTAGTCGTTGTCATCATTGGTGTTGAATTCATTCTTTATGCCTGAGCCCTTGTTGACATAGAGCTGGCCGTCACCAGGATCGTAGGTGTAGGTGCCGTCGGCGTTGAAGGTGATCCTGTCGTCGTACAGGCTCCAGTCCTTTTTCTCATTGGCGCCGGCTGACCACCAGTCGAGTCCGTTACCCCCTGCAGGACCACAGCCGAAATGACCGCCTGCAGTATAGTTCCATTCCCAAGTCTGGGTTGAACCGTTGCTTAGGGCCTTGAAGAAAGGTGACGCGTCGAACGGGTCGCGGTAAGTCTCGTTGAGGGTGAATTCAAGCATCTGCGAGCCTACGGAGATACCGTTGGAATTATATGCCTTGACTTCCACGATGTGTTTTCCTGCGTCCCTGAAGCGGAGTCTGACCCCGTTCCCTGTGTAAGCATAACTCTTGCCCGTGACCTTGGATCCTGAGGCGTTGTCGATCTGGTCTGTAGGGCTGACTATCCAGATCGGGACAACCCCCTTGTTGTCCATATTGAATGTGACATAGTTGGAAGCCTGGTCAACATCTGCCGTGATGTTGAAACCGGCTGCCTGAGGCAGATCGGCTTCGGAAACCGCCGGATAGTCCGGGTAGCAGGAAGCGAATGCCGCCAATGCCAGCGGAACAGCGAAATATTTTAATATAGTCTTCATCTCTTCAGGTATTAATAATTGTTCTGTACGAGGTTGGGATCCTTGTCGATCTCTGACTGAGGGATCGGCCAGTACTTCTTGGACTCTGTCCAGTCGTTGGAGCGGTAGTCGTGGTTGGCGGCTTTGAGAACCGTGGCGGCCTTGCCTGTGCGGACAAGGTCCCAGTAGCGTTTGCCTTCGCCTACGAATTCCTTGTGGCGTTCCTCGATGATGTCGTCGAGAGATGTGCCGGTGTCCTGGGACTTCGCACGGTCGCGAACCTCCTTTAGCCAGGCTGATCCGTCCTGCCCGAGACGGGTGGCGAGTTCGGCTGCATTGAGGAGGGTCTCGGAGAAACGATAGACCCTTTCGTTGTTGCCATAGTTCATTGTATCGGATCCGAGGTAACCGTGGTTGCCTCCTGCGCGTGCTATGTACTTCCTGAGGAAGTAGCCTCCCTCGTCCTCCCAACGTGGAACGTAGGATGCTCCGGTCTCTTCTGCGTATTTGGTGAAGTTGAGGATGCCTCCGTCACGACGGATGTCGGACTCGTCATACATATCGTAGGCAGCCTTCCTGACAGGACCGAAGCCCCATCCTTCAGCATAGTCCGGGCTGTTCTTGATGGCCGGGATGCCGGTGAGGACTGAGTTGACCTGGCCGCCGGTGGCAATCGGAGCGTCCCAGGAGCGGACACCGCCTTCGGAAATATAATTGATCTCCCAGATTGACTCGGAGCCCCACTCGCCGGATTCTTCCCAGATGCCTGCGAAGTCGTCAACGAGCTTGTACTTGCCTGAAGATATGATGGCCTTCATATAGTCGAGGGCCTTTGCGAATCTGGACTCATCGTTCTGGTACATTACAGCCTCAGCATAGAGCATATAAGCCATTGCGAGGGAAACACGACCCTCCTTGCCTGCATCGACCTTCATAGGGAGCACATTCTGTGCGAACACGCTCTCAAGGCTGGTTACAATCTTCTCATAGACCTCATTGTGGCCGAGTTGTGCGGTGAAGTAAGGAGCGGTGAGGTTCTCGTCGTAGTAAGGGATGTTGCCCCAGAATTTCCACAGGATAGTATAATAATATGCCTTCAGGACATTTGCCTCAGCCTTGTAGAGGTTCTTGGTGGCCTCGCTCATCCCT
>CAYFVE010000040.1:0-18038 GCA_964346605.1 uncultured Muribaculaceae bacterium | reverse complement strand
CATATGGACAAAGGACATCCGATATACCACTTCCAACACCGCTACCTACGACAACCAGTTCGGCGAGCACAATGTCCACGCCGTTCTCGGTCAGGAGGCGTTCATCGACACTTATGACTATATCTACGGATATTCACCTAAGGTCGATCCTAACATCCCTTACCCTACGACTTCTACGGCGGCGGACGATGAGATTGATTACAGCTTCAACGAAAGGACCCTTATGTCCTTCTTCGGTATCCTGAATTACAACTACGCGAGCAAGTACTACTTATCTGCTTCTGTAAGGCGTGACGGCAGCTCCGTCTTCGGCCAGGACAACAGATGGGGTACGTTCTGGTCAGTCGGCGGATCCTGGAGCATCACCAAGGAGAACTTCATGAAAGGCGCTTCAATCTGGCTCAGCCAGCTTAAGCTCAGGGCATCCTATGGCGTAAACGGTAATGACAACATCTCTCCATACAGGGCTTACGGCACCTACTCCACCGTCACTTACAACAACTTCGTAGGTATGTCTCCATCGAGACCGGAGAACCCGAGCCTCTCTTGGGAAAAGAACAAAACCTGGAATGTGGGTCTTGACTTCGGTTTCATCGACGACCGCATCACCGGAAGCGTTGATTTCTACAGCCGAGTTACTGATGATATGCTTCTGTCAAAGCAGGTCCCATACACGACCGGTTTCTCCTCCAACTTCATGAACATAGGTTCAATCCGCAACAACGGCGTTGAATTCCAGATTGAGGGGATCCTTGTCAGAAACGCGGATTTCCTTTGGACTGCAGGATTCAACATCGCGTTCAACCGTTCAAAGGTTCTTGACCTCGGCGGCTCCGAGTTCCTCACTACGTCTGACAGCCGTAACAGCAGCAGCACTTCGACCAGAATCGTTGAAGGCAAGGGCCTCTACACGTTCTATCTCCGCGACTGGTATGGTGTCAACCCTTCAAACGGCGACGGCCTCTGGTACGATGAGAACGGCAAGCTTACCAACAGCGCATCAAAGGCAAGGTACATCTACACAGGCTCGCCTGAGCCAAAGGCAACAGGCGGTTTCAATACCAGCCTCTCCTGGAAGGGATTCAACCTCTCTGCCTACTTCGATTTCGTCGCAGGCAACAAGGTCCTCGTATCGAACAACTACATCGACGATGGTTACGATATGACCGTCAACACCTCTACCCTGGCTCTCAACTACTGGAAGAAGCCGGGCGACACTGGAGTTTCCCCTAAGCCGGTGGCAGGCAACCCTGGAAGATATTTCGTGGGTTATTCCACGCGTTTCCTCCAGGACGGAAGCTATTTGAGGATAAAGGATGTTACCCTCTCCTACAATGTTCCTGAGGCGTTTCTCAAGAACACCAAGGTCTTCAAGGGTGCAAAAGTATATGTCAGCACTCTCAACCCTTATACATTCCATCATCTCGATGCTCTCGATCCTGAAGTCGGTATCCTCGGAAATGTTCTTCCGGGAGCCAACTCAATGGTCAAGTCTCTGATCGGTGGTGTTGAAATCTCATTCTAAATGACGATGATTATGAAAAAGAAAATATTATTCGCATTGACATTCGCCGCTCTCGCTGCTGTAGGATGTAACACTGAGGAGTTCCTTACCGAAGCTCCTGTGCTGGACCAGAGTACTGAGATCACAATGTCAGACTTCAATGGCCTCAACAAGGCGACCGCTGGCGCCTACTACTATATTTCATCTACCGGTTGGTACGCCAGTGACAGGATTCTTGATGCGGAGATGCGTTCAGGAAACGGTGTAAAGTCAAACTTCGCCAATTCAAACCGCTGCACCCAGCCTTACACTTGGAACTACACCAAGGACAACACATCAAGTATGTGGGCATATTGCTACTATATGACTGCCTGGTCCAACAATGTGATAGACAATCTCGAAGGGAAGGATGTCAATGGCGTTACCGCGCAGGATCTCAACAATCTCAAGGCCGAGTGTCTCTTCCTCAGGGCTTTCGCCCATTTCGAGACTGTGAATCTTTTCGGCCAGCCTTATTCCTCTGCTCCTGAGAGTCTTGGTATTCCTTATGTTTACCACACAGATCCTGCAGGCAAGCCGGCCCGTGAGACTGTCAGGACAGTTTATGAGAATGTCGTCGCCGACCTTCTCGAAGCTGAGAGCATCATTGATCCGAAGTATGAGCGTTCAGGCATCGCCGACCCTCTTGCTGCCGTCAACATCACCACCATCCAGGCGCTCCTTTCAAGAGTTTACCTCTATATGGGCGAGTGGCAGAAGTGTGCTGACTATTCAACCAAGGTCATTGACAGCGGCAAGTTCAAGATGTGGACCGCCGAGGAGTTCCCTACTGTCTGGACTGCCGACAAGGGATCAGGCGAGGTAATCTTTGAAATGTACGGCAAACGTTCAAACGGCGCCTATGGTTCTTGGAACGACATTTCCTGGATGACCAATCCGGCTGGTTACGGCGATCCTCAGGTAGCTCCGTCTCTTCTGGCACTGTATGCCGAAGGCGACGCCCGTCTTGATACTTACTGCACTGACGCTGGCGAGGTTTCAGGATGCTTTTGGACAACCAAGTATGCGGGAAAGGGCGACAACGCCGCTCCGGACTGTAACAACGTTGTGATTTTCCGTCTCTCCGAGATGTATCTCAACAGAGCCGAGGCTCAGGTCAGGGGCGCGAAGGTTTCGTCTTCAACAGCGCTCAAGGACATCAACACCATCACTTCAAACAGAGGCGCCGCTGCTTACAATTCAGTCGGGATGTCCGACATCAAGGTAGAACGCCGCAAGGAACTCGCTTGGGAAGGCCACTATTTCTATGACCTCGCACGCTGGGGAGAGGCTCTCCATCGCGATGCCAAGGACTATCCTCTCTGCACTGATAACCTTGATGTTCCGTTCCCTAGTGACAAGTGGGCTCTTCCTATCCCTAAGAGAGAGCTTGACCTCAATGAGAACCTTGTCCAGAACCCTGGTTATTAATAGTTGGCCATCATTAAATCTGAATGAATATGAAAATGAACAATATAATCAAATTCATCGGGTCCGTTGCACTCGGAATGGCCGCTTTCATTTCTTGCGACAAGAACGAGGTCGCGAGGTTTGATGATGCGGATGCATTCGCTGCTTTTGACAAGACAGAGATAAATGTCTCTGAAGATGCAACCGAACCGATCAGGATTCCTGTCACCCTAGCTTCAGTGCAGGGTCTCTCTGAATCCATCAAGTTCGAAGTCGTCACTCCGGAAAGGAAGGGCGCGGTTGAAGGAACAAATTTCGAGGTGCTCACTTCTTCAGGCGTACTCTCTTTCGATTCCCAGAACAGGACACAGTACATTGAGGTTCTGCCGAAACTTGACGGTGTCTATACCGGCGACCTCAAGTTCCAGCTTGTGCTCTCTCCTTCCGCAACAGTAGGTACAGGGTCATCCGATGTCTGCACAATTACGATCAATGACGTCGATCACCCTCTCAGCGCCATCCTCGGCAACTATACCTTCACCGGTGCAAAGTTCAATGCCGCCGCCACCAGCTGGACCGTTACATTCCTGAAAGATGCTGATGACGACCACAAGGTTTGGTTCTATAACCTCTTCGGCGTATCCAGCTGGGCCGGAAACGACACTGTTTACTATGGCAATGTCAACGATGACCTTACTTTCATCAACATTCCTTTCGGACAGGAGTCTGAGTACACCTATTCTAATGGCAATCCAGTCCTTCTCCTTGGTTTGGATGCGGACGGAAATGGTTACGAAACCGGCTCCATGGATGTCAAGATTGTCATCGAAGGCGGACAGGTCTCTCTCGTATTCCCTGATGAATGGGGCCTTTTCTTCTACATCAACGATGCGGGAACACTGTCCTATTCGGCTCCGGGTACCCTCTCTGCAGTTAAACAGTAATCTTTTTTGAAAATGAGAAAATCATTATACATATTTTTTGCAGCTTCACTCGTGATGGTGGGCTGTACGAAGTTCGCAGAAGACCCTGCTGTCTCTCTGGCCAGTACCGGTGCACCTTCAGTCTCAATTACAGCTCAGGGTGACAGCACCGTCCTTGTCAGTGTCTCTCCTGCCGCCAACACCGGTTTCTATTCCTATGCTGTAGCTGCCGGAGCCGCAGGGGAAGCCAACGCATCCACCCTTCTCAGCAAGCCTTCCAATTACGGCAAGATCGCGTCCGGGGTTGTGGATTTTTCAGAGACTCCTTCTGTCAGTCTTACAATCAAGGGCCTTGCTCCGAACACCACCTACACTGTCTATGCTGTCGCGTCCAGCACTTCAGGAGTCAACACAGAAGTTGTCTCCGCATCTGCAACTACCGGTGACAGCTCAGATCCTGCGATCGTGAGCTATAAAGATGAGGCCACTGATTCTACAATGACCTTCTCTATCAAGTTTAATGATCCTGTAAAGGTCGGCAGCGGCAAGGTTTTCGCAACTTTCTATGCCGTCAACGGCGATGTTGATGAAAACGGCCTTTTCGCTGAGTATAAGACATTCACTGTCCCTGCGGACAACATTTCGGCGGAAGGCAGCAATCTTGTTGTTGCAATTCCTCAGAAAGAGGCTATCCCCGGTGCTTATGTAGCTGTGACTTTCGAGAAAGGCGCTGCAGTCAATGCCCTTGGAGCCGCTTGCCCTAGCTATGGACAGAAGTCCATCGGTGCCGATAAGAATAATGCGATCCAGAAAAAGGGTATTTTCTCAAGGTACAGCAACAAGAACTTCGATCTGACCATACTGAAGGATCCGGCTGTAAAAGACACCCTGATCTATTTCCAGGATTGGAAGTCCGTCAAGCTGCTTGGCTACACCCAGGGCGCATATCCTCTTCATGGCCTTACTGAAAAGGCTGCTGCGAAGGTCTCTACAGCCGATTCCAAGGGCCGTACCGTAAGTTATCCTGCTGTTCCTTCAAAGACATTCGTTGTAGTGGACCCTACTGCGGTCGCTGTGTATCTTTCTGAGGCGCCTTCATTCGGTTCTTATGTGTCATATTTGATTGAGGAAGGCTCTGTCGAGGATCTCTTCGGTAATGTCAACAATGCTCTTGAGGCGGAAAAGAATTACTTCTGCTCATACGGTTACACCCTTGAAGATATCGTCGGTACATACACTATTTCATGCACCAATGCTCTCTCAGGCGATGCGATGGAAGGCTACAAGATGGTCGTCGAAGAGTCTGACGACGAGGAAGAGGGAAACATCAGGATTACCAAGTTCCTGAATGTTGAAGGTGAGACATATCTCACATTCAATGTTCACGATGGCTCCCTTGTAATCCCTGAGTTTGTGGACTTCCAGGTCAGCGAAGATGAGGGTTCAGGTATCTGTTTCTTCTTTAATAAC
Organism: uncultured Muribaculaceae bacterium; assembly: GCA_964346605.1. GTDB lineage: Bacteria > Bacteroidota > Bacteroidia > Bacteroidales > UBA932 > Cryptobacteroides. Next base: position 12,692 of record CAYFVE010000040.1, on the reverse strand, counting down.
GCAGGAGATGCTTCCGTCTCATTCGAGCCGGGCAAGATAAGTATTCCAGGCATCGTTGTTTTGGCGAATTGGAAAGGCAGCTCTCTTACAGGATTCGTTGTCGATGAGAATGGTGTGTCCCTTGCCGTATCAAAATTCTCCGCAACTCGCGATGAATAATAAAACATCTTGATACTTTGATGAGGGAGCCGCAACCGCGGCTCCCTTTTTGTTTTTGATTGAAAATGTCTTAAATTTACAATCTTTAAGAATCATCAGTATTGAAAAGAAAAATGAAAAGAATCATTATTTCGGCCATCTCTCTGCTGATGGCTTTGCAATCCGCATATTCCCAGAAGCCGACGACCACGTATCCTTACCTTTACCCACAGTTCCTTGACGGCACCGTAGTGTTGGAAGGAGGAAAAAGAGAAGCCAGGAAATTGAATGTCCAGATCAGGAGGGATGCCCTTCATTATCTTGACAATGAAATAGTCAAGGAGGCCTTTCTCAAGGATGTCATCGCTGTCGAGATCGGAGATGATGTCTTTGTCCCTGTCTTCGGAGAAATGATGAAAGTCGTAGCCAGGAATGACAACGGCTGTGTCGCTGCCGAGATACTTGGAAACTTCGAGTCTGCAAGAGAGTCCGGCGGCGCCTATGGCACTTCTTCCACAACCTCTGCTACGATGAAATTAACGTCCATCCAGACTGACAATGAGGTTAACCAGAACCATATGAATCTTCTTAACGAGAGGGAACAGGGTATGGAGGTGAAACTCATCACCAAGTACTACATCGTTACTCCATCGATCAAGGTCAGGGCGTCGAAGAAGGACATCGAGGACTCCCTTCCTGCGGAGAAGGCCGATGGTTGGAAAGAATTTCTGAGAAACACGAAGATCAAATGGAACAAGCCTGAGAGCATTCTTATGGTTGTCGATTATCTGAAATAATAATTTTAAGTATGAAAAGATATTACAGATTCCTTCCACTCCTTGTGGCGGTGACGCTTGCCGCGTGCAATACGAGCGGAAATGTGGAGGTGATGGAAGAAGAGTCCCGCCCTCAGGTGACGGAATCTTTTGGAGAGGGTCTTTCAGACGATGCCCTCCTTCCGATGATGAACATCAAGGTCACGGAAGCTCTTGCGAAGGAGCTTGAGAGCGTGACCGGAGAAGATGGTTATGTGAAACTTTCCGAGACGAGGTCGTTCGACGACGGCCAGATCCTGAGTATGCGAAGGCTGTTCCCTTATGCCGGAGTGTTCGAAGAGAGGACGAGGTCTATGGGGATGCATCTATGGTATGTAGTCAGATATGACGATAGCAAGAGTATGACCAGGGCGTCGTCGGAACTTGAGCTTCCCGGTGTCGAGATTGTCGAATATTGCCCAAGGATAGAAATCGTGGACGGTGGAGAAGCCGTCCCCGTCGAAGTCCTGTCAACCAGGGCGTCCTCTTCTTCAATGCCGTTCGATGACCCTATGCTGAACCAGCAGTGGCATTATTACAACAATGGTTCGGCGAACTCATCCGTCAGCGGCTGCGACATCAATGTCTTCCCGATATGGAAGAACTATTCCAGATACTATCAGTATAAAGGGGATATAGTCGTCGGTGTCGTAGATGGAGGCATCGACTACAAGCACGACGACCTTAAAGATAATATGTGGCATAATCCTGAGAAGTCCGGAGAGAATGTCTATGGTAAGAACTTTACGGATAATTCATTTATAATCAGGCCGGAGAGTCACGGCACTCACGTGGCGGGCACCATAGCGGCGGTCAACAACAACGGTATTGGTGTCTGCGGTGTCGCCGGAGGTGATTCAAGGACCGGCATCAAGGGTGCGAAACTGATGTCCTGCCAGATATTCGATGGCGAAAGCCAGGGTTCCGGAGCCGAGGCCATCAAGTGGAGCGCAGACAATGGCGCTGTCATTTCCCAGAACAGCTGGGGCTACATAGGTGCCACATCCACTCCGGCCAGTCTCAAATCCGCTGTCGATTACTTCATCAAGTATGCAGGTGTTGACGATAAAGGCAATCAGGTGGGTCCTATGAAGGGGGGCATCGTGTTCTTCGCATCCGGAAACGACAACGCCACCACGTCAGGCAACGACTACGAACCGATCGTCAATGTCACAGCGGTAGCGGCTGACTACAAGAGGTCTTATTTCACCAACTATGGACCGTGGTGTGACATCGCCGCGCCAGGTGGAGACGTGAAGAAAGGAAATGAGGTTCTCAGCACGCTGCCAGGAAACAAGTATGGAAAGATGCAGGGCTCTTCAATGGCCTGCCCTCACGCTTCCGGAGTAGCCGCCCTGATTCTTGCCAGGTTCGGAGGCAGTGGCTACACAAACAAGGCGCTCAGGGATAGAATCGAAAACAATGTTACGGACATCGCTTCCCAGAACCAGAACTATTATCTCGGCAAAGGCCTTATCAATACCTACAAGGCAATTGCAGGCTCCGGTGGACTTCCTTCTGAGACTCCTTCAGGCCTTGCCGCATCCGCACGTTCCAACAATGTCAATTTCACGGTCACTGTTCCCCGTGATCCGGATGACGGCACGCCATCATCCATCTTCATCTACTATTCGACAACTGACTTCTCGCAGCCGTCAGACGCGATGTTCGGAATGTTCTACGTCGAGGATGCAGATGCGGGAAGCACTCTGGACGGCAGGCTGACCGGACTCGATTTCAATACGACATACTATCTGGCGGCGATGTCCAGTGACCTGGCCGGGAACAAGTCTTCCTTGTCAAAGAAAATCAAGGTTACGACCGGAGAGAATAATCCTCCTGTCATTGAAGCCCTGACCGCGACAACCGTCTCAATCAAGGCTCACGAGAGCGCAGTCATCGGATTCTCTGTCACGGAACCGGACGAACATTACTATCTTTTCTCTTTCGAGCCGGGTTCCGAGGCTGCGGTTATCGACACTATGGACAGGGAGAAACCGAAGGTAAGGATCACAGGAGCCAAAGCCCAGGCAGGCACATACACTGCCCGGATGACTGTCACCGACATCTATGGTTTGGAATCAAGTAAGGAGTTGAAATACACTATCCTCCAGAACCACGCTCCAGTCAAGGTGAAGGATTTTGAGGATGTGATCTTCACTTCAAAGGCTGCTGTACCTTCTGAAATCAGTGTGGAGGAGTATTTCAAAGATGAAGATGGGGAGGATTTGAAGTACACCTTCAGTTTCTCTGACCCTACCGTAGTCAATATGACAAACAAGTCCGGAAAATTCTATCTCACTCCGATGAATTTCGGAATATGTGAAATCACCGTGACTGGAACCGACATCCGCGGAGAACAGGTTTCTCAGGCGTTCAAGGTTCTTGTGCGTGACGGCTCAAGCGAACTTGACCTTTATCCTAATCCGGTCAGGACAGACCTTTTTGTCAGGACAGGAGAGGCTGTCCAGGCTGAAATCAAGCTTGTTGGAGCTACCGGGGCCGTGTTCTATGAAGATGTGGTCAGTATTTCTCCTTTCGAACCGAAGAAGATCGATATGAGAGACGCTTCCGCCGGAGCCTACACCGTACTTGTCAAAATCAATGGCAAGGAACTGAAAAAGAACATTGTAAAGCTGTAGAAATATGAAAAAGTCAATTTTACTCGTTGCTGCGGCTGCAGTGTCGTTTTCCCTTTCCGCCCAGACCCTGCCATCCCTCCTTGTCAGCCAGGATGCGGCGGGAACTGGAGCCGCATCGGCCACCGTCGCCGCGAAGCCGGGTGCATATTCATTGGAAACCAACGTTGCCTCCATGTCTTTCTTCGAAGGCACGGCAGCCGTTGGAGTATCCTATGGAATGTGGCAGCCTTCTTTTGCAAACGACAAACTTATGGGAGCCGGGGCGGTTGCCCGCTTCGGAAAACTTGCCGTGGGACTTGCCGCCAAGAAATTATCCCAGCCGGAATATACCATCACAAATGACAATGGCGTCGTCAGTCAGGTCAACGGAACCTTCGCTCCTTCAGAGACGTCGGTTGCGTTGGGAGCCGCTTTTGCCGTGACAGAGAATATCTCTCTCGGCGCGACAGGAAGAATGGTTCAATCGGAACTTGGAACAGATGCCCGGGCCGGCGTCTTCGGCGCTGATGTCGCAGCCTTCTATTCAAAAGATGCTCTTTCACTCGGTCTCTCCGTCAATAATATTGGCGGGAAAGTCAACTATGGTGGAGACGACTACGATCAGCCTATGCTTGCGAAGGCAGGTGGGGCATACAGCCTTGCTTTCGGTGAGACATCGGCGCTCAGGGCTTCTGTGGAGGCGGACCTCATTTTCAAAGGAGGTTTTATGGCTGGAGCCGGAGCTGAGTATTCCTACAATGATATGATATTCGCCCGTTGCGGCTACCATCTTGGCGACAATGCCAAGGCGGTTCCGTCTTATGCATCCGTAGGACTTGGAATCAAGTTCGCCGGAGTAAGTCTGGACGCTGCATTCCTTACGGCGTCTGAGACATTGGGCAATTCTTTGTTTTTCGGATTGGGCTACTCTTTCTAGTAGTCCTTATGGAAATTGTGAAGAGCGGTCAGGAGGGTTTCCTCAAAGACCGCTTTTTCGTGTTCTGAAAGGAAGCCGACTTCAATAGGGACCTGGAAGAGACGCACCTTGAGTTCCTGCGGGATATTCTTGTAGTCAAGGATCCGCTGGCAATCCTTTTCGGTTGTGGCTACCATCGCAGTGGGGAACTCCCGGATGGCGTTCATAATCTTGCGGATGTCAAAGCGGGTGTAGTTGTGGTGGTCCGGGAACCTGAAATGCTTGACGATCCTGTGAGCGTCGCTGAGGTACATCCTCAACGGCGTGTCCTTTGCAATGCCTGAGAACAGAATGAGTTTTTGCGAATATGCATACCTAGGGTCGCCTTCTTCAAAGATCGGCTGAGGGGCATCGTACCAGATGGTGGTGAAGAGGAGGGTTTTCTCGCCTCCCTTGCTGTCTGTTCCGCGGCAGGTCTTGACATCGTAGTTCTTCAGGCCGAAAGTTTCGGCCCACTCGATCTTCTTCTCCTCTTCCAGGAAGGCGGGACACTTCGAGACTATGATAATGTTTGCTGCGTGGAGCCGCTTGGGCAGATCGCGGAGTCTACCGAACGGAAGCAGTTTGTCCTGGTATGTAGGGCGGTTGTAGTCCACAAGGATGATGTTCTGGTAGGCTCTAAGCGCCCTGTACTGGAACGCGTCGTCCAGGACTATCAGGTCGGAAGCGGGAATCTCCACATTCGCGCAGCCGCGCGCCCGCTTGTCGGTCTTCATCTTCTCCGGGTGTATCAGGAAGCCGCAACCTTTTGTCCTCTGCCTGTCAACAGCGACGGTCACTTGCTGGAATTTCTTCTTGATCTGGAGAGGTTCGTCTCCATATTCTTTGACCGACCCTTCCCGATCCACTATCTGGAATCCTCCGGTAGTGCGCCTGTGGCCTCTTGATAGGACCGCGATATTGCTGTATGCCCACTCATCGGTGTGGAGCAATGTCCGAAGAATCATTTCAGTGTGCGGGGTCTTGCCGGTGCCTCCGGCCGTGATGTTCCCGACGCAGATTGTCGGCACTTCGCAGGTGCTGACTTTCCGAATGCCCTTGTCGTAGCAGAAATGCCTGAAATTAAGGGCGAGGTAATATGGCGCAAGAATGATTTTATCGAGCATTCTTAAAAATGTAACTCGCAAAGATACGAAAAATCACAGGCCGTAAACACTGTTTGACTCGGAAATTTCATAGCCGCCCCATTTTTCGGCGATATTTTCAAGAATATTCTTGACTTCCGTCGGATCATTTTCCGTTACGAGGCGCATCCTGGTCTCTTTGAAGTCCGGAAGACCCTTGAAGTAGCAGCTGAGATGGCGCCGCATTTCCAGAACTCCGGTAGGCACTCCCTTGAGGTCGAGCGAGAGCTGAAGATGCTTTTTCGCAAGTTCGACCCTCTGGAGCACTCCTGGAGGCGGCAATTCCTCCCCCGTGTCCAGAAAATGCCTGATTCCCCTGAATATCCAAGGCCGCCCGAACGATGCCCTGGCAACCATCACACCATCTACCCCATAGCGGTCGAAACACTCCTTGGCCTTGGTCGCAGAGTTGATGTCGCCGTTGCCGATTATGGGGATTTTCATTCGCGGGTTGTCCTTAACTTTCCCTATTAGGGTCCAGTCGGCTTCTCCCTTGTACATCTGGCAGCGGGTTCGTCCATGGATGGTCAGGGCGCTGATGCCGGTGTCCTGGAGTCGTTCGGCCAGTTCGACGATGATCTTGGAGTTCTCGTCCCAGCCGAGTCGGGTCTTGACGGTGACAGGCTTGCCGACGGCTTCGACGATGCGCTTTGTGATCATAACCATCTTGTCCGGCTCCTTCATCATTCCGGAACCGGCTCCCCGGCCGGCGATCTTGCTGACAGGACAGCCGAAGTTGATGTCTATCACGTCGCAGCCGTGGCCGCCGACAATCTCATCGGCGCGGTCGGCCATCTTCGCGGCCTCGACCATAGCGTCGGGATCGCTTCCATAAATCTGTATGCCGATCGGAGCCTCCTCACCGGAAGTCTTGAGTTTCGCATAAGCCTTCCTGGCATCGCGAATCAGTCCTTCCGAAGGGATGAACTCCGTATAGACCATATCCGCCCCCTGCTCGCGGCATATTCCTCTGAAGGAGGCGTCGGTGACGTCTTCCATCGGAGCCAGAAACAGAGGTTTGTCGCCTAAATCTATATTGCCTATTCTCATTTCACTGCAAAATTACTATTTTTGCCGGACAAAAACAGTTAGCAGCAAGATGAAAGAGATAAAGACAATCGCTGTGCTTACTTCCGGAGGTGACGCTCCTGGAATGAATGCGGCCATCAGGGCAATCACCCGCGCCGCAATATACAACGGCTGGAGAGTCTATGGCGTTTACCGCGGCTATGAAGGACTCATCAGCGGTGACTTCAAGGAACTGACCACTGAAAGCGTCAGCAACACCATACAGCGTGGCGGTACCATACTCAAGACCGCCCGCAGCGAGGAGTTTCCGACTCCTGAAGGCCGTCAGAAGGCCTACGACAATATGGTCAAGTTCGGTTGCGACGCCCTCATCGTGATCGGAGGCAACGGCTCCTTGAGAGGCGCACAGGAATTCGCCAGGGATTTTGACATTTCCGTAATCGGCCTGCCGGGAACCATCGACAATGACCTTTACGGCACTGATTCCACCATCGGCTATGACACTGCTTTGAACACCATTATGGATTGTGTTGACAAGATCAGGGACACGGCCACTTCCCACGACAGGATTTTCTTTGTCGAGGTGATGGGGCGCGATTCCGGTTTCCTTGCGCAGAATTCCGCAATCGCGACCGGCGCTGAAGCCGCCATCATTCCCGAGGACAAGACCGACATCGACCAGTTGGAGCAATTCATTGACCACGGCCAGCGCAAGAGCAAGAACAGTTCAATCGTAATTGTCTCGGAAAGCCCAAAGGACGGAGGCGCTATGCATTATGCCGAACGTGTCAAGAAGGAACATCCTGAATTCGATGTACGAGTGACCATCCTCGGCCATCTTCAGCGCGGAGGAAGCCCTACGGCTTACGACAGGATTCTTGCAAGCCGTCTTGGCTACGCTTCCATTGAGGCGCTCCTGGAAGGCCAGAGGAATGTGATGGTTGGAATATCCGATGACAAGATTGTCTATGTCCCTATCAATAAGGCGATCAAGATAGACAAGCCGATCGACAAGGAACTCATCAATGTGCTTGCGGTTCTCTCGATATAAAGAATTCGTTTTGGTAAAATCATAAAAAATGTCTACCTTTGCGGTCCCTATAAAGTGTAGGGATCGCAATTTTTTTATGTTAAACCATTAAAGATCAAGACAGTGGACACACTTAGCTACAAAACAGTCTCGCTTAACAAGGCGACTGTAAAGAAAGAGTGGGTCGTTATTGATGCCACGGATCTGGCTCTCGGCCGTCTTGCTTCCAGAATTGCTCTTGTCCTTCGCGGAAAGAACAAGGCTGGCTTCACTCCTAACGTTGATTGCGGCGACAATGTTATCGTCATCAACGCTGAGAAGGTTGCCCTGAAGGGAGACAAGATGGAGAACCGTGTTTACGTGCGCTACACCGGATATCCGGGTGGCCAGCGTTTCACGACTCCGAAGGAGATCCTCGCAAAAAGGCCTGCTGAACTCGTAAGGAGGTCCGTAAAAGGAATGCTCCCGAAGACCCGTCTTGGTGACAAGCTGCTGAATAACCTGTATGTATATGCAGGCCCGGAGCATCCTCATCAGGCGCAGAATCCAAGAGAAATTAAGTTGAACGAAATCTAACAGAGCAAATGGAACAGAAAAACGCCCTTGGAAGACGTAAATCAGCCGTCGCTCGTGTTTATCTCGCAGCTGGAAAAGGCAACATCACGATCAACGACCGCCCTCTCGAAGAGTACTTCGCTGAGGATTCCCTTCGCTACATCGTAAATCAGCCTTTCGCAGTTACGAAGACAGAAGGTCAGTTTGACGTGAAGGTTAATGTTGTCGGTGGTGGCACAAAAGGCCAGGCAGAGGCAGTAAGGCTCGGAATTTCCCGCGCTCTCAGCGATCTTGATCGCGAGGCTTACCGTTCTGCCCTCAAGGCTGAAGGCTTCCTGACACGTGACTCCCGCGAAGTCGAGAGGAAGAAACCTGGTCAGCCTGGCGCACGTGCACGCTTCCAGTTCAGCAAGCGTTAATCCGCTGCTGCAAGCTGTTTTATGTTAAAATGCACAGTCCGGTGCAAACCAATCCGATCCTTAGACCGGATGCCGAGACTGCGGAAAATCCCGGAGACTGGCGAGGCCATTACTGCTGGGATTGAAGAAAAGAGTATACAAAAAGAAAAAAAGACATTACAATGCCACGCACAAATTTCCAAGAACTTCTTGATGCAGGCGTACATTTCGGCCACTTGGCAAGAAAATGGAACCCTAAAATGGCTCCTTACATCTTCGACCAGAAGAACGGAATCCACATCATCGACCTGCACAAGACAATCGTCAAGATAGACGAGGCTGCCGATGCAATGAAAGAACTTGCGCGCTCAGGCCGCAAGATCCTCTTTGTCGCCACCAAGAAGCAGGCGAAAGAGGTCGTTGCTGAGAAGGCTACGGCAGTCAATATGCCATCGATAACCGAGCGTTGGGCAGGCGGTATGCTTACCAACTTCCCTACGATCCGCAAGGCTATCAAGAAGATGAACACCATCGACAAGATGAAGGAGGACGGCACATTCGAGAAGCTCGCCAAGAGAGAGCGTCTCCAGATTGACCGTCAGAGAGAGAAACTTGAGAAGAATCTCGGTTCTATCAGAGATATGAGCCGTCTTCCATCAGCTCTCTTCGTTGTTGACATCCAGAAGGAGGCCAACGCCGTCAAAGAGGCTAACCGCCTTAATATTCCGGTATTCGCAGTGGTTGACACTTGTTGCGATCCTACCCCAATTGATTATGTGATTCCGGCAAATGACGACGCTACCAAGTCAATCGAGTTGATTATGGATACCCTCTGCAAGGCCATCGAAGAAGGCCTCAACGAGAGGAAACTCGAAAAGGAAAAGGAAGTCAACGTTGAAAACGCTGAAGGCGAAGCTCTCGCAAACCCTACAGGAAAGAAACTCCGCGCACGCAAGACTGCAAAGCCTGTTGACGTGGAGGCTGAGGCTCCGGCTGCTGAGGAAGCTGTTCCTGCTGTAGAAGAGGCTCCTGCTAATGCTGAAGAGCCAAAGGCTGAATAAGCCCAGTTTAACCCATAAACAAGAAATTAAAATGGAAATCACCGCAAAAGACGTAATGAAACTTCGTCAGATGACACAAGCCGGTATGATGGATTGCAAGCAGGCTCTTACAGAGGCTGAGGGCGACTTCCAGAAGGCTGTGGACATCATCCGCGAGAAGGGTAAACTAGTGGCTGCAAAGAGAGCGGACCGTGAGACTTCCGAGGGTGCCGTTGTCGTGCGTACCGCAGGCAACAAGGCTATTCTCGTATGTCTCGGTTGCGAAACGGACTTTGTTTCCGCCACACCTGACTTCAAGGCTCTCGCTAATGAGATCGCTGACGCTGCAATCGCTTCATTCCCTTCCGACCTCGAAGGCCTGAAGGCAAGCAAGTGCTCAAACGGACATACCGTTGAGGAAGAGATTTCTGCTCAGACCGGCAAGACCGGCGAGAAGCATATCCTCGCATACTATTCAACTCTCGAGGCTCCTTGCATCTCCAACTATATCCACTTCAACGGCAAGCTGGGTTCTATCGTTGCATTCAACAAGGAGGTTCCTGCGGAACTCGGCAAGGCTGTCGCGATGCAGGTTACTTCTATGAATCCTGTTTCTGTTTCAGAGGCCGACTGCCCTAAGGATGTCGTTGAGAAGGAACTTGCGATGTACAAGCAGCAGATGGCTGAAGACCCGAAGATGGCCGGCAAGCCGGAGGCTATGCTTGAGAACATCGCCAAGGGAAAACTCCAGAAATTCTTCAAGGAGCAGACTCTTGAGGATCAGGATTTCGTGCAGTCGGACGAAAAGATGTCTGTCGCCGCCTACATCAAGTCAGTGGATCCTGAGGCAAAGGTACTTTCCTTCCGCCGTTACTCTCTCAGCGACTGATTCAAGCCGACATACAATCAAAGAATCCCGGCCGGAATTTTGCGGTCGGGATTCTTGTTTCCATAGCCTCTGCCTGTAGAATTGACCAGGAAGAAATTGGAAACGTATATAGTTGTCAAATATGGTTTAAGCCAGTGGCTGTTGAGAGTCACTTTAAGAGTCATTCAGCAGGGGCCCACTTGCAGCGGACGGGAGAGACGATGGCGCCTTCCTTCTTCAATTCGGCAAAGGCCTTGTCAACTTCTTTGCGGTCTGCATTCAATGCCTTTGTGATGTCGCCTGCAGAGACAGGTTTCCCTGCTTCTTTCATTGCCTTTAATACTTTTTCTTTCATGATTACAGTGTCTTGTTGTTTTTAAGTTGATTGATAATTTCGTCCAGCTTTCCAAAGAGGTCTGGCATAGTCTCCGGCGATACACCTTTGCAGAGCACAGCCTTTCCGACGGAGTCGGGTACGCAGGCCAGTTCATTCTGTAGGGACTTCCCTTTGGTGGAAAGCTTTACAATCATCTGCCTTGCATCTTTATCTCCTTTAGTGCGGGTCAGGATACCTTCTGCTTCCATCCTTTTCAGAAGAGGAGTAACAGTATTTGTCTCTAGAACCAGACGCTTGGCGATGTCGTTCACCGGCTGTCCGTCTTTTTCCCATAGCACCATCAGGACAAGATACTGCGGATAGGTAAGACCATATTCCGACAGGAATGGATGGTACGTCTGAGTGATAAGTCTCGAAGCCGTGTAGAGCCTGAAACAGAGCTGGTTGTCTAATTTAAGCTTATCGTCCATCATAACATTTCCTCGATGTCCTTCTCGAAGGATGCCGGCTCGGCCACCGGAGCGAAACGCTTGATGACAGAACCATCGCGGCTGATCAGGAATTTGGTGAAATTCCAGAGTATGTCGCTGTCCTTTTCCACGCTTTTGCTGAGGCCTTTCAGAATTTTTTGAGTCGCCTTTGCTTTGAGACCCTTATACTCTTCTGAGGGAGCCGCTGATTTCAGATAGGTGTAAACAGGATTTTCTTCAGCGCCGTTTACATCGATCTTTTTCATCAGAGGGAAGGTGACGCCGTGGTTAATACGGCAGAACTCGGAGATCTCCTCATCGCTGCCCGGCTCTTGATGTGCGAACTGGTCGCAAGGGAAGCCGACAATAGCGAATCCCCGATCCTTATATTTCTTATATATTGCTTCCAGGCCGTCGTATTGCGGGGTGAAACCGCACTTTGAAGCGGTATTCACAACCAGGAGCACCTTGCCTTCGAACTGCGCGAAGTCAAACTCTTTGCCCTTATTGTCCAGGGCCTTGAAATCGTAAATCTTTGCCATATTACAATTGCTTGATGAGCCAATTCTGATAACCTATCTTTTCAATGAGTTCGAGTTGTGCCTCACTCCAATACATATCCTCCTCTTCGTCAAGTGCGTATGCCCTGAGGATGTCATAAGTCTTGAAATCATCCTTTAGAGAAGTGGCACAATCCATAAGTATAGGAACCTCCCTTCGAGAAACAGCAGCATCTGACTTGATGTACTCTGCCGGATCTGTGAAAACCGGCATTTCTGGCGCGGCCTCTGTCTTGGGAGTGCCGCCGAGATCAATTATGCGATCAATGAACTGATCTACCCAACTCATTTCTTCGGTTGCGTGTTCAGCATATTTCTCGCCAAGTTTTGAGAATCCCTGAGCAGCAAAAATCTTGCTTTCAACTTTGTGCTGGAGTGACTGTGCGGCAAGGCCGGTTGCATAGGCCTGAAGCGCCTGAATTGATTTGTTCTTTTCCATAATATTTATTCTTTAGCTATTTATGTCTTTCACGACACAAAGGTAATACAATATTTTTATATCGCAAGCGATATTTCATTTTTTTTCATCAGGACGTTGTAACAATCTCCTTCAATGAAATTCCGGCCCAATGGCAGCTGCTTTCAGTCTCCGTTTAACGGACGTGTCGCGTAACCGTCATACTGTAAACATTTTATGAAAAACACATTTCTGAATTCAGAGATGCTTATTATTGTAACAATAGTTCGTTAAAAATTTAATATTTCTATAATTTTCAAATACTTACAACAAC
>CAYFVE010000039.1:518-18396 GCA_964346605.1 uncultured Muribaculaceae bacterium | reverse complement strand
ATTTGTCTGCACAAAATCGCTCAGTTTACTGATGTCAAAGTTGTCTTCGATAGAACATGCCTCCGTATGGCCTGTGTTCATAGTCTTGGAAATAGATAAAATATTAACAAGAACTGTTGCGGAATCAAATACCTTATTGTTTGCAAAATCAATCAGCAGAATAGGATTATATTGCTCTGAGATGTGCTTTCTTAACGATTTACCATATACTGCCCTCATCCACTTGTTTGAAGTAATGAATAACAGTAGCGCATCTTTTTTAAGAAGCCTCATTCCCATTTCATAGAACAGACAATAGATATCACCGGTGCGCTCAAAAGTCTCATAGTTCATCTTCTGGAGAGCATCAGCATCAGTCCCCATCTTCTGGAGCTGGATATATGGCGGATTGCCTATGACACAATCGAAACCAACAAAACGGCCATCCTCATCAAGGACTTCCGGAAACTCTATTCTCCACTCAAATGCACCGGTGAATATCTTGTTGTTACGAATCTCGTCAATATCTTTCTGCGCTTCAGAAATTTTCGATTTCAGTTCCTTGATTTTCTTCTCTTTCTGTACCTGCTCCTTTTTGGATATTTCAAACAGCACCGGAGCTTCGATGGTGCTCAATTCTTTCTGCAAACTTTGCAATTTCAACAGTTTCGGGTCCTTCAGGCCTATTTGAGTCTTGAGATTGTTCTTAATCTGAAAGATTATTTCATCAAGATCCCGCTTCTCTTCCTTGGAATGGGCGTTCTTGTATCTGGATACGGCCTCTCGGTAGCCATAAATCGTTAGATTGGACTTTTTCAGAATCTCGGAAATGTCCTGGTTCAAATCAAACCTGTGCAGCAGCGAGTTGCCGACTTTGATGTTAATATCGATGTTAGGCAATGTTTCAAGTTCTGCGTAGTCACTCCCTTTCGTGTAATAGGCGTTTTTCAACAGTTCTATCCACAGCCTCAGCCGGCAGATGTTTACTGCATTCAGGTTTAGGTCAACACCGAACAGGCAGTTCTCGATAATCTTCTTCTTTTCATTGAAAAGGGTTTCCTGAACACGCTGGCTTTCCGGATTTGCCGGTACATAATTGAACGGAGCGCCGTCCTCATCTGAAATGATGAGCTCATCATTATCGATGTCTATGCTGTAATCCTGTTTCTTGATACGCTTCCCGTTGCAGTCAAGGAGTATTCCAAGGTCGTATTTCGTACAAATGAGCTCGTTGAGGACAGATACCAGGAAATGTCCGGAGCCGACTGCCGGATCGCAGATTTTCAAGGAATCAACAACCTTATTCGCTTTGGCCAAATCTTCAATGTCCTTGTCCTTCAGCGCGTCATAATCTTTGCAAGACCAGCCGAATTCCTCGTTGAAGCGTCTTACAATTGTCTGTCTGACGGCATTGCGGCTCATATACATAGTGATGGCTCCGGGAGTAAAGACAGAACCATCCCGATGGCCGTTGATTTTCTCAAAAATTAGTCCAAGGACAGAAGCATTGATAAGAGTCCTGGATTCTTCCTGAATATCTTCCTCTCCTTCGCTGGCAAAATCATATGCATCAAGGAACTCAAGCAGATAACGCAGAGTGGAAAGTTCCTTGTACCTTGGTTTCCCGCCATCTTTCAGCACGGTAGCTCCAAATAGAGGCATCTTCCCGTTGTCAAGTCCACTGATTTTTATGGTCTGTCTTTCCAGAGGGCTTACCTCAAACAGAGAGCTGTTCAAATATGGGATGCGACCAAACTTTTCAGAAATGCTTTCGGTCCTGTCCTCTGGTTTCTTGGCAAGAACTTGAAAGAAGAGTTTGTTCAGTTCATCATAATCCGGAATTACAGCCGGCTTCAGGAATGACCAGGATGCATCGCCCTTGTTATATTTTATGAGTTGAGCCTCAAGCAATTTGAGAAACAGGATTCTGTTCACCCAGCCGATGGTGAGTGACAGAGCGATATTGAACAATTGTTCCTCACGCGTTTTTCCATAAGCAGCCCGGTCTTTAACGTCATCCACGCAGTCTTCACTGTCGAGAATTGTTATCGCATTCTCCAGGATTGAAGCATTCTTGCGTTCGGATTCCTTGCACCTTGTGATGATTCTCTTGTGGGAATCCTTATCTTCTACCTCCTCAAGGCCGATTATGTACAGCAGCTCACTGTAGAACTTCGTATTCAGTTTGTTGCTGTCTATCTGGAAAGACTTCTTCAACAAATGCTCCGGACTGAAAACCTTGTACAGTTCTATGATTTTTTTTTCATTTCCATTATTAAGGAAGCGACGGTAGTCCCTGATGTCGAAGAATGTATAATTCAAATCAGCAACCACGCTCTCTATGAATCCATATGCGATTTCCTTATAGAAAAAGTCAGTTTTGTCAGATGTCAGCTTCCCATTATTGAAGTCGTCAAAGGCTTTCAGGAGTTTCTTATTTGAATAGAACACCCTTTCAAACTCTTGAGCGTCAAAAATGAAAAATTCATAGATATTGGTGATTACAAGCTGCTTGAGCTGGATATTCTTCTTCACGACTCTCTCTCGAAGATAATACAGCAGAATCTCCTGCAATGCCTTCCTGTTCAGATTCTCTTTCGTGACCATCTCGGACACATTGCCCGGCATTTTCACTTCAAAGATTACACCCACAGGCGCATCAATACTACTGCCAAGGTGAATAGCTGCATCAATCTTTCCATTAGGCGAAACCTTATAGTTTTGGCCATAAAAAGCCAGCTTCAGAAAATCCATAAGATCCCCCTTGACTTTTTCTTCTGTATCTACTGAAGCAATCTGCTCAAACAAGGTGTTCAACTGTGATTTGAACAGATTAAATGAAGCCTTGTCAAGGCTTATATGCCTGTAGGCTTTGTTCAGAGATTTTGCTATAGAAAGTTCTGCCATAATACTTGCTTTGGAAGCAAATAAAATGTTATTATTTTGCGTGTCTTGCTTCCAGAGTGTCAAATTTAATCATAATTGTCCATTCTCCCACACAACTTGCGTATATTCTGGACAATAAGTCCTCTTCAGATGCCCCACGAACGCGCCCCGGGAATGAGGCAGAAATCACCAAGAATCATTATGTTCTGTTCTTGCGCTCAACCTTCCTTCAGTTTTTGATGTTCGGAATTTAACCCCGGAGGAAATGGATATTCCTGACTTCCGATATGCCTTGCTAGGTGTGACATCAGAGGTGACACGTGAAATTATTCCTTCAGCGCCGCTATGATCTTCGGGATATCGGTTGAGGGGGTTGCCGTAGGTGATGAGTGCTTCCGCATGTCCGATCGCGGTGTCAATCTTCTCTGTCAGGATTTCACGTAGGGTGCTGTCGATGTGGCCTTTCATGTATTTAGGATTGACTTTGAGCAGTTTCTTTATTCAGTTTTCCGATATGATGGCGGACTTTTGTTCATTGTAGTGCCGCAAGTACCACAGTTCGAAGCAGGGGTTAGTGGCTATGACTGCTGCATCCGGGATGGATTCGAGTATTGAAATGACTTCCGACCTGTCGAGGTCATAGATGAGGTAGTCCCTGTCTTTGGTCATAGTTGTCTTTCCTCGCTTGTAGGGTTCGATGTGTTCCTTCGTCAGACGCTGGCATCTATCTCGATGGGAACGCGGAAGCGCGATCGCAGGAAACGTACGTATTCTTTTTCTGTTTCACCTTCACAGAAGACAAAGAATGTGGGGCGTACGCTGCGCCCTTTCGGTGTTCTGTATTTAGGCATCGGCGAAGAGACTTTTGAGGGTTTTGGTCGAGGCGTCAACGTACGTCACGGCATCGAATCTTCCCTGTATGTAAGCCTTCTGAAGGTTCATAGTGCCGCGGGAATCCCTGAAGTCGAATATTGAGTACAGTTCCGTTGCTCCGTTCTATTTCTTGTTGGCGAAGTATATCTGGTACTTGCGGAGCTTGTGCAGATTCAGAAGGTTCGTGTCGTGGGTGGTGCACACGAGCTGTGCTCCGTTTCCGCAGTGGAAGAATGCGAAGATGTATTTTACAATCTTGGGATGCAGGCTAAAGTCAATCTCGTCCCAAAAGAGGGTCTTGTTTCCGGCTACAGCATCCACTATGCGCAGGAGCGCATAGAAGAGTTTCTTCGTGCCGTCGGACTCTTCGTTGTCAAGTACTCACTTCGGGTGCCACAGTGTCCTGCCAGTGCGACGGAAGAAAAATGGTCCGCTGCATCTAGGAATACTTCATCAAGATCTTGTCCTTATTTTCCACTATCTTTACAAACAGTATTAACTAATGAAACGAATAAGCATTATGGATAAAATGATTGCTTACTGTGGACTGAACTGCGAGACCTGTCAAGCTCACATAGCCACAATTAACAATGACGATGAACTTCGCAAAGAGGTTTCTCGCAAATGGTGTGAGCTATTTTCACACAGATATGATCACTCCTGACAAGATCAATTGCATGGGTTGCCGTAGTGCCGGCCCTCATTACTTCTTCTGTAATGAAATGTGCAAGATCAAACCTTGCGTATCTGCAAAGGGCTATAATTCTTGTGGAGAATGTCCAGATGTTGATTTTTGTGTGATCCTTGCTGATGAAATAGGTGATAATGAAGAGGCAAGGAAGAATCTGGAACAATGAAGCATATATGGAAACAAACAGAATACTACTTCGACCATGGAAAGATACTGATGCAGAGGCATTGTTTAAATATGCATCAGATCCGGATATTGGAGATCGTGCAGGCTGGCCACCTCATAAGAGTGTTGAGGAAAGTCTGCAAATCATCCAGACTGTATTCAATAATTCCACGACATGGGCTATTGAGTGGAAGTTAACGGGGGGGGGCTATTGGTGCAATTGGCTATGGTCCCTCATGCGACTGTAACCTTCCTGTACGCGATGGTGAACCAATAGTCGGATATTGGATTGCCAAACCTTATTGGAACCTGGGTATTTGCACTGAAGCCTTGAAACTGATGTTGGAGCATATCCGTAAAACAACAAATCTGAGATCACTCCTCAGCGGTCATTTCATTGATAATCCTGCTTCTGGCAGAGTAATGGAGAAATGCGGATTTAAGCCAACCGGAGAAACTGCTTATGACGAAAACCTCTATCATGGCTTGGGTAGACCTACTAGAGTACTTAGATTGGAAATATATGAAAAATAGATTCAATTTCAATACAGTGGGTCTGTTTACAACAGATAATAAAGCTACAGTGGATTTCTATACAGAGACGTTTGGCCGCACTACCGAATGGGACGGTGTACAGCCAAAAATAGAGATACATTTGGAATTATGCCTATAATCCCCGCCGCCGGACCAAAGGAAAGCGGTATGCAAGACAGATTCCGCTGTTTCAGATGCGGATAATGTTCCGCTGATCTTATTTGCCGAGTTCTATGAATTTCAAAACGATGTGATTGTTTTTCGTACCCATTCAGGCGCAAGCTTAATATCGTGCCTGAAATCTTTATCTGACACCATATTCGTAAATTCCTTCAATGCCTTACGCTCGTCCTCTCTCATCAAGCCATCACCGATGTCCTTGATTGCGGCAACAATCTGCTGCATCAAAGAAGATTTGTATGCAAAATCATTTGCTCTGGAGGAATGAGTGAAGATTATATGGTTTTCCCCTCCTAAATTGATTTTTCTGGGCGAACCATTGGTGATGAAATACGCATTGCCGGGAACTTGAGTGCTCAGTCCCAGCGCATGCATTGCGTAAGCCCCCGTAGGGTTGATTTTTATATTGTCGTGTTTGGCCACGGCTAAAGCAATTTCATTTGCCGTAGGTTTGATGACCCCCAAGCCATACTTCGTATCAACCCTCGGATAGCAGAATATGCCCTTTGCAACGCGGATTATTTTCTCGGAATTGCAAAGCCTTGTCAGGGTCTTGCGCACATTCTCATAATCAGCAATATCAAGGAAGTCCTTGAAAAAAAATATTTTCCCTCTCTTCCAGCGTGTAATCCGCGATTCTATTTGACTTGCAATACTATCCATCTTGACAAGTATTAAAATTTATCCCAAATTTATAAAGTTTTTGGGACAAATTCAAAACTTTGGTCGAAATAATCATACTTGTCCGTTATCTTCTCCACAACAGTGAGATTCTCTGCCTTGATGTACTTGCGGAGCATTGCCGGGGAAGTGTGCGTATGAACCAACTCGTATTTCGGCTTCAAGATTTTCTTCGGAGTGCCACCATTCTTCACCTAAATCACCACAAGTTGGTCAATTCCGGCATCCTTGCAAATCTCCTTCAAATACCGGTTGATGATCTGGTCTTCAAGATGCGGCATCTGACAGTAATACTTCTTCAGTATCTCCAGCAGCTGTGTTAAACAGGGAATCGCCACCTGCAACCCAGCCTTCTGCTTGATGTCGACGTAGGTGATATCCTTCTCTTCAACAATCGGCTTTGTCTTGCCGGGATTGTCCGGATCCTGGACATCCACAATCGTGCGCTTTGTATAAGTGTGGATGGAATCCTTCGACAGGTTGTTGTAGTCGGAGACACGATGCGCAGTCCAGACACCGACCATAAAGATGTCGAGGACGATGCCTTGACAGGAATGGACACCCTCATATTTGAGGGACATAATATTATCCAACTCCCCACGGGTCAGGTAAACATTGTCAACCTCGATGCGCGTACCCTTGAACTTCTTGCCCGTCCACATATTGTTGTTGTTGTGGTAACCCTCGATTTGCGCGGTATAGAGAACAGCCTTGAGCTCCTTCACGCACTTGCCGACCGAATTGACACTGTATCCGTCAAACACCTGCTTTCCGTCCACAACTTTGGTCTTGCTCATCAAGAAGGCCGTGTAATCATAGTAACACTTCATATCAATGTCATCAAAATCATAGACTATCTTGACCTTCTTCTGAAACGGCTTCTACTGATTCATCAAAGAAACAATCGAAAGGATAGTAGACGGCGCATACTTCCGACCTTTGTCCGTCATCCTCGCTCCGGACTTGATTTGGGAGATATACGTATCAATGTACTTCGCCAAAGTCATCCGATTTGCCTCAGCCTACTGTCGAGCCGCTTCCTCCGCCGCAGCCTTTTCCTGCTCCTGAATTTCACTGTAAACGACACCCACGATAATCTCGTGGATATCCTGGGCGCCAAGAGATTTGCCAGTACTGATAATGCCATCTATAATTGACCTTATCTCCTCGATGTCATCAAAAATCTTCTAAATTTCGGGATTCTGCTTCAGTCTCTCAAACTTCTGATCATTCCTGTCATAGTTCCAGATAGATGTTTTGACACGAATAGGGGTCTTCTGTTTGACATCAACTTTGGGGGCACTGTTCTGAACCCTGATGCGGATAATGGAGAGTCCATCCTTATCCGGAGTATCCCAAAAACACTCATCTGCCATACTTATGAATTACATAATACGGAAGATTTACTAAATTTGTAACAAGCAAGTATGAAACCTATCATCGTAATATTCAAACCCTGCAAATGCTCCAAATGCGGAGGCTGCCTGATCAGCGAAGACGCGACCTTCTGTGGGACTGCATCGAGTATGAGCAGGAGTTTATGATAGTGCTGAAAGCATAATAAACAATGAATGATTTCGCTGCCATAGACTTTGAGACCGCAAACGAATGCCCATCCAGCGTTTGTTCGGTTGGTGTCGTTGTCGTGCGTGACGGAGAGTTCATCGAGCGCTTCTATTCGCTGATACATCCTGAGCCGGAATACTACAAATGGTTCTGCCAGAAAGTTCACGGACTAACCGAAGACGACACCTGGGATGCGCCGGTATTCCCAAAAGTCTGGGAGAAGGTTACACCACACATCAAGGGTTTGCCGCTAGTTGCCCACAATTCCAGATTTGATGAGAATTGCTTGAAGTCCGTGTTCCGGGTCTATCAGATGGACTATCCCGACTACAGATTCTATGACACGCTTGCAGCATCCAGAAGACATTTCGGATATAGTCTTCCGAACCACCAGCTGCAGACTGTCGCGGAGGCATGTGGATACGACCTTGCCAATCATCACCACGCGCTGGCCGATGCCGAGGCTTGCGCAGTAATCGCACTTTCAATTCTATAGCACTTATGTCAGACAGAACCGATCCGGCTTGGGATGAATATTTAAGCACCGGAGAAGACCCTACCGGTGGAGAACTAGAAGGCTACGACGAGGAAGGAGCCGATTACGAGATTCTTGAAGGAGAATGGCAGCAATACGAGCGAACCCAGAGGAAGCCAGTTCCCGGCAAAATGAACAATCAAGGCGGCAGTCCCAAGAAAACGCTTTCCGAATGAGACATATGCAGTTCATTCATCCTTCCAGACATTGCGGATTCCTTCATAAGGGACAAAAATTATCCTGTCACGGAGCAAAATACCTTTAAAACTGTTTCAATTCAAGTCAGTATCATTAAGCACAAAGCCTCTCTGGAGTATGTCGAGCATGTTCCGAAGCAGTATGAATAACTAAACAAAATGAAAAAAGGTGGCCCCTTAAATAGGTGGTCACCTCTGAATTCGCTATTTAACCTCCGGATTACTCGAGAGTACCGTTTTCGGCGGCTTCAATCATCTTCTCGTTTGCGGAGATGTAGATCTCGACACGACGGTTCTGAGAACGGCCTTCTGCGGTAGAATTGTCAGCCACAGGCATTGAGTAAGACTTGCCTTCAGTCGTGATGCGGCTTGAAGCTATGCCGCTGTTCTTGAGATAATTGGCGACTGATTCAGCCCTCTTGTTGGAGAGTCTTTCATTGACTGCGTCTGAACCGGTGTTGTCGGTGTGGCCGAAGATGGTGATGTCGGTGTCCTGCATATCTGACATCTTGGCGGCGAACTGTGAGAGTTCGTTCTTGGAAGCCTGCTTGAGGTCAGCCTTGTTGGTGTCGAAGAGGATACCGCTGTTGAATGTGACCTTGATGGCCTTAAGACCATTCTGATCCTCGACAGACTCTACCTGGGCATTCTCAAGAGCCTCAAGCTCTTCAGCCTTCTTGTCCATCTTCTTTCCGATGACAGCGCCAGCGCCGGCACCTACTGCCGTACCGATGGCCGCGCCGATAGCGGCGCCCTTGGAGTCACCCATTGCAGCACCGATGCCGGCGCCGATGATTGCGCCCGCGCCTGATCCGAGGAGAGTACCTTTGCCGGTCTTGCTCATATTCGCACATCCTGAGAGTACGACCATAGAGCACATAAACGCCAAAATAATTTTTTTCATAATGTTAAATGATAAATTAAATGAAACAAATAGTTTTTACAAAAATAAGCGGTTAAAAAAAGGCCAGACCCGAAGGCCCGGCCTTACTGTCGCAAATATATAAATTATTTTGCAATTACACGTGCCATTTCAAGCACTTTGTTTGAATAACCCCACTCGTTGTCATACCAGGCACAAACCTTAACGAAGGTAGGATCAAGCTGGATACCAGCCTTCTCGTCGAAGATTGATGTGCGGGCATCGTTGCGGAAGTCGGTTGAAACGACAGCCTCGTCGGTATAGCCGAGGATGCCCTTGAGCTCGCCTTCTGAAGCGGCCTTCATTGCTGCGCAAATCTCATCATAAGTTGCAGGAGTGTTGAGTTCGCAGGTAAGGTCGACGAATGAAACGTCTGATGTAGGGACGCGGAGTGACATACCCGTAAGCTTACCGTTGAGTTCAGGAAGAACCTTGCCTACTGCCTTGGCAGCACCGGTAGATGAAGGGATGATGTTCTCGAGGATACCGCGGCCGCCTCTCCAGTCCTTCTTTGAAGGGCCGTCAACAGTCTTCTGGGTTGCGGTAGCTGCGTGTACAGTTGTCATAAGACCTCTCTTGATACCGAACTTGTCGTTCAGGACCTTGGAGATAGGAGCGAGACAGTTGGTTGTGCAAGAAGCGTTTGAAATGATGTCCTGTCCGGCGTATGTGGTGTGGTTGACACCATAAACGAACATCGGAGTAGCGTCCTTTGAAGGAGCTGACATAATGACCTTCTTAGCTCCAGCCTGGATGTGCTTGCGTGCACTCTCGTCTGTAAGGAAGAAACCGGTAGACTCAACGACGACGTCGGCAGCGACCTCATTCCACTTAAGGTTTGCAGGATCCATCTCAGCGGTTACGCGGATCTTCTTTCCGTTGACTACGAGACTGCCGTCCTCAACTGAAACCTCACCCTGGAACTGACCGTGAACTGAATCATACCTGAGCATATAAGCAAGATAGTCTGGGTCGAGAAGGTCGTTGATACCTACAACCTCGATGTCGTTTGAGAAATTCTCAACTGCTGCGCGGAATACCATACGGCCGATGCGACCGAATCCGTTAATACCAAGTTTTACCATTTTAAAGAATATTAATAAGTTGTTTTGAATACTTTCTAACTAACCGTCAATGCAGTTCCCTGCAAAAGCGGTGCAAAATTACCAAAAATAAACGGAATTTTAAATATATTTGTCCAGCAAAAACGATGAATATGTCCAAAGACCTCAACATATTGATAACAAACGATGACGGGTACACCTCCAAGGGCATCAGGGAGCTTGTGGAAATTATGCGACAATTTGGCAGGATAACCGTTGTGGCGCCAAAAAACCACCAGTCCGGGATGTCAGTAGCCCTGACACTAGGAGGCACTTCGATAGCCTACAAAAAGCTTGAGGAAAAGGACGGGGTGAGCTGGTCATATGTCGACGGCACTCCGGCGAGCTGCGTAAAGTTCGCGCTGGACCAGATTTGTCCGAACCGGAAATGCGAGGGGGTGGTCTGCGGCATCAATCATGGCTCAAACGCATCTGTCGCGACGAACTATTCGGGCACTATGGGAGCGGCTGAAGAGGCTGCCATCAACGGCATACCCTCGATAGGAGTATCCCTATGCAACTACGATGAGGACGCCGACTTCTCCAAGGTCTCCGAACATTTCCCCGGGATATTCACCAGCCTGATGGAGAACCGGCCAGCAAGGAAGGGCATATCCTACAACGTCAACTTTCCATCCTCAGGGATTCCGGTCAAAGGAATACGCGTCTGCCATCAGGGCTCGGGCGTATGGATCAAGGAATATGAACCGTGGGACGGTTCGCTCGGAGATATCCGCAGCGAGGAGGGGGAGCAGGTTTACGTGATGCGCGGCGAATTCATCGACACGGCGGATCAGGATGATGCGGAAGCGGATCACCATGCGCTCAGGGACGGATATATCTCGATCGTTCCGCAACGGTTCGATCGCACCGATACAGATGAAGGAAAGAGGCTGTCATCATTTCTTAACATGGATTTCTGATGGCAAGATACTACATCATAGCAGGAGAGGCTTCAGGCGACCTTCACGGTTCGAATCTGATGCGTGGACTATATGCCGAGGATCCGGAAGCGGAGTTTCGGTTCTGGGGCGGAGGGCTTATGGACGAAGTATTTCAAAGCCATCAATCCGCTGCTTCGAAGAGTTCAGAGAGCGAAAAGAACGGAGGCCTTGTCAGGAACTACAAGGACGGAGCGGTCATAGGATTCACACAGGTAATCTTTCACGCAGGAAGATTCGCCAGGAAATTGAAGGATTGCAAGAATGACATCCTGGCTTGGAAGCCCGACGTCGTCATACTCATTGACTATCCCGGATTCAATTTCCGAATAGCCGAATTCGCCCACAAGGCAGGATTGAAGGTCTTCTACTACATCGCCCCGAAGGTCTGGGCGTCTAGAGAGAGCCGGGTCAGGAAACTCAAAGCCTATGTCGACAAGCTTTTCATCGTCTTCCCGTTTGAAATCCCATACTTCACGAAAAAGGGCGTGAAGTTCATCTACAAGGGCAATCCTCTTATCGATGCCATAGATGGTTCCAAGGCCCTTAAAGAGAGCAGAGGCGACTTTCTCGCACGTACAGGACTTCCCGACTCCCCGATGATCGCCCTTCTCGCCGGGTCACGCAACGGAGAGATCAGTTCCATGATGCCGACCTTTATGGAATTCGCTGACCGGATGCACTCAATCCCCGCTTATTCCTCTTTCCGCTTCGTCGTAGCCGCCGCCCCTGCACGCTCAGAAGCCGATTACAGCAAGTACATCGGCGACAGGGATTATGTCCACGTAGTGTTCGGAGACAGTTACGGGGTGATGCGACACTCCAGGGCAGCCGTGGTGAATTCCGGAACGGCATCCTTGGAATGCGCCCTTATAGGGACCCCTCAGGTGGTTGTATATTCAGGTGCGGCAATCAATTTCCTGATTGGGAAAATGATAATAAAGATCAACTTCATCAGTCTCGGAAACCTGATTCTCAACAGGGTCTGTTTCCGCGAACTGATGCAATTCTATTTCACCCCGGACAACATCCTCCACGAAGTGCGGAGAATGCTTGAAGACTCAGCCTACAGGGATGAAATGCTTTCAGGCTACCAAGAAATCCGCATCGCGCTTGGCGGCAGCGGCGCCTCCGCTTCAGTAGCCAAAGCGATGATTGACGAGATCCGTCAGGCTTGACCGGACTGTCCCTGAAAAAGGCTGTCTCTGGCACCGAATATCGCAGACCCTATCCTTACTATCGTCGCGCCGTGCCTTACGGCAATCCGCCAATCGTGGGACATCCCTATCGACAATTCCGTAAAGTCATCCATTTCCGGGAACATCTTGTCCAGATGCTTCTTGAAAGCCTCGATCCGGGCGAAATCTGCTTCAATCAAAACCTCGTCATCAGTATGGGTCGCCATGCCCATAATCCCCTTGAAATGGACGTGAGGATAACTGTCTCTCCCTGAAAGGACACCTTCTATCTCCTGCTCAGTAAAGCCGCCCTTAGTCTCTTCCGCGCCAAGGTGGAGTTCAATCAAGGCATCGGTTACCTTTCCATTCGCCGCTCCCCAGTTCTCAACCGCATCCAGAAGCCGCAGGGAATCGATCGATTCCAGAAGATCCACATAAGGCAGGACAAACTTGAGTTTATTCGTCTGAAGATGGCCGATGAAATGCCATTCTATATCACGTGGAAGCAAACCAGCCTTCTGGGCGAATTCCTTCGGACGGTTCTCTCCGAAACGCCTCTGGCCGGCCCGATAGGCGGAAAGGATGTCCTCTGACGGATGGAATTTTGAAACTGCCACCAGCTTCACTTCTGATGGCAGTTCATTCAGGATGATTCTGAGATTCTCTTCGATCATCTTATCGCTTTCCCTTGGCTTTCTCTTTCTGCATCTGGGCCTGCATTCTCTGAGCCTCTTCCAAACGCTGCTGCCACTTGCTCTTAGGCTGCTTTTTGCCTTCGGTGGCTTTAAGCCTTGCCATTATCTCCTCAGGATGCACGAACCACTTCCTGATTATGAAAGTCTCGATCATCGTGATGAGATTTGAAAGAAGATAGTAGTAACTGAGACCTGAAGAAAGGCTGTTACAGATGAAATACATCATAACCGGCATCATCCAGACGCTCATAAAGCGCATTGACGCCATCTGAGGATCGTTTCCGCCCGGCTGCGATGCGCTCGTGATCTTTGAATAGAAGAACATCGAGATCGCCATAAGCAGGGCAAACAATGAAATATGGTCTCCCAGAAGAGGGATTCTAGTTCCGAAATTGACGATGGAATCATAGGCGCTGAGGTCTTCCGCCCAAAGGAATGACTGCTGGCGGAGTTCAATCGATGCAGGGAAGAACCGGAACATCGCCCAAAGTATAGGGAACTGCAGGAGCATCGGAAGACAGCCGCCCATCGGACTGATGCCGGCTCTCTTGTAGAGATCCATCTGCGCCTGCTGCTTCTTCATCGCATCTTCCTGCTTAGGGTATTTCTCGTTCAGCTTGTCGATTTCAGGCTTGATGGCCTGCATCTTCGCCGAAGATGAATATGACTTGAATGAGAACGGAAGCACAACGATCTTGATGAATATCGTCATCAGAAGGATGATGATACCGAAATTGGAGATGAACCTGTGGAGCAAGTCGAACAGCGGGATGATCACGTACTTCGTGAACCAGCCGACCAACCAGCCTCCAAGAGGGATGATCTTCTCAAACTTGCTGTCGTAAGCCTTAAGGGTCTTGTAGTGGTTAGGGCCGAAGTAGAACTCCAGCGGAATCACAGTCTCCTGCTGTCCAGGCTGGAAATCCGCCCTGAGATCAGCGGTACAGGTCATAAGATTGCGGTCCGCATCGTCTTCTGGGAAGAACCTTAGATCGAAGTCGGCGGATGAAAATTCCTGAGGAGCCTTTACTATGGCTGAGAAGAACTGCTGCTGGAAAGCGAACCAGGACACTCTGGTGTCCACCCGCTTGCTGGCGCTGCGACCTCTTCCCATCTCGTCCGGCTTCTTTTCGCCGTTGAAATAATAGTCCAGTTTGGAATACTGGACCTCATTCTTGTAACCCTTCTCCATCCGTGGCATCGTCACAGAATAGTTGATGTCCATAGAGAAGACATTCTTCGGGATGATATTCTCCATCCCGATGAACGAGAGAAGACTGTTCACCGAATATGAGCCCTCCCGGATGGAGTATTTCTGTTCAATGTAGCCGCCTCCGGCGAATGCCAGGCGCATCGCAACAGAAGTGTCGGTCTTCTCGCTTACCGAGAAATTGAAGTCCGCGGTGTTGATTTGCTGGCCCGCATAGACCTGAACGCCGAATCTGCTGCCTTCCGGTTCGAAAAGATAGAGATCATCTCCACCGTACTCCTTGTAATCCTTGATCTTCGCGGAATATGGCTGCGCACCCTTTGTTGTGAATGCTACCTCGAATCTGTCGTTGGAAAGAGTGATTATCTCACCCTCCGCAGAATGGGCGGCATCAAGGAGAGAGTCACTGTAAACGCTCACGGATGCAACAGGCATAAGGGAGTCGGCAACGGCTGAAGTGTCTATGAGCGCGGCTTGAGCCGCAGCAATAGAGTCCGCGCGGTACTGCTCCGCCGCGGCTATTGAATCAAGTTGTGCCTGATAGGCCCTCTGCTTGCTGTACTGCCTGTTCTGAAAGAAAGTAAAGCCCAACAGGAGCAAGCCCATCAGAACGATACCTGTTATTGAATTCTTATCCATCCTTTATTTCTCTACCTCTTTCTCCTCCACCTCACGGATCTTGTCCTCCAACTCCTTGAGTTCCTGCTTCGCGGCATCGATACGATCCTGCATCTGTTTGATGAGCGGCTGTGAATTCTTGGAAGCGGAGAAGAATCCTATGTTGTTTTCATAGGTGTCGATGTCCTGCTGAAGCTTGTTGTACTGCTGGACAAGACGATCCTTTTCGCTGAGCGGTTTGCGTGAAGCGCCCGCGCCTCTGCCGCTGCTCCTGGAAGCCCTCATAGAGAAATCAGGGAACTTCGACTGCATCGCGTCGGAATATGCCTTCTGAATATTATCTTTTTCCTTGAACGGAACGAAGCCGATGGCACGCCATCTTTCGGCAAAGTCCTGAGCCGCATTCCTGTCGGATTCCGCATCCTTCAGTTCGTAGGCGCCAATCTCTTCCACGAGAGCCTTCTTCGCCTTAAGATTACCGTAATAGTCATTTTCCGGCTTGACATTCTTGTCGCGCTCTCCAAAGAAAGCGTCACAAGCGGCGCGGAATCTCTTCCACAACTGTTCTGACTTCTTGCGAGGAACCGCTCCGATCTCCTTCCACTGCTTCTGCAGGGCGATGAGCGCCTCCGTGGTCTTCTTCCAGTCCTTGCTGTCCTTCAGAGCCTCCGCCTGCTCGATCAGAGCAAGCTTCTTTTCCATATTCTCGTTCATGGAATCCTTGAACTGGGAGTAATAGTCCCTCTTGCGGGAGAAGAACCTGTCACAGGCAGCGCGGAAGCGGTCGTAAATCTTCTGATTCTCCTTCTTGGTTGCAAAACCGATGGTTCTCCACTTCTTCTGGATCTCCTCTATCTCGCTTGACAGAGTATTCCATTCTCCGGAAGACTTGACCTCCTTCTCAGCGATGGCCTCAACCTGCTCGCACAGTTTCGTCTTCTCTTCCAGATTCTCCTGCTGCTTTTCCTTCTGGCCTTCGAAATAGGCCTGGTATTTTTTGTTTATGATTGCCGTGGCCGCCTTGAAGCGCTCCCAGATGGAATCCCTGTACTCCTTTGCGACAGGACCGAACTCCTTCCACTGCTCGTGGAGTTTCTGGAGTTCGCGGAAAGCATCCACGACATTTTCATTCTCGGAGAGTTTCTCCGCCTGTTGGCAGAATTCCTGCTTCGCCTCCAGATTCTTCTTGAAGTCAAGGTCACGCAGGTCCCTGTTGATCTTGACCATATCGTAGAACTTCTCCACATAGAACTGGTAGGTGTCGTTCAGATTCCGGAATTTGGTTGCAGGAACCGGTCCTATCTCTCTCCAGCGGTTCTGGAGTTCCCTGAATGCAGGGAAGGTAGAACTGACGTCCTCCTGCTTCTCCACAAGGGTCTTCAAGTCCTCGATCACAGCCTGCTTCTTAGTGAAATTCTCCTCTCTCTGGGCATCCTGCTCGCGGTTGTACTCCGCGCGTTCCTTCTTATAGTTTGAATATACTCCCTTGAAAGCAGCCTCCATCGCTGAGAAAGGATTCTCCCTCTCTTCATCACCAGGGGCCTCTGCGACTTCCTCAACCACGTCCTCACGTGACGAAGGCTCATCGACGGCGGAGCCAAGGCCGGCTTCGGCCTTTTCCTTGGACAATCTCTTGTAGAAGGCGGACTTTATCGCCTCGGCCTCCTTGTATCTCTTCATTCTGTCCTCATCCTGTGACAGGCTGTCGAACATATCCGACAACTCGGCAAGCGTCAGGCTTCCAAGGTCCACAGGAGCATTACCGGTCTTCCCAGGATTCTTCTCTTCCCCGCCCTTCTCCTCAATCTTGTCCTTCACATCATCAATCTTGTCTTCAATCGCATCCTTGAGTTCCTCGACCTTGTCCCCTATGGCGTCCTTGACATCTTCAACCTTGTCTCCGATGGCGTCCATAACGTCATCAACCTTTTCCTTGAGATCCTCGATCTTGTCCTTGAGAGTCTTCGGAGTTTCTTCTACATCTGCAGCCTTTGGGGTTACAGGAATTTTTTCTTCACTCATAAATCATTTCTTTTGAGAGTTTCACTTAAGCGCAAATACTTTATGCAGCTTACAAATATACCTAAAAAAACAATTAAAAACCCTATTTTTGCAAAAAGGAAAATATTATTCTATGCGCATAGACATACTCACAGTTGTTCCCGAACTCCTTGAAAGTCCCCTCAGCCACTCGATAGTTGGCAGGGCGATCAAGAAAGGACTCGTCGAAATCCACGTCCAGAACATCAGGAAACACGGCATAGGACCACGCGCCACAGTGGATGACTACTGCTACGGCGGAGATGCCGGAATGGTGATGATGGTCGAGCCGGTGGACAAGATGATCTCTGAACTCAAGGCTGAAAGAGACTATGACGAGATAATCTATATGTCTCCTGATGGAGAGCGGCTGACACAGGGAATATCCAACGAACTTTCCCTTAAGGGCAACATTATGATCCTGTGCGGTCACTACAAGGGAATCGACCAGAGAATCAGGGACCATTTCATAACAAGGGAAATCTCTGTCGGCGACTATGTTGTCAGCGGCGGAGAAATTCCGGCGGCACTTCTTGCCGACTCGATTGTCAGGCTGATCCCCGGCGCGCTTACTGACGAGACCTCCGCATTGAGCGACAGTTTTCAGGATGGCCTGCTGTCCCCTCCTGTTTACACCAGGCCGGCTGAATACAAGGGATGGAAGGTACCCGAAGTGCTCCTGAGCGGGAATCCAAAGCTGATTCAGGCGTGGCAGGACGAACAGGCTCTGGAACGCACCGGACTTCTTAGACCTGAGCTGTTGGAAAGGACTGATAGTCAATCAGAAAGCCCTCACGATGCATAAAACGTTTAAAATTTTATCGAAAAATCCTTGTTTTAAACGTTTTTTTGACTACTTTTGTGTCGGAAATGAGAGGTTACAC
>CAYFVE010000039.1:0-508 GCA_964346605.1 uncultured Muribaculaceae bacterium | reverse complement strand
ATCAGAAAAAATGTGAGAGTTTTTCACACTCTAACGACTATGACCTTCTTTCAAAATAAGGTAATACACTACTAACTAACCAAAAAATCTCGCTGCGAAGCGAGATTTTTTAGCTTTTGGGGATAATGCTTACCCTAATTCAGGCGCCTGCCGTGGCAGAGACGGTAGGAAATGCCGCTGCCGCAAGGACAAGGCGCATCCGGTGCTGCCGGAGGTACGAAAAGACCAAGAAGAGGGTTCCTCTTGATTATGGCGTCAAGCGGTTCTTCCTCAGTCTGGAGAACGACCTTGAGACAGTTCGCCTCATTGGAGGAGTGCCCCTTGAGCAGCCATTTCGGGAGAGAATTGGCGTAGGAAGCAACAATTTCCATACAGGCATTATAGTCGTCAAAAGCATCAATGTCATCCTGCTTTTTCGTCATTTTTGCGAAAATATCCTCAATAGAACTGTCACCCCCTGTCATCTGAGAGTGTATACAGATCTCATACTCTCCGCGGACAACGTCAT
>CAYFVE010000038.1:1731-19351 GCA_964346605.1 uncultured Muribaculaceae bacterium | reverse complement strand
TGTTCCTCAGGGAGGGGATGAATGTTAGGGTCGTTCTGATTCCGGACGGAGACGATCCGGATTCATATTCAAGAAAACACACTCTGGAGGAGGTCGAAGCCTTCCTTTCCGAGTCTGAGAAGGACTTCGTGGATTTCAAGAGCGCCATGCTGATGGACGATGCCTCCGGTGATCCGCTGAAGAGGGCGGATGTGATCAATGACATAGCCGACACCGTCGCCGACATCCCGGATGCGATAAAGAGGGAAACATACGTGGACTTTCTGTCAGACAAGTTCGGTATCCGCCGCGACGCTCTGGACGAGCGCATATCCGCCACAAGGGCTAAGGCGCTGATTCAGGAGCAGAAGAATCTCGGGCGCAGCCAGGAGCGGCAGGTGTCCGCTCAGGTTTCGCCTGATGGTACTCCGTCCCCTTCTTCGGAAAGGAATCTCATCGGCGCCTCAGGTGACCTGGCCAGCCTCTCTTCTCTTGAAGAAAACCGCATTATGGGCAATGCGGAGCGGGATCTCCTGAATTTCATCCTTACCAACGGCACCACGAAACTGGAATTCCAGAGCGATTCCGACTTCTTCGCCCCATCCGAGGAGGATCAGCAGACTGTCTTCGAATTCATCGACCAGGCCCTTGAAGCGGATGAAGCCCGGTTCGCAAACTCTGTCTATCGCACTGTTTATGAGAAATATTCATCGGACTATTACGAAGGTTATCCTCAGGAGGAGATCGTGAGACATCTTCTGGACGGAGAAGACAGGACGACCGCTTTCATCGCTGCACGGCTCTCCAACGACGAACAGTACGACCTCTCGATCAAGAATCTCCGCGACGCGATGATGTCCAAAGGCTCGTGGCTGACCCGCTTTGTTCCGAAGGCGATACTGGTCTTCCAGAGCAGCAGGCTGGACAGCCGTATAGAAGATCTCAGGGAAGAACTCAGGAAGGCGCAGACAGTCTCGGACGAAGCCAGGCAACTTGAGATAATGAATGAGATGATGCGCTTCCAGAAGATGCTGAAGAAAGTCAAGGTTCGTCTTGGCCGCGAGAAATAATGCCATTCTCTTCCTCTTTTGCGAATTGCTCGATAATCATAGGAATTTGCTAAATTTGCAGACTTTAAGATAAAAGGAGAAGAAATATGGAGAAGAATTTCAAGAGAACCCTCGTGACCTGCGCGCTTCCTTATGCGAACGGGCCTGTACATATCGGACATCTTGCGGGAGTCTATGTTCCTGCGGACATCTATGTCAGGTACCTCCGGATGCGCGGCGGGGACGTCCTTTTCATCTGCGGTTCCGATGAGCACGGTGTGCCTATCACGATCAAGGCTCGTGCCCGGGGCTTGACTCCTCAGGATGTCGTGGACAAGTACCACGGTATCATCAAGGACTCTTTCGCAAGGCTTGGAATCAATTTCGACATATATTCAAGGACCTCCTCCAAGGTACACGGCAAGAATGCTTCTGAATTCTTCCGCAAACTCTACGATGACGGCAAGTTCATCACCAAGGAGACCGAGCAGTACTATGATCCTGAAGCGAAGACCTTCCTGGCAGACCGATACATTGTCGGCACCTGTCCGAAATGCGGAAATCCCAATGCCTATGGAGACCAGTGTGAGAAATGCGGAAGCACCCTCAGCCCTGAAGAACTTATCGACCCGAAGTCCAAGCTCAGCGGAGCCGCGCCTGTAAAGAAAAAGACAAAGCATTGGTACCTGCCTCTGGATCAGTATGAACCTTGGCTCAGGGAATGGATCCTTGAGCAGCACAAGGAGTGGAGGACAAATGTTTACGGACAGTGCAAGTCCTGGCTTGACAGCGGTCTTCAGCCGCGTGCAGTGAGCCGCGACCTGGACTGGGGTGTCCCTGTTCCGGTCGAAGGAGCAGAGGGAAAGGTCCTCTACGTCTGGTTCGACGCTCCCATAGGCTACATCTCCAACACACAGGAACTTCTTCCTGAGTCTTGGACCAAATGGTGGAAAAGTGAGGACACCCGCCTCGTCCATTTTATCGGTAAGGACAATATCGTCTTCCACTGCATCGTATTCCCTTCGATGCTGAAGGCGGAAGGCAGTTACATCCTTCCGGACAATGTCCCCTCCAACGAGTTCCTCAACCTTGAGGGGGACAAGATCTCGACCTCACGCAACTGGGCCGTCTGGCTCAATGAGTATGTCGATGAGTTTCCCGGTCAGGAAGATGTCCTGCGTTATGTCCTCTGTGCCAACGCGCCGGAGACAAAGGACAATGACTTCACCTGGAAGGATTTCCAGCAGAGGAACAACAGCGAGCTCGTAGCTATTTTCGGCAATTTCGTCAACAGAGCCGTCGTTCTGACGCATAAGTATTTCGGAGGAAGAGTCCCTGAGAATCTTAAGCCGGAACCAATTGACGCTGAGACTCTCGCACTGATTCCGGAATACAGGAGAAACCTTGAGGCCAACCTTGAGACCTTCCACTTCAGGGAGGCTCTCAAGGAGGCGATGAACATCGCCCGTATCGGCAACAAGTACATTTCTGACACCGAGCCTTGGAAAGTCGCCAAGACGGATATGGACAGGAACGCTTCAATCCTCTATACCTCTATCCAGATCTGCGCCAGCCTCGCTATAGCATTCGAGCCTTTCACTCCGTTCTCGGCAGAAAAGCTCCGCAGTATTCTCAAGACAGGTATCGAGGCAGGAACAGACCATCGCGAAGGCGAAGGCGCTCCTTCCGTCAATTTCTTCAAACCTGGCGAGGCACGGGCTCTGCACACTTCAAGCCTGCCTGCCGGTTCGGGCATTTCGCTGAAGTGGGACGATCTTGGACGTCCCGATCTTCTTCCGGCAGGTCACGAACTCGGAGAGGCTGCCCTTCTGTTCGCTAAAGTTGAGGACAGTGTCGTTGAGGCTCAGGTCGCCAAACTGAATGCCACCAGGGCCGCGAATGAGGAGGCTGCAAGGGAAGATGCTGCGAAGCAGGCAGCCTCAATCGTTGAGCCTCTGAAACCGGAAGTGACTTTCGACGACTTTTCCAAGATGGATATCCGCACCGCGACAGTCCTTGCGGCGGAACGTGTCCCAAAGACAGACAAACTTCTTAAACTGACCATAGACACCGGTATTGACCAGCGTACCATAGTCTCAGGGATTGCGAAGTACTATTCCCCTGAGGATATGCTCGGCAGGCAGATCTGCATCCTGGCCAATCTCCAGCCAAGAGTCATCCGGGGAATTGAGTCCAGGGGAATGATTCTGATGGCGAAGCAGGGTGACGGGGAGATGCGCTTCATCACTCCTCAGGAAGTTTTGGGCAACGGTGCCGTAGTCGGCTGATCCGGTCTCCGCAACGCACAAGACAAGCAAGGAGGGGGATTCCAAGGTTTTCCAAGGAATCCCCCTCTTCGTGTTAAAAGGCTTGGAAAAGGGCTATGGACCGCAGCAGAATCACTTGTTGTTTCGGGTTAATTTTTCTATATTTGAAACTTTGAATTGAGAATCAATAACGCTAAACTAGTGCAATTATGAACCACTTGTCAACGCTTATCGTAATGGCAGCCGCTGTACTGACGCTGACATCGGCAGACGGGGTCCCTGAAGAGGGCTATCCTATAACGCCGGTTCAGTTCACGTCGGTCAAGGTCACTGACGGTTTCTGGGGACAGAGACTTCAGGCTTCCCGTGAAGTCACCATCCCTCTAGCCTTCAGCAAATGCGAGGAGACCGGACGCTATGATAATTTCATCAAGGCAGCCCATCCGAGTGAATCTTATGAAGTGAAGGGTTACTCCTTCGATGACACAGATGTGTACAAGACCATCGAGGGCGCGGCCTATGTCCTGCAGACAAGTCCTGACAGGAAACTTGAGCATTATATCGACAGTGTCCTGGCTATCGTCGCCGCCGCCCAGGAACCGGACGGCTACCTCTACACCTCAAGGACAATGAATCCGAAGCACCCTCACGTATGGGCTGGAGAAAACAGGTGGGAGAAGGTCGAAGACCTGTCTCACGAGTTCTACAACCTCGGGCATATGGTTGAAGGGGCGGTCGCGTATTTTCAGGCGACGGGCAAGCGCAATTTTCTGGACATCGCTGTAAAGTACGCGGACTGTGTCTGCAGGGAGGTCGGGGACAAGCCGGGTCAGGTCATCAGAGTGCCCGGCCACCAGATCGCCGAGATGGCCCTTTGCCGCCTATATCTGGCGACCGGTGACAGAAAGTACCTCGATCAGGCCAAGTTTTTTCTGGATTATCGTGGCAAGACAGAACACAGGGACGAATACAACCAGAGCCACAAGCCTGTCCTCGAGCAGGAAGAGGCCGTGGGACATGCGGTACGCGCTGCGTATATGTATTCCGGAATGGCGGACGTCGCCGCCCTGACAGGTGACAAGGGCTATATTGATGCCATCGACAGGATATGGGAGAACATCGTGGGCAAGAAACTCTACATTACCGGAGGGATAGGCGCCACGAACAACGGAGAGGCTTTCGGAGCAAACTATGAACTCCCGAATATGTCGGCATATTGCGAGACCTGCGCCGCCATCGGCAATGTCTATGTCAACTACCGTATGTTCCTCCTACACGGAGAGTCGAAATATTTCGATGTCCTGGAGCGCACGCTATACAACGGTCTGCTGTCAGGTGTATCCCTTCAGGGAAACGGATTTTTTTATCCGAATCCTCTGGAGTCCGCCGGCCAGCATCAGCGCCAGCCTTGGTTCGGCTGCGCTTGCTGCCCTTCAAACATCTGCCGTTTCATACCTTCTGTGCCAGGCTATGTCTATGCGGTTAAGGACAACAGTCTTTATGTCAATCTTTATATGGCAAACACCCTGACCGGTAAGATAGGCGGCAAATCCGTCACACTCCGTCAGGAAACGGATTACCCTTGGAGAGGCGATGTGGATGTCATCGTGGAGAAGAGTTCCGCGAAGTCATTCTCCATCAGGCTCAGAATCCCCGGCTGGGTTCAGGGTGATGTCGTCCCAAGCGACCTTTACACTTACGCTGATGGCAAGCTTCCGGGCTACAGCGTCGAGGTAAACGGCGAGAGGGTCGCATCGGAACTCGAGGACGGCTACTTCGTGGTAACCAGAAACTGGAAGAAGGGCGACCGTATCTCTCTCCATCTGGATATGGAGCCAAGGGTGGTGAAAGCAAACCCGAAGGTCAGTGCGGACGAAGGCAGGATCTCCATCGAGCGCGGTCCTGTGGTCTATTGTGCCGAATGGCCGGACAATGACTTTTCCGTAAGAAGCATAATCATCAACCGGAATCCGAAGATGAAGGTCGAGAGCGGAAGGATCCTCGATTATCCGGTCGAGAAGATCGTAACCGGTGCCCAGGCCCTGTCCTTCGGAAAGGACGGAAGACTGGCTGCAGAAGATGTGAGCCTGACTCTCATCCCTTATTACGCCTGGTGCCACAGAGGCTCAGGAGAGATGGCTGTCTGGCTGCCTCAGGATTTGAGGGCGGCCAAGCCGGTTGAACGATAGGCAGGTTGTCCGGATTTGAAGCAAAATAATTAATTCACAATAAGATGTTCAAGAAACTATTTGTAATGTGTGCTGCCGCGGCGCTGATTGCAGGCTGCGGCCCTAAGACCGCGCCGCTGACAAAGTCAGGACTCGATCCAAAAAATTTCGAAGGTGAAAGAGACGGCAAACCTACTGCTCTTTATACCCTTTCAAACAAGGCCGGAATGGAAGTCTGCATCACCAACTTCGGTGGCAGGATCGTTTCCATCATGGTTCCGGACAGGAACGGAGACTTCAAGGACGTGGTCCTCGGCTTCGACAAGGTCTCGGACTATTTCCCTGAGAACAACGAATCAGACTTCGGCGCGGCGATTGGACGCTATGCCAACCGTATCAACCAGGGAAAGATCACCATCGACGGTACTGAATACCAGCTCCCTCAGAACAACTTCGGACATTGCCTCCACGGCGGCCCGATGGGATGGCAGTATCAGGTTTACACTGTCGTTGAGTCTGATGCTTCACACTTGAAACTCAAAATGGATTCTCCAGACGGAGACCAGCAGTTCCCTGGAGCGGTCACAGCATTCGTCACCTATACCCTCACTGAGGACAACAAGATCGACATCCGGTACGACGCCACTTCTGACGCCCCTACCGTGATCAATATGACGAACCATACTTACTTCAACCTTGCCGGCGATCCTGCGGGACATAGCGTTTGCGACGATGAGATGGTCATCAATGCGGACTTCTTCACCCCGGTGGATAATACCTATATGACCACCGGCGAGATCGTCCCTGTCGAGGGGACTCCGTTCGATTTCCGTCAGGCCAAGAAAATCGGCCGGGACATCGATGCCGAAGACGAGCAGATCCGTAACGGCAACGGCTACGACCACAACTGGGTTCTCAATTCAAAGGGTGACGATACCGTCTTTGCCGTGGAGGTATATTCTCCGGCATCAGGAATCGTTCTCACCGAGTTCACGAATGAACCGGGCGTCCAGGTATATTCAGGCAATTTCCTCGACGGTACAGTTACAGGAAAGGGAGGAGTAGTCTATAAGCAGCGTGTCGGCCTCTGCCTCGAGTCGCAGAAGTATCCTGACACTCCCAACAAGCCGGATTGGCCTTCCGCTTTCCTCCGTCCTGGCGAGAACTACCACAGCCACTGTGTATTCGCATTCTCTACAAAATAATCATAGGCTATGAATGTTTTTGACGCAATCGCTCAATCAGGCTTCAGGACGATAGACCTTGTAATCGTCCTCATGTACCTTACGCTTCTGGTTTTCCTCGGACTTTTCCTCGGAAGGAACAAGAAAGGTCAGCAGAAGAGTGCCAATGATTATTTCCTTGCCGGCAATACCTTGACTTGGTGGGCTGTGGGCGCCTCCCTGATCGCCGCGAACATTTCCGCGGAGCAGTTCATCGGAATGTCCGGTACAGGCTACAGGGACGGCATCGCAACGGCCGCTTATGAAGTGATGGCCGCGGTCACCCTTATAGTTATCGGAAAGTTCCTTCTTCCTGTCATGTTGAAACAGAAGATCTTCACCATCCCTCAATTCCTTCGCGAAAGGTACAATGACGGTGTCGGTCTGGCTTTCTCAATCCTTTGGCTCTTCCTCTATGTGTTCGTCAACCTCACTTCGGTGGCCTGGCTCGGAGCCCTTGCCATCGAGCAGATCCTGGGCCTTCAGGGAATGGCCATACAGGCATTCGGGATGACGGTTTCAATGAGGATGGTGATTATCCTGCTGCTCTTCATAATCGCTGGAATATATTCAATCTACGGTGGCCTTGCCTCCGTAGCCTGGACTGACGTGATGCAGGTCTTCTTCCTGGTCGGAGGCGGTCTGATAACTGCCTACTTCGCTCTCAAGGCTGTCGGTGACGGTGCCGCTCTCGAGGGTCTGCGGAATGTCTATACCGACCTGACGACAGGAGAACATCTCCACGATTCCCATTTCCATCTGGTTATCCAGCAGTCTCATTCTCCTGAGGCCTTCGCCAATGTTCCTGGTATCGCCGCCATAGTCGGCGGTGTCTGGCTCACCAACTTGGGCTACTGGGGATTCAATCAGTACATTATCCAGAAGGGACTTGCGGCGAAGAGCATCGATGAGGCCCAGAAAGGTCTTGTCTTCGCCGGTTTCCTTAAGATTCTCATTCCGTTCATCGTGGTTCTGCCCGGTGTCTGCGCATACTACATCTCCATCCATCCGGAAGCGTTCTCACACCTTCAGGGCCAGATCAATGTCGCTGATGACGCCTATCCTTGGCTGATCCGCAACTTCACCCCTGTTGGAATCAAGGGACTTTCTTTCGCCGCCCTGTCAGCAGCGATCATCTCTTCTCTGGCGTCAATGTTCAACAGTACTTCAACGCTGTTTACGATGGACATTTACCGCAAGTACATCAAAAAGGACGCTGATGACAAGAGACTTGTGAATGTCGGACGTCTGACGTCCCTCGTCGCCCTCGTCATCGCCGCCGTGGCTGTAAAGCCCCTCCTCGGCGGTCTCGACCAGGCGTTCCAGTATATTCAGGAGTACTCAGGATTCATCTACCCGGGCATAATCACTGTCTTCGGCCTCGGTCTTCTCTGGAAGAAAGCTTCCGCGAAGGCGGCGGTCTGGACGGCCATCGCCACCATCCCTCTCGGAGTCCTCTTCAAGATATTCCTGCCGGGCGTTCCTTTCCAGCTCCGCGCAGGCTACATCTTCATCATCCTCTTCAGTATGTTCGTCCTCATCTCTATGATCGACAAGAAGTTCATCTCTTGTGAGCTTCCTGAAGATAAGGACAGGAACTCTATGCTCAAGTGGGCGAAGATCCTAGGCGGATCAGGAGTTTTCTTCATCCTGGCCGCTGCCGTCGTAGTCCTCTGGGGCTCCTTCCTTCCGGCTACAGCCACTCCGGACAACAACCTCATCGCCTATCTGAACGACATCGGATTCCAGGCGTTCTTCTTCTTCGGAGTCCTTGTCGGATCCTCAGCGGTCTGGCTTTATTCCAACTCCAGAGAAAAGATCCGCGATGCCAAGGCGCTTCCAGTCGATCTCAGCCTGTTCAACACTTCAAAGGCCTACAACTGGGGCGCTCTCGCCATCTGTGTGATCACCATCATTCTCTACACTGTTCTCTGGTAAAAGATTATGCTTGAAGAATTAAAAGAAAGAGTATTCCAGGCCAATCTTGATTTGGTCAAGCATGGCCTGGTGATTTTCACCTGGGGAAATGTCTCAGGAATCGACCGGGAAAAAGGCCTCGTGGTAATCAAGCCTTCCGGGGTGAGTTATGACACTATGAAGGTCTCTGATATGGTGGTAGTGGACCTGAATTCGGGTAAAGTTGTCGAAGGAGACTTGAACCCGTCTTCAGACACACCGACACACCTTGTACTCTACAGGGAGTTCCCCGGAATCGGAGGAGTGGTGCACACCCATTCCACCTATGCCACAGCCTGGGCGCAGGCCGGACTGGACATCCCTGACATCGGCACCACCCACGCCGACTATTTCCACGAAGACATCCCTTGCACTCGCAAGATGAACAAGTCGGAAGTCTTCGGCGAATACGAGAAAGAGACGGGCAAAGTCATCGTCGAACGCTTCAAGAAGATGAATCCTATGGACACTCCTGCTGTACTGGTCAGAAACCACGGGCCGTTCACCTGGGGATCCGACGCCGACAACGCAGTCCATAACGCCGTTGTACTCGAACAGGTGGCAAAGATGGGATTCGTCTCTATGACGCTGAATCTCACTACGCTTGACATAGTGAACCACCAGCCGGCGATGAACCCGTTCCTTATAGAAAAACATTACAGCCGCAAACACGGCCCGAATTCATATTACGGACAAAAAAAGAAATAAGTTATGAAAGCATTTGACAATATTGAATTATGGTGGGTCACAGGTGCCCAGCTTCTTTACGGCGGCGACGCAGTCGTCGCAGTCGATGGACATTCAAAGGAAATGGTTGCAGGCCTCAACGCCTCAGGCATCATTCCGATAAAAATCGTATATAAAGGCACGGCGAACAGCAGCAAGGAAGTGGAGGATGTGATGAAGGCCGCGAACAACGAGCCAAAGTGCGTCGGCATAATCACGTGGATGCACACATTCTCTCCTGCGAAGATGTGGATCAAGGGTCTCCAGGCTCTTGAGAAGCCTCTTCTCCATTTCCATACGCAGTTCAACGCCGAGATTCCTTGGGACACGATGGATATGAACTTTATGAACCTGAACCAGAGTGCTCACGGAGACATTGAGTTCGGTCACATCTGCACCCGTATGCGCATTCCAAGGAAGGTTGTGGTAGGTTACTGGAAGAGCGAAGACGCTCAGAAAAAGATCGCTGTCTGGGCCCGTGTCGCGGCTGCCGTGGCGGATGCAAAGAGCGTGCGCTGCCTTATGTTCGGTATGAATATGAACAACGTCGCCGTCACCGATGGCGACCGTGTCGAATTCGAGCAGAGGCTGGGCTACCACGTTGACTATTATCCGGTCTCCTCCCTTATGGAGTACTACAAGAAAGTCACCGACGCACAGGCCGATGAACTTGTGGAAGAGTACAAGAAACTCTATACCATCAAAATCGACGAATCCGGAGAGGAGGTGTACTGGGAGAAAGTGAAGAATTCAGCCAAGGCTGAAATCGCCATACGCCAGGTCTTGAAGGAGGAGGGCGCCACCGCATTCACCACGAATTTCGATGACCTCGGAGATGCAGACATCGATGCGGCTGACTTCTGCGGATTCGACCAGATTCCAGGCCTCGCATCACAGCGTCTTATGGAAGAAGGCTACGGATTCGGCGCTGAGGGCGACTGGAAGACAGCCTGCCTATACCGCTCACTCTGGGTTATGTCCCAGGGCCTGCCTACTGGTTGCTCATTCCTTGAGGACTACACCCTCAATTTCGCCGGAGACCGCAGTTCCTGCCTCCAGAGCCATATGCTGGAAATATGTCCTATGATTGCAAGCGACAAGCCGAAACTTGAAGTGCATTTCCTCGGCATCGGCATACGCAAGCAGCAGACGGCACGCCTGGTCTTCACTTCAAAG
The DNA here is from genome assembly GCA_964346605.1 of uncultured Muribaculaceae bacterium. GTDB lineage: Bacteria > Bacteroidota > Bacteroidia > Bacteroidales > UBA932 > Cryptobacteroides. The sequence goes on along the minus strand of CAYFVE010000038.1, from coordinate 8,807 downwards.
ACAGGTTTTGGAATCAAGGCCACAGTCGTTGACCTCGGCAACCGTTTCCGCCTCATCGCTCAGGACGTGGAGTGCATCGAGCCTAAGCCGATGCCAAACCTTCCTGTAGCTTCCGCACTTTGGGTCCCACAGCCTTCATTCGAGATCGGAGCCGGCGCCTGGATCCTCGCGGGCGGCACACATCATTCAGCATTCAGCTATGACATCACGTCGGAGTATTGGGATGACTTCGCAGAGATGACTGGAATCGAGTTTGTCCACATCAACAAGCAGACCTCAATCCTTGACTTCAAGAAAGAGCTCCGCGCCAATGAAGTTTACTATATGCTGAACAAAGCTCTGAAGTAGTATGGATGCAAAACAGACCATAGTAAACGGCAGGGCCATCCTCGGTATCGAGTTTGGCTCTACCAGAATCAAGGCGGTCCTGATTGATGAGGAGCACAAACCTATAGCACAGGGAAGCCACTCCTGGGAGAATCAGTTCCAGAACGGAATCTGGACTTACAGCGTGGATGCCATTTGGTACGGTCTGCAGGACTGCTATGCCAATCTCCGCGCCAATGTCCTGAAGGAATATGACGTGGAGATAGAGAAACTCGCCGCCATCGGTGTCAGCGCGATGATGCACGGCTATATGCCATTCGGAGCAAACGGAGAAATTCTCGTTCCTTTCCGTACTTGGAGAAACACCAGCACCGGACAGGCTGCGGCGGATCTTTCAAAGCTTTTTGTGTACAACATCCCTCTACGCTGGAGCATATCCCATCTTTATCAGGCAATCCTGAACGGTGAGGAGCACGTCAAGGACATAACCTTCCTCACCACTCTCGCCGGTTTCATCCATTGGAAGATAACAGGCGAGAAGGTGCTTGGAATCGGCGACGCTTCAGGTATGCTTCCGGTTGATCCTTCAACAAAGAAGTACGATGCCGGGATGGTCCGCAAGTTCGATGAGCTCGTGGCTCCGAAAGGATATTCCTGGAAACTGCTCGACATCCTGCCTGAGATCCGTCTGGCTGGCGAGTCTGCAGGTAAGCTGACCGAAGAGGGTGCCATGAAGCTGGATGTCTCCGGCCATCTCAAGGCAGGCATCCCTGTATGCCCTCCGGAAGGGGACGCCGGTACCGGAATGACCGCTACCAATGCAGTCCGTCAGCGCACTGGAAATGTCTCCGCCGGGACATCTTCATTCTCAATGATCGTGCTTGAAAAGGATCTTTCCAAACCGAACGAGATGATCGATATGGTGACCACTCCTGACGGAAGCCTTGTAGCAATGGTCCACTGCAACAACTGCACTTCCGACATCAATGCCTGGGTGAATGTCTTCAAGGAATACCAGCAGTTGCTCGGGCTGGAAGTAAAAGAGGCTGACCTCTACAACAGACTTTTTGAAGTTGCCCTGAAGGGCGATCCTGACTGTGGCGGACTCGTATCTTTCAACTATTATTCAGGTGAACCTGTTACTGGTTTTGCAGAAGGACGTCCTCTATTTGTACGCAACGCCCTTGACAAGTTCAGCCTTGCCAATCTTATGCGGTCCCACCTCTATGCCTCCATCGGTGTCCTCAAGCTTGGAAATGATGTCCTTTTCAACGATGAGCACGTACAGGTGGACAGGATTACAGGCCACGGCGGTCTCTTCAAGACTCCGGGTGTAGGACAGAAGATTCTCGCGGCTGCTCTCAATTCTCCGATATCGGTTATGGAGACTGCGGGCGAGGGCGGTCCTTGGGGAATGGCTCTACTCGCCTCCTATATGGTCAACAACTACAAGCACCAGACTCTTGCCGACTATCTCGATGAGGTTGTCTTCGCAGGGAACACCGGTGTCGAAGTCAAGCCTGCTCCGGAGGATGTAGCCGGATTCAACCGATGGATCGACAACTACAAGGCCTGCTTCCCTGTCGAGGAGGCTGCCGTAAAATGCAAGTTATAGGATTGTTTTCTTACGTATGATGTTGAGGCCGGCTCGTAGAGGTAGAAGTACGGATTCCACCCTCGGGTCGGCCACAACTTTTTCGTTGAAGGCGATTATACCCTGTGTCTGCTTGTCCTGAGGGACCGGATCCTGCCAGGGTTTGCCGTCCCAAAGCACATCATCTGCAAGGATGAGGCCTCCAGGCACGACTTTGTCTATCACCAGATCGTAATAGTCCGGATATTCCCTCTTGTTGGCATCCATATAGACCAAGTCGAACGGGCCTTGGAGGGATTCCAAAGTCTTTCTGGCGTCTCCGATATGGAGGACGATCCGGTCAGAGACCCCTGCTTTTTCCCAGCCTTCTCGGATCAGGTCTTCCAGTTCGTCATTGATTTCCAGTGTGTCCACTCTGCCACTTTCCGGCAGCCCGTAAGCCAGACATGTGGCTGAATATCCGGTAAAAGTTCCGATCTCCAAAACTCGTGAAGCTTGTGAAATCTGTACCAGTATGGTAAGCAGTCTGCCCTGTACGGCTCCAGATAGCATTCGAGGGTAGTTGGTTCGGATGTTGGTCTGTTTTTCGATCCAGTCAAGAGCCTCGCTTTGGGCAGATGAGTGCTCACGGATGTATCTTTCTCCCGGGGATTCCATATATTTTGAATGATTATGTTACAGGAAGATCAGAGTCGAGATGCGTTGAGGGTCGAAGATGGTCTGCGCCGCCTTCAGCAGGCTTTCCGCACTGATCTCTTCAATCGCCTCGCGGTTCTGTCTGTCAGTGAATATAGTCCCGAAAGAAATGAGGCTCTTTCCCATAAAAAGGCATTGGGTCTCTCCGTTGTCGGAACTGATCGCAAGCTGGCCGAGCAACTGTTTTTTGGCCGCTTTGAGTCTTGTCCCGGAAATCATCTCCTCCTGCATCTTACCAATAACATTCCTGACCGCTGTCATACACTTCTCCAGATTACACTTGTCGCATCCGAAAGTTATGGCCATCAGACCGGTCTCGGTGTACTGGGTGTAACTGGACTCCACCCCATAGACCCATCCGTTTTTCTCTCTCAGAAGGTTGTTGAGCATTGAATTCGATACGGGTCCTCCGATGATATTGCTGAGCAGGATCGCGGAGAACCTTCCTTCTTTATCGTAGAGAGACGGCGCAAGCCCTCCGATGATGGCATTTACCTCGTGGTTCTTTTTGTCCACGATTCTGTTGAAGACCTTTGGCGCCTTGATTTCCTGAAGGAGCCTTTCCTTACTCTCCAACCAGTGCCCGTCGAAGATTTTTTCGGCCAGTTTCAGGACCGCGGCCTCCATCTTCTTTTCATCCACATCGGCGACAACGGCCAGGGCCATATTCCCAGGAGTGAATCTTTCCCTGACGAATTCCTTGAGTTCATCGCTGGTGATCTTCTTCACGCTTGCCGCGGTGCCCAGGATAGGCTTGCCGAGCGGATGTCCCTCGAAAAGCGCCTCTTCGAACTTGTCGTAGATGTCATCTGCAGGAGAGTCTTTGTAGGAGATGATTTCATCGACCACCACACCTCTCTCTATGTCTATCTGTTCTTTCGGGAATGTCGGGCAGGTCGCCAGTTCCAACAGAAGAGATGCCGCTTTGCCGAGATCCTCCTTCAGGACGGTGGCGTGCAGGACTATCTCTTCCTTTGTAGTGAATGCGTTGAGATCTCCTCCAAGTTTGTCAAGGTAGCCGTTTATCACACGGGAACTCTTGCCGCAGGTTCCCTTGAACATAGTGTGTTCAGTGAAGTGCGCGATTCCGCTGTGGAAGTTTCCTTCGTCGCGAGTCCCGCTCTTTATTGTGAGAGAGCAATAGCCTACTGCGTTGCCGCTTCTTCTGACGGCATACTGAAGCCCGCAGGCTGCTTTTCCAATGATCATTATCTTCTTATTCTTCTAATGGACCTTAAGTCACTTGACAGGAATCCTGCTCCGCGTCTGGATGTTATCTTATGCTTATTGTACCAGTACAGTCCGTGAGTGTCGGTGCCGATCAGCATCTTGTAGCAGACCGCGCCGTCCACAGGATCCGACGGAGCGACGACGTAACTGACCACCACATTCGGAGCGTGCTCGATAAACGCTTCGTCCAGCATTTCGTCATCATCCATAAGCAGGATGTCCTGGTCAAGTGATTTCTTCAGCCTGTCGTCCACGTGTGGCGCGATGTCGTTCTTGCTGAAGTATATCCTCTTGATCTTCAATTTCTTCTTATTGTCTGCCCTTAGGTTGGAGTAGGCCTTCATCTCTGAGTCGGCAAGGCTGGAGACGTGCTCCTGGATAATTGAAAGGAACGCAGGGAGCAGAATGAATTCCCTGCCTCCCGGTTCTTCTGCAGCCCTCAGTGGAAAACTGACGACTTCTAACATGTCTTCGATGGATTTTTCGGCTTCCGGACCTCCTTTGACCAGGGTAAGCATACTTATTCCGGGGGACAACTCATTTTTCATCCTGGTCTTAACCACCATCAGGAAGTAGAATGAACCGCTCTTCTTGAGAGTCTTGAATTCTTCGGTCGTACAGAATTCGTATGGCGAAACAGTCCAGACGGAGGCGACGCTTTCCTTCAGGGCTTCGTCAAGAAAGGAATCTCCTGTCAGAACGACCTTTGTGGTCTTAGACGTGAAATCCTTTAGCTTCTCCTTTCTGGTGTAAACCTGAACTTGACCGAACAGGTCAGCCGTAAGCATCAGTCCTGCCGAAAGGCTCAACAATATGCAAATTATCCTTTTCATAATGAGCTTGTGACTATCATACTTTATGCCTCGACCGCAAAGTTAGTGATTTTGCAACACAAAAATGGAGTCCCGGTAAGATTGAGGCTGAAAACGGGCAGCCGCAAGGCCGCCCGTTCAGATTCCTTTCTGCTTCCGCAAAGACCCGATCGGGTCAACGGATCATACTCTCTGGCCGTAACTGCGGTCGGTGGTGTTGACGGTGATCCTTTCTCCCTGATTGATGAAGAGAGGCACCATAATCTTCGCGCCAGTTTCGAGAGTTACTTCCTTAAGCGCGCTTGTGGATGCCGTGTTGCCCTTTACCGCAGGCTCTGCGTAAGTGACTTCGAGTTCCACATAAGTTGGAAGTTCGCAAGTGAGACACTTTTCCTCAGGTTCTGTGACAAACATCATCTCAACGTGCTGCCCCTCCTTCATAAGGTCGGAGTTCTCGACAACATCGTGAGGAAGATGAATCTGCTCGTAGGTCTCTTCATGCATGAAGTTGAAACCATCCTCGTCTGAATAAAGGAACTGGTATGGGCGTCTCTCCACATTTATGACGTCGATCTTCATACCGGCGGTGAAAGTGTTTTCAAGGATTCTGCCGTTCTCCAGATTGCGGAGTTTCGTCTTGACGAATGCTGGCCCCTTTCCCGGCTTGACGTGCTGGAAATATACAACTTGGCAAGGTTTGCCGTTGAAACTGATATAAAGGCCGTTCTTAAAATCTGCTGTTGTTGCCATAAAATGAACGAAAAATTAATTCAAAATATTGAAAAGCAATGTTTTCGTCTGCAAATTTAATGATTTGCCCCCTTCTTTGCAAATTTTCTTCCGGAGCGTTATGTTCAAGCAGATATGTCAGATAACGGAAAAAATTAAAAAAATACCTATATTGAAAAGAATTTCCTTAAGGAAAACCATTCGCAACCCATTTTTTTATGAAAACATCACTATTACTGACAACTGCCCTTGCGGCTCTGACAACCCTGTCCGCAAGCGCACAGACTATGAAACTCAATGATCTTGAGTATTTCGAGGCGAGGGGGACCAATATTTTGGTTTACAACAACATCTACAACGGAGGCTTCTATGATGAGAAATTCGCCGGACTTGAGATCATCCAGCGAGGTGAGCGAATCTCTACCGGAGGCGGCATCAGATTGATGAATACGCCTGAGCAGTGGGACATCTTCGGCGTAATGACTTCCAGAAAGGTGGACCGGGCCGCTAACAGCGTTGAAGTCGAACTGACCTACGAAGACTACGACTTCGTGTCCAGAATAAAAGTTACCCCAAAGGAAGACGGATGCCTTCTTCAGGTTTTCCTTGACAAGCCTGTGCCGGCCGGACTGGTAGGAAAGGCGGGAATGAACCTGGAATTCTTCCCGGCGTCCTACTTCGGAAAGAATTTCCTCGTTGACGGCTGCGGCAGGATCCTCCCGAAATATCCGATGCACGACAACGAGATACGTCCGGTAGCGGAGAAGATTCCCCAGTACTTCGGTGAATCAACATTTGATGACAGAGGCAGGGGCGACTTCCTTGTCAACCTTCCTATGGCCACCGGCCACCAGATCGTTCTGGCTCCGGAGGATGATGATCTCCGTGTAGGCATCAGTTCTGATGCTGAAGTCAGCATATTCGACGGCCGCCATCTGGCTCAGAACGGTACCTTCGTCGTCCGTTCCCTCCTGCCTGGTGGAAAGAGCGGCAAGGTCCTGGAGTGGTTCATCCAGCCAAGTATCTCGAATGACTGGATCCGCAAGGCCAACATCGGTTTTTCCCAGGTCGGCTATACTCCGGCTCAGAACAAGGTTGCGGTCGTCGAGCTCGACAAAAACGACACTCCCGCCAGGTCTGCAAAGATTCTCAAGATCAATCCTGACGGTTCCAAGTCAGTCGCGAAAGAGATCGCTGTCAGGAACTGGGGTGAGTTCCATCATCGCTACAACTATGTCCAGATAGACTTTTCAAGCGTCAGGGAGCCGGGACTCTACAGCATTCTCTACAATGGAGTCGAGACCAATGCTTTCCCGATTGACAAAGGAGTCTATAGCGACAAGTGGCATCCTTCAATGGACATTTCCCTGGTTGTGAATATGGACCATATGGAGGTGAACGAGGCATATCGCATCTGGCACGGCCGGGCGAATATGGACGACGCACTCCAGGCTCCGGCAAACGTGAGGCTCCACGATGGCTACTATCAGGGAGACGAGACAAACACAAAGTACAAACCTCTCGAGCACATCCCCGGTCTTGCGGTCGGCGGATGGTATGATGCGGGTGACTTCGACATACAGGCAAATTCTGTACTGAACACGACCCAGGATCTCGCCTACATCTGGCGGGAGTTCAATCCTGAAAGAGACCAGACCCTGATCGACGAGAAGACACAGTATGCGGAC
>CAYFVE010000038.1:1094-1721 GCA_964346605.1 uncultured Muribaculaceae bacterium | reverse complement strand
GACGGGATTCCTGATGTAGTCCAACCCATTATGCACGGTACCCTGAACATCAACGCCCAGGTGGAGAACATAGGCTTCGTCGCCCAGGTGATCGGGCAGCCGGATATGCATCATTATCATCATCTGGGAGACGCGATGACCCTTACCGACGGTCTCATCTACGATCCAAGCCTCGCCCTTTACGAGGTCAAGGACGGGCGCTCCGGCACTCCGGATGACAGATTCGTATTCACCAGCCGCTTCAGTCCGGCAGGCACGATGCAGGACATCGTATCACTTGCCGCTGCCTACCCTGCTCTGAAAAAGCACTTCCCTGAAGAGGCTGAGAGATCCCTCAAGAATGCGGTTATGCTTTGGGACAAGTATTCCGAGGCTGCCGCTCCGGATCCGAATGCGGATCAGACAGCAGGCGGAAGAAGGAGGATGTTCGGCGATCCAAGGATCAACGCCGCCATAGAACTATGGTTCGCTACCGGAGAAGCGAAGTACAAGGATTTCTTCACACCGCTGGTGCTTTCCCAACTTAATCAAACTAACGGTATGGCCAACCTGAATGCCGCCCTGACACTCTATCCTTATATGGACAAGAACTTCCAGGCAAAGGTCAAGGAGGCCGTCCCTGCCTAT
>CAYFVE010000038.1:0-1084 GCA_964346605.1 uncultured Muribaculaceae bacterium | reverse complement strand
CCTAGCGTCTGACCGCAGGAGGAAGGAACAATCCTACGGAGTAATGATCGGCGGCGCCAGCTGGGCAGGCAATTCCTCAATCATCAACAACGCCTACAACTGCTACAGGGTCTGGAAACTCTTCCCCGATATGATTGATCCTGAATATGTGCTCGCGGGACTCAACTACCTGTTCGGAACCCATCCGTACAACAATGTCTCCTTTGTGACTTCAGTCGGTGTCAACACCAAGAAGGTGGCATACAGCAACAACCGCGCGGACTATTCAGTCATCCCGGGAGGCATCGTCCCCGGACTTCTCGTCAAGGATGATTTCTTTGAGAACAAGGATGACTATCCGTTCCACTGGGGTGAGAACGAGTGCTGCATCAACACCGCGCCTCAGTACGTCCTGCTCTGCCTTGCCTGCGACGAGATCGCCCGCGCGATCAATAAATAGAAATCCGTAAGCGCGGGCCGGAACAGGTTAGGCGTAAGAGTGGATGAATGTTAATATTATTCACTAAATTTGCAGACTATGTCAGAGTATATCGTTTCAGCGAGAAAGTACCGTCCGGATTCCTTTGAGACGCTCATTGGACAGGACAACATCGCGCAGACCCTGAAGAATTCCATCATCAGGGGCAAATTGGCGCATGCGTATCTGTTCTGCGGCCCTCGAGGGGTAGGAAAGACCACCACGGCGCGGATATTCGCAAAAGCCATCAACTGCTCGAATCCTTCCGCTGAGATGGATCCTTGCGGGGAGTGCGAATCCTGCAGATCGTTCCAGGAGGGGCGGTCGTATTGCATACACGAGCTTGACGCCGCTTCGAACAACGGTGTCGAGGACATCAAGAACCTGATGGACCAGGTGCAGATTCCTCCTCAGGTCGGGAAATACAGCGTGTATATCATCGATGAGGTCCATATGCTCTCCACGTCCGCATTCAACGCCTTCCTCAAGACTCTTGAGGAACCGCCGGCCCACGCTGTCTTCATCCTTGCCACGACAGAGAAGCATAAGATACTCCCTACCATCCTCTCACGTTGCCAGACCTACGATTTCAACCGGATCCGGGTCGAGGACGGGGTGGAATACCTG
>CAYFVE010000037.1:1208-19534 GCA_964346605.1 uncultured Muribaculaceae bacterium | reverse complement strand
GACTGAATAAGGATTCGAAAGTCCAGGGCCTAATTCCATCTTCTCGTGCGCTACGATTTCCTTTCCTCCATAAGTGCTTTCTGGTCCAACCCCCACTGGAGATTCGACCCCTTCGCTGCAGGATGCCAGCACAAGCACCGGCAGCATCATTCTGAAGAACCATTTCATATTTCAGTAAAGTTTAAGTGACAGGAGCAAAGGTATCTATGCTTATCCGTGGGTTGAAATATTCTACGGATAAGTTGGAAATCGCTCCCACATAAAGATGGGACGGTCTATTTTTGTAGGCAAAGGAGACAAAAAAATATAAAACAGACTACTCCGCCCGAATCGTACGACAGGCGGAGCGTCCAAATCTCTGTACTTCAATCAGATGAAGGAATATTCGAGAGAACAGCCGTTGAACCGGCCATTCAATCCACGACTAAAAGTAAACGAATGTTTTCTGTTCGATGGCGGACATCAATGAATTGGCCAAACGGCTGACGCCGAAACGGAACAGATCCTTGTTCAGCCACTCGTCTCCAAGTATTGATTTGACGATAGAGTAGTAGCCGAGAGCATCCTTTGCGCTGGAGATTCCGCCTGCGGCCTTGAAACCCACCTTTCTTCCTGTCTGAGCATTGAAGGCTCTTATGCATTCGCACATCACGTAGGCAGCCATAGGGGTGGCATTGACACTCACCTTGCCGGTAGATGTCTTGATAAAATCAGCCCCTTCCTCCATAGCCAGGAATGAGGCCTCGGCAATCTTCTCAGGAGTGACCAGAAGTCCGGTCTCAAGGATGACCTTGAAGACGATCTTACGGTCTGCCTTTGCGCCTGCCGACTCCACAGCGGCGTGCAGGGCCCTGAGTTCCTCTCTTGCGCGATCCTCTTCTCCACCGAGAAAAGCATTCAGGGCAAGGACGACGTCTATCTCATCCGCTCCGGCCTCAATCGCCATTTCAGTTTCCCTTATTTTCACTTCGAGGAAACTCTGAGCTGTAGGGAAGCAGCTTGAAACTGTCGTGACGTGCACCTCTCCGCACTCGAGAGCGTCCCTGACCACAGAAGCGAAGTTCGGGAAAACACAGATGGAAGCGGGAAGCGGATAATCAGGGAAATCCTTCCTGAAGGAGTTCACCTTGCCTACCAGTTTTTTGACGGATGAGGGCGTGTCCTCATTGTGAAGAGTCGTGAGATCCATCATAGACATACAGTTCCTCAATACCTGAGGAGAAGTGATGTTGTCGATGTTGGCTGCAAGAACATCGAGTCTTTTTCCAATCTGCTCCTTGTCCGGAGTGTAGCCGTATTTTTCTAATAATTCCATATGGTTAAATATATTAAGTTCTATCCTCTTATCTGTACATTGAAACCTTCTTCGATCAGCGGACCGGCAAGAGACCTCATCTCCTCAACCGTGAATTTTACCAATCCGGCCTCAGGGGCCTCGCGGTCAAGCGTGTAAACCATCACCTCCCTTGGCCTGAGTTCACGTACAATGTCCATCCATGCATTCAGAAACTCCGGATCCGAGGAATCGAAATCCGCAGATTTGAGAAACATCGTCTGTAGAACGAAATCACCGTCAAAACGCTTGAGGGAACTGACCACATCAGTGACGTGGTAGTCTCCCTGTGGCTGATTGATCCTGGCGGCAAGCCCGTCCGTAGGAGCATCGAGCTTGAGGATTGGGTTGTCAACCTTCCTCAGGGCGTCGAAAACTCTCTTGTCGCCCAATCTGGTCGCATTGGATAGCACAGAAACGCTGGCGTCCGGATAATACCTGTCCCTAAGTTTCAGGGTAATGTCTATCATCTCCGGGAAATCAGGATTGATCGTCGGCTCTCCATCCCCGGAGAACGTTATTGAATCTATCCGGATCCCGTCTTCTATACAAGCCTTCAGTTTGGATTCGAGGGCCTTTCTCAGATCCTCTGAAACCGGGAGTTTTTCATTTGTCTTCCCGTCCTTGTTCCATCCGCACTCGCAATAGATGCAGTCGAAATTGCATAGTTTCCCCTTCTGGGGAAGCAGATTGATCCCTAGGGAAGAACCAAGACGTCTTGAGTGTATCGGTCCGAAGACAAGTTCTTCGCGCATCATAGTCTAAACAATTCTATATGAAACGCTTTCAGCCGTGAGACGGCCTTCGGCGCCAATGTTTTCAATAGCAACGAGACCCGGCTTCCTGCCAGTCCCGATCAAGCCGAGTTCTGAATCCCTGCCGAGGAACTCCGCACCGTTAAGGCAAGCCCATTTCAGCAGTTCGTTCAATTCCAGACCTTCGTTATGGTCCTGAAGGCACTTCAGTTCGCGAACCATATCGAGATCGTCATTGCTGGACAGGGAATCTGTGCCTACAGTCAGTTTCAGGCCATTGCGCATCATAAGTCCCACATCAGGCAATGCATTATGTATGAATAAATTGGAGCAAGGGCACAAAGCCACGAACGGGTGCTTCATCACCTTCTTCACAGCATCGATTCCTTCCTGGTCCATACAAACTTCGTGTACTAGCAGGATGTGCTCTTCGAATGGCGCGGGATGAGCCTTCTCAAGCCTGTCGATGAAATATAGAAGGGATGACGAGCCGGTCACTGGCGGAACACTCATTCCGGCTGCCTTGCGGTTGTCCCACATCCTTCCCTTTCCGTATTTGATCATATCCTCCTCCTCTTCCGTCTCTTCCGAATGGAATGACAGGAAACCTGACTTGAGTCCTTCTTCAGACACCGCTGTCAACAATTCCGGACTCATAGTGTAGCAGGCGTGTGGAGTCGGGGAGGCGTCAATTCCGAAACTGTCCGCTATCCCCTTGAGTCTGATGACGCCTTCCATAACCGTCCGGCAGTCTTCCGGCTCGGTTCCGAAGACTTCAAGGAAAGTCCTCGTGTACATCGGAGAAGCCTTCTTGATGGCAAAGGAATCAGAGCAGTTGCTTATGTCTGCCATAGCGGAGACTCCCCTCTTCCACATAACATCCATCCAATGACTGATGTCAGAGACCTTTTCCTCCATTGATCTGGTGTCGCGGAGTTCATTGATCTGGTCGATGAAGCCGGCCATCCCGGTTCCCTTGCGGAAGAGTCCCTTCATATAGGAAAGTTCTACGTGGCAATGTGCGTTCACAAAGCCAGGGCAGACCGCTCCCTTAATGAATCTTTCTTCCTTACCAGGATCTTCGCAGACCCCGACGGACGTAATCGTGCCATCGGAATCATATTCAACGAATCCGTTCCTGATCGGTTTGTCACCGTCGAGAGTGAAAATATATTCAGCTGCAACTACAGGCATATCAGAATCTGTTTCTCGGAATAGTTTTTCTTATGTCGGCAAACTCTTTTTCCTTCAAGACTATTTCTGGTCCGCGGAAGATGATATCGCCATCGACCGGCACCGTATAATAGACTCCTTTATCGTTCAAACGGATGTCAATTGAATCCAACCGTATCAGCGAGTAGAAGAGGTCTCCATAGATCTGGAAATCCTTTGAAGAGAATGACTTCCGTGCATTTGCAATCGAATCTGCCCTATGACGCGCCATCTCCTCGTAGCGGAGTTTCCTGTTCAAGGCGTCACTCTCCAGCTTCAGTCCTTCAGCCACCCTTCCAAGCATTTCGGAAAAGCGTTCAGGATCGTTCAGATAGTAGTCCACGCTCCTGCGGTAGTCCTCCACGGTGTAGCCGTATCTGTCGAAGATAGGTTCATAGAACCAAGTGGTGTCCGCAATGCTCCTCTTCCCGGGATTCTCTGTCAGCCACTGGTCCGCCAGGAACATCTCCCGATAAATCTTTTCCATCTTGCCTGCAGGAATCACCCTGCCGTCGCGGGCGCAAGCCCCAACGGCCACGGCGAGAACCGCGGCGAGAAAAGCCATCTTGAGAGATCCGTACATCAGCAACTATCTGAGAGCGGCTCCGTACTCGTTGGTGAACGTGGAGAGGAGCTTGTTCATTATTCTTTCAACATCAGCATCCGTCAGGGTCTTTTCAAGATCCTGAAGAACGAATCCGAGGGCATACTGCTTCTTGCCTACAGGAATCTTGTCTCCTCTATAGACATCGAACAGGGTTACCTGCTTAAGCAATTTCTTTGCCGCATTGAATGCGCTTCGATGAAGGTCCGCATAGGAAACGCTCTCATCCAGCAGGAGTGCGAGGTCACGTCTCACCTCAGGGAACTTTGGAAGTTCCTTGAATGTAACCTTGTCTCTCTTGACAAGGGTGAACAAGGTGTTCCAGTTGATTTCGGCGGCAAAGACAGGCTGCTTGACATCGAACTTCCTCGCAAGCGAAGGAAGCACGGTACCCATCACGGCAAGAGGAGCGTGCTGTCCCGGAAGGGAATATGCCACCCCTTCACTGAAAATATCGGAAGGCGCCGCAGTCTCCGACATCTGATAGAGATCAGCGCCGAACCGCCTCAGGAGAAGGTCGACATAACCCTTGAGCTGGAAGAAACTGCTCTTCCCGGGCTGGCTGTTCCAGGACTTGTCCGGAGTGCCGGTGATGAACATCGCGTAGGCCGGATGCTCTTCGTAGGAGGCGAGAGTCGTTCCGTCCATCTGCGGGTTGCGGGAATAGACGGATCCATATTCAAATATCTTCATCGAAGAGATCTGCCGGTTTACATTGTAGGCGATTACTTCGAGGCCGTTGAAGATGAGTGTCTGCCTCATTACATTAAGGTCGGAACTAAGAGGATTGACAATCGCAGCACACTTCTCCTCCGGATAGGTCGCCAAGCCCTTGTAGTAGGCGCTCCTGGTCAGGGAGTTGTTCATCGTCTCAACAAAACCGTTTGCGGCCAGGAAGTTGGAAATGCCGTTGCGGACTGCTTCCGGCTCCGGAGAAGGGGTCGCATTGACGGACATCTTCATATGCTGTGGAAGGTCTATGTTGTTGTAGCCGTAGATTCTGAGAATCTCTTCCACAACGTCGCATTCCCTGGTTACATCTATCATATAGGACGGAGCGGCGACCTTTGCGCCATCAGGCCTCTTTTCCAGAAAATCGTAGGTCAGGAAGGTCAGGATCCTTTCGATCGTGCCGTGTCCTATTTTCTTGCCGATGAAGGCTTCGATGCGGTCGTAGTCCAGGTCGATGACCTTCTTTTCGACAGGAACAGGATAGTGCTCCTGCATCTTTCCGACAATCTCGCCGCCGGCCACTTCCTGAATCAGAAGAGCGGCGCGCTTGACCGCATATTCATTGATACCTGGGTCGCATCCCCTTTCAAAGCGGAATGAGGCATCTGTCTGAAGGGTATGTCTTTTGGAAGTCTTGCGGATTGAGCCTGAGTCAAAGAAGGCGCTTTCGATGAAAATGTCCTTCGTGTTCTCCGTTACTCCTGAATCAATGCCACCGAAGACACCGGCGATGCACATCGGGCCTTCGGAGTCGGCAATGACAATATCGTCCGCTGCCAGTTTGCGTTCCTGCCCGTCAAGGGTTGTTATCTTTTCGCCATCAACCGCCCTCCTGACTATCACCTTGCCTCCGGTAATCTTGTCGGCATCGAAGATGTGGAGCGGCTGGCCGAGTTCCCATAGGATGAAGTTCGAGATGTCCACAACATTGTCTATCGGCCTTAGTCCTATTGACAGAAGCCTCTTCTGAAGCCATTCAGGAGAAGGTCCGACCTTGACACCATTTACAGTGACTCCGCAATAGCGGGGGGCTGCGGCAGGATCCCTTACTTCGACAGGTATGGCATCTCCCTCACCATCCTTCCAGGCAGAGATGTCAGGACAGTTGTACTTGCAAGGGATTCCGTTGAGTTCCATCCATGCATAGAGGTCTCGCGCGACTCCAATGTGGGAAGACGCGTCGACACGGTTAGCTGTGATTTCATATTCGATGACAGCCTCTGTCTTGAGGTGGAGAAAGTCCTTGGCAGGAGTTCCTACAACAGCATCATCAGGAAGGACCTTGATTCCGGAATGGTCGCTGCCTATTCCCAGTTCGTCATCCGCGCAGATCATACCGAATGACTCCACACCGCGTATCTTAGACTTCTTGATCTTGAAGTCGCCCGGAAGGACGGTGCCTATTCTGGCGAAGAGCACCTTCTGGCCTGAGGCCACGTTGGGAGCGCCACAGACAACCGTAAGAGGCTCACCTGAGCCGTCGTTTACCCTTGTGATGTGGAGATGGTCTGAATCCGGGTGCGCCTCGCACTCCAGAACCTCAGCCACCACCACCCCTGCAAGTCCGCCGGGAATCTCCTCCTGTTCTTCAACTCCATCCACCTCTATTCCGATGGCAGTCATAGCATCAGCTGCCTGCTGCGGAGTGAGGTCTGATTCAAGATAGTCCTTGAGCCAATTGTAAGATAAC
The DNA here is from genome assembly GCA_964346605.1 of uncultured Muribaculaceae bacterium. Taxonomy (GTDB): domain Bacteria; phylum Bacteroidota; class Bacteroidia; order Bacteroidales; family UBA932; genus Cryptobacteroides. The sequence goes on along the minus strand of CAYFVE010000037.1, from coordinate 13,208 downwards.
TTCATAATTATTTATTTTTCAATATCTTCTCTTGAAAACAGGGAGTTCACGAACTCCTTCTTGTCAAATACCTTCAGGTCATCGATCCCTTCACCTATGCCTATGAATTTGACCGGCACCTTCAACTGATCGACTATTCCGATTACAACGCCTCCCTTCGCGGTACCGTCAAGTTTTGTAACAGCCAGGGATGTAATGTCGGTCGCCCTTGAAAATTCCCTTGCCTGCTGGTACGCGTTCTGTCCGGTCGATGCATCCAGAACAAGCAGAACTTCGTGGGGAGCGTCAGGTATCACCTTGCGCATCACGTTGCGGATCTTCGTCAACTCATTCATCAAGTCAACTCTGTTGTGAAGTCTGCCGGCAGTGTCGATCAAGACCACATCTGCGCCCTTTGCGACTGCCGAACTCACAGTGTCGAACGCCACGGATGCGGGATCAGAGCCCATACCCTGCTTCACGATGTCAACATCAGCCCTGTCCGCCCATATCTGGAGCTGGTCAACCGCGGCAGCCCTGAATGTGTCCGCCGCGCCGATCATAACCTTCTTACCCTGCGCTCTATAGCGCGCAGCCAACTTGCCGATTGTCGTCGTCTTCCCGACTCCGTTTACTCCGACCACCATCACCACGAGGGGCTTCTTTGACATATCGAAAGGCTCTTTCGGCGATTCTTCTCCATCCACATCGAGCAGTCTGCCGATTTCATCCCTAAGCATATCCACGAGCTCGTCAAAGGAGACATACTTATCCTTTTCCACCCTTTCCTCAAGGCTGTCCACTATCTTAAGCGTGGTCTCCACGCCCATATCGGAAGCCACCAGAGCCTCCTCTATCGCATCAAGCACATCATCGTCAACCCTTGACTTTCCTACGATCGACCTTGAGAGCCTCTGGAAGAAACCCTCTTTAGTCTTCTTGACACCTCTGTCGAATAGTCCCATTATGCAGCTGTTTGTAATCTACAAATATACATATTTCACCTCTCAAAACAAAAAACGCAGCCCATTCGGGACTGCGTTTTCAGAATATCTCGTGCTGCAAGATTATTTCTTGCCGTCAAGGAATGCCTTTGTCTTGTCTGATTCAACAAGCTGCTCTGTGAAGACATACGCGCCCGTCTTTGGAGACTTGTCCATACGTATGCACTTCACCATGCTCTTTGCGCCGGCCTTAGCGGCGAATATAGCGACTGCTTTCTTTGCCATAGTCTATCTCTCCGGAAATTTACTTTATTTCACGATGAACAGTGACCTTATGGAGGTAAGGATTGTACTTCTTACGCTCAAGACGGTCAGGGCTGTTCTTTTTGTTCTTGGTTGTGACGTACCTGGAGATTCCCGGTACCCCGCTTTCCTTCTGCTCAGTGCATTCGAGGATGACCTGCACCCTGTTCCCTTTTGCTTTCTTTGCCATAATTCAATAAGTTTTAAACAAGGCCGACATATCCCTTGGCCTGAGCCTTCTTGAGAGCGGCGTCAAGGCCATTCTTCTCAATTGTTCTCATTCCCTTGGTGGAAACTTTCAATGTGATGAACCTCTGCTCTTCCTCTGACCAGAACTTCTTGGTCTTGAGGTTCAGCGAGAAGTCACGCTTTGTACGAAGCTTGGAGTGGGCGACATTGTAGCCGACCATTCTCTTTCGTCCTGTAATTTGACAAACTTTTGCCATAGTATCTTTGCTTTTTTATTGATTCAAAATAAATTGCGGGGTGCAAATTTCGCTTAAATTTTCCAGAATTGCAAGAATGTCAGACAATTTTAAGGAATCTGCGCCACCTGATGCTGTGTGGGAACTTTTTGGAAGCATCTGTCGAAAGCCATATTATCGACGGCCTTCCGACTATGTGATCCTCAGGAACGAATCCCCAGTACCTTGAGTCCAGGGAATTATGCCTGTTGTCCCCCATCATAAAGTAGTAGTCCTGTGCGAAGGTGTACTTGGATGTCTCCTCGCCGTCAATGAATATTCTTCCGCGCTCAACCCTCAGATCGTGCTTCTCATAGGAAGTGATCAGCCTCTCGTAAAGAGGAAGGTTTTCCAATGTCAAGTCAATCTCCGCGCCTTTCTTCGGAATCCAGATCGGACCGTAATTGTCTCTGGTCCACCTGAAGTTCTCATTGAAAGGGAAGAGGCTGAGGTAGGAGTCAGGGAAATCCGGAGGATATACATCCAGATTCGGTTCCAAACTGACTACAGACGGATACCCTTTGACCTCCTTCAGCATTTCAGCCGTAAGAGGCATAGCCGGATAACCTGGAAGATTGGTGTCGAAAGACAACTCTCTGGTGTTCAAGCCGAGCTTTTCAAGAGTCACCTGATTGATCCTCTGGCCGGTCGTGACGACCTGATAGGTCAGCTGGATCCCAGGATAAACCTCCTGCCGCTCTCCATTTATCCAGACAAGTCCGTCCCTTACCGATAGCGAATCGCCGGGAACGGCGACACATCTCTTGACATAATGGTCTTCCTTGTCCATCGGGCGGGCCTTGACCGGACCGCCGTTCGCTACTGTGTACTGCCTGCCGACATTTCTTACCCAAGCGTAGTAGTCTTCCGCAGGGAAACGGGTCAAAACCGTATCTCCATTCGGAAAATTGAAGACAACATAATCCCCTCTTTCAACCTGACGGAATCCCTTCAGACGACGATAGTCATTCTGGATCAGCGTCGAGTACGACTCCTTTCCAAATATTACGTTGTGAGTGAACGGGACTGTAAGAGGAGTCTGAGGCACCTTGGGACCGAAAGTCACCTTGCTGACGAAGAGGTGGTCTCCCGTGTAGAGAGAACTCTCCATCGAGGAAGAAGGAATCTTGAAAGCCTGGAAGAAGAAAGTATTGATGAATGTGACAACTATCACGGCGAATATTATGGCGTCAAGCCAGTCGAGCCAGAGGTTGTGCTTCTCTCCAGGCTTGTAGTCCTTCTTCCAGAACATCCATTTCACCTTGCGGGTGATGTGATGGTCGAAAATGACCACAAGGCCGAGGAGCCACCAATAATTACCGAGCCAGATAACCCAAAGCAGGTAGAGGAATGCCCAAAAGGACATCCTGACCCATTTATTGTGGTATATCTCCCCCAGGTTCACCTTTCAGCGCTTTTCTATTTTACAGAATTGACGATAGCCTCGAATGCCTGCGGGTTGTTCATCGCAAGGTCGGCGAGAACCTTGCGGTTCAGACCGATGTTCTGCTTCGCGAGCTTGCCCATAAACTGAGAGTAAGAAATACCGTACTGACGCGCGGCGGCATTGATTCTCTGGATCCAAAGAGCGCGGAAGTTGCGTTTCTTTGTCTTACGGTCACGATAAGCATAGGTGAGACCTTTTTCGTACGTGTTCTTAGCTACGGTCCAGACATTCTTTCTGGAGAGGAAATTTCCGCGTGTTCTCTTGAGAATCTTCTTGCGGCGAGCCCTTGAGGCAACTGAATTTACTGATCTTGGCATGACTTTACTTTTTTTAAGTTACTACAGTACCAAGAGCTCTTTGACTCGCTTGATATCGGCTGATTCGACGATTGCGAAGTGGTCAAGATTTCTCTTACGCTTCTTGGTCTTTTTTGTGAGGATGTGGCTGTGATAAGCATGCTTCCTCTTGATTTTTCCTGTTCCGGTAAGCGCGAAACGCTTTTTGGCACCGGAGACGGTCTTAAGTTTTGCCATTGTTCTGTTAATTAAAAAATGTTAATATCGTTTCCGCTTTCACTGCGGATCAACTTTACTTTTTCTTGATCGGGGCGATCATCATCGTCATTCTTTTCCCTTCGAGGGAAGGCATATTCTCGGCCCTTCCGAACTCTTCAAGTTCGACCGCGAACCTGAGCAACTGCTTCTCTCCCTGGTCGGCGAACATGATGGAACGGCCGCGGAAGAATATTGTAGCCTTCACCTTTGAACCCTCTTCGAGAAACTCCTGGGCGTGCTTCAACTTGAACTGGAAGTCGTGTTCGTCCGTGTTCGGCCCGAACCGGATCTCCTTGATCACGATCTTTGAAGCATTCTGCTTCATCTCCTTGGCCTTCTTTCTCTGCTGGTACAGGTACTTCTGATAGTCAAGGATCCTGCAGACAGGAGGGTCGGCCTTGGCGCTGATCTCAACGAGATCAAGTTCCTGCTCATCGGCCATCTGAAGGGCCTTGGAGATCGGATAAATGCCTGGTTCAGCGATATTGTCGCCGACAAGACGGACCTGGGAAGCGCTTATCTCCTCATTTATGTTCAGTTCATCCTCTGCCTTCTGACGGACAAAGGTACGAGGGCCTCTAGGCTTTGGACCGGAATTAGGCCTAAAACCGGTGGATGGTCTTGAACCTCCGAAATGTGGTTTCGACTTGTAAGGCATTCTGTTCTTTTTTAACTCTCCTGTTTTTTGTTATACATAAATATCTACGCCAGTTCTTTGACAATTTCTGCCTTGAACCAAGCGAGAAAATCTTCAACTTTCATTGTGCCGGCATCGGCGCCTTCTCTTCTGACAGAAACTGTGCCATCATTGACTTCCTTTTCACCGACAATCGCCAGTACAGGAACTCTCAACAACGAAATCTCACGGATTCTCTTTCCAAGAGTCTCGTTTCTGTCGTCAATAGAGGTGCGAATATCGGAATTATTCAGCAAACTGCAAACTTTTTTTGCAAAATCCGCATATTTCTCACTGACTGGCAGTACTTTAACCTGATCAGGGCTGAGCCATAGAGGAAGGTGCCCGCCAGTGTGCTCAAGGAGGACGGCGGTGAATCTTTCAATCGAACCGAAAGGAGCCCTGTGGATCATAACGGGACGCTTCTTGCTTCCGTCGGCGTCAGTGTACTCCAACTGGAATCTCTCAGGAAGGTTGTAATCCACCTGGATAGTACCCAACTGCCACTTTCTTCCGATGGCGTCCTTGACCATAAAGTCCAGTTTAGGGCCATAGAAAGCTGCCTCTCCGTACTCTACGACAGTGTTCAATCCCTTCTCCGCCGCAGCGTCTATGATTGCTTGTTCAGCCTTCTCCCAGTTCTCGTCACTTCCGATGTACTTTGACTTGTTGCCAGGATCGCGGAGTGAGATCTGAGCCGTGTACTTGTCGAATTTGAAGATTCTGAACACATAAAGTATAAGGTCGATCACCTTCTCGAACTCTCCCTTCAATTGATCAGGAGTAACGAACATATGGGCGTCGTCCTGAGTGAAGGAACGTACTCTGGTGAGTCCGTGAAGCTCGCCGCTCTGCTCGTAGCGATAGACGGTGCCGAATTCGGCGAGACGGAGCGGAAGGTCCTTGTAGGATCTTGGCGACGAACGGAAAATCTCGCAATGATGAGGGCAGTTCATTGGCTTGAGCATATACTCTTCGCCCTCCTGCGGAGTGTGGATAGGCTGGAACGAATCCTTTCCGTATTTCGCATAGTGGCCGGAAGTGACGTAAAGGTCCTTGCTTCCTATGTGAGGGGTGACTACCGGAAGGTAGCCATATTCAGCCTGCTTCTTCCTGAGGAACCTCTCAAGTTCGAACCTCATAACGGAGCCCCTTGGGAGCCAGAGAGGCAGGCCAAGGCCCACGCGGGAAGAGAAGGTGAAGAGTTCCATCTCCTTTCCAAGCTTGCGGTGGTCCCTCTTCTTCGCCTCTTCCAGAACCACAAGATACTCGTCGAGCATCGACTTCTTCGGGAATGTGATTCCGTATATTCTGGTAAGCTGCCCGCGCTTCTCGTCTCCACGCCAGTAGGCGCCGGCAAGGGCGGTGAGTTTGACAGCCTTGATCACTTCGGTGTTGCGGAGATGGGGTCCGCGGCAGAGATCCGTGAAATGGCCGTTGGTATAGTAAGTGATGGTACCGTCCTCAAGCTCGCTGATGAGCTCGCACTTGTACTTGTCACCCTTTTCTTCAAAATGCTTGAGGGCCTCAGCCTTGGAGACTTCAATGCGGGTGAAATCCTGCTTTTCGCGAGCGAGTTCGAACATTCTCTTCTCGATTTTCGGGAAGTCAGCATCCGTCAACTGCTGTCCGTTCGGATCCACGTCATAATAGAAACCGTTCTCGATCGCCGGTCCGATTCCGAATTTCACACCCGGATACAAATCCTCGAGGGCTTCAGCCATAAGATGCGATGACGAGTGCCAGAAAACCCTCTTGGCCTCGTCGTCGTCCCACTTCAGCAGGACAATTGATGAGTCTTCTTCAATAGGGCGGTTCAAATCGCAGGTGGTTCCATTGCCGATGGAGGTGTCGCCGGCTGACTTGACAGCGATAGCAAGAACTTCCTCTGCAAGCCTGGGGCTTATGCTCCTGGCGATTTCGTAACCTGTTACGCCTTTCTCGAAGGCCCTGACACTGCCGTCAGGAAAAGTGATGTTGATCATAAAACTAAAATAAATTGGTCTAACCAGTATTTACAGACCAAGTACTTGAACTTGGCTAGCCATATTATTAGCCAGAACGCAAAGATAACAATAATTTTGCTATTTTTGCATAAATATAGAAGCAACGACAGCAATGAAGAAAGAGTACTCATCAAGCGCTTCCTGGAACAGCGCCGCGCTAGCGGGAGTCATCCTGGCGGCAGTCACGATTGCTATGGACCTGGTTTCAAACCTCGCGGCTAGGGCTGGAGGATTCGGCGGAAGCCTGTTGACCTTCATCGCATGGGCGGCAAAGATCGCCCTCTGCGTGTACATATTCAGATTCCTTCTCATCAGGTTCTATGACGGTTTTGATGAAGTGGACTACGAGCGTCTGAAAGGCTACGGAATGAAACTGGCCCTGTTCTCTTCAATCCTCGTGACCGGATTTTCAGCCGTCCAGATGATTCTTTTGAATCCGGACACGGTAAGCGAGGCGATGGCCGCCGCCCAGCAGAGCTACGCATCGATGATGGATTCGAATTCACAGGCATTGCTTGAGAAGATGATGCCAAAGATGCCGCTCTACACCAGTATATTCTCGCTGATCTATTGCTTCATCTGGGGATGGACCCTATCCATTGCATTTTCCAAGAAGATAGCCCCATACGATCCTTTCGCTAATTTCAAAGACACTGACAACCAATAGATTATGGAGTATTTAAAAGATCTCTCGATAATCATTCCCCTTCTCAACGAAGAGGAGTCCCTAGGAGAACTTCTGGCCTGGATCAGAAGCGTGATGAAGTCAAACGGCTTCACCTACGAAGTGATATTCATCGATGACGGAAGTACCGACGCCTCCTGGGCGAAGGTCCGGGAGTTCGCTTCCGACGATGAAAGGATAAAGGGCATACGTTTCCGACGCAACTACGGCAAGTCCGCCGCCCTGTATCACGGCTTCGCAAAGGCTGAGGGAAGGGTCGTTGTCACTATGGATGCAGATCTCCAGGATTCTCCCGAAGAGATTCCGGAAATGTACAGGATGGTAGTTGAAGACGGCTTCGATGTCGTTTCAGGATGGAAGCAGCATCGCCAGGACAACAGGATGACCAAGAACCTTCCTTCAAAACTGTACAACGCCACGGCCAGAAAGATCACAGGGATCAAGCTTCACGATATGAACTGCGGCCTTAAAGCCTACAGGAATGAAGTTGTGAAGAGCATTGAAGTGTATGGCGAGATGCACAGGTACATCCCCTATCTGGCCAAGAACGCCGGCTTCACCAGGATCACTGAGAAGCCGGTGCACCACCAGAAGAGGAAGTACGGTAAGAGCAAGTTCGGAATAGAGAGATTCGTGAACGGATTTCTGGACCTTCTCAGCCTCTGGTTCCTAAGCACATTCGGAAAAAAACCGATGCATTTCTTCGGTTTCTCTGGGCTGCTTATGTTTCTTATAGGGTTTGTGATGACGATCTGGATCATCGTCGCCAAATTGATTCACCAGGCGGAAGGGGTTTACTTCAGGGCAATTACAGACCAGCCTCTGTTTTATCTCGCGCTGGTCACGCTGGTACTTGGTGTTATGCTGTTCCTTGCCGGATTCATCGGCGAACTGGTCGCACGAAACTCCCAGGAAAGAAACAAGTACAACATAAAAGAGACAATCCGCTAGATTGTCTTAAGGGAGTCAGGCGCTTCGTACGCAGGCTCTTCATCAATTTCAAGGATTCCGTTTATGACAGTCTCCTCCTTTTCACCAAGCTGCTCGTCATAGTCTTTGGTCGGGACTCCATAGCATGCCTGGAAAATGAATGCCGACGCTGTCAGCGACGCTCCGGTAAGAATCCTGAAAAACCATTTCTTCATAACAGGAGCAAATATAAAAAGAATTCGGATTTTTGAGAAATAATTGCTTACTTTAAAAAATAAAACAACTTGACAAGAAATATGAAAGTGCTGAAATTCGGAGGCGCATCCCTGAACGCCCCTGAAAACATCTTGAAAATCAAAGCGATAATCGAATCCGAAAAGGATGCTAAGATTGTCATCACCGAAAAGGACGCCGCAAAAGACCTTCAGGCCGCGCTTCACGGCTCAGTCCTTCGTAATCCGGAAACCTTCCTCGGAGGGCATCCGGAATTTCTCCCGGGAGACGGAATCTCAATAGTGCCGGGCTACATCCCGGATGGCCTGGACACAGGCGACTTCGGGGATCTCGGCAAAGGTGAAGCCGATTACCTCGCCAGTCTGATCGCCGTTTCGACAGATGCCGACACGCTTGAATTCTGGTCTGACAGGGACGGTTTTATGACAGCGGACCCTAAATCAGTAAGGACTGCCTACGTCATCCGGGAAATGAGTTATCGCGAAGCGATGGAACTCTGCAATTTCGGTGTCAAGGTGATTTATTCTCCGGCTCTATACCCTATCAACAGGAAGGGCATCACACTGATGGTCAAGAATTTCAACGATCCTTCAGCACCAGGCACTACAATCCGCGAGAAATGCGTCAGCGATGCAGGATCGATCCGTGGAATATCCTCCATAGACGACGTCAGTCTGATCACCCTGTCAGGAACTTCGATGGCTGGTCTGGTCGGAGTAAACTGCAGGATTTTCACGGCTCTCGCGCTTGAGAGGATCAGCGCTTTTCTCGTGAGCCAGTCGGCTTCCGAGACAGGCATTTCAATCGGCGTCAGCCGGAAGGATGCCGAAAAGGCCGAGGCAGTGCTGAACGGAGCATTCTCAAGGGAAATCGTCTCTGGCGCGCTTTCTAGAATGACAGTACAGAACGACCTGGCAGCGGTTTCCGTCATCGGAGACAATATGAAGAACAATCCTGGAATAGCCGGGAAACTGTTCTCGACTCTCGGACGCAATGGTATCAGCGTCAACGCTTTCGCCCAGGACGCTTCCGAATCAAACATGTCGTTCATCGTGGATCGGAGGCAACTCAGAAAGTCACTGAACGTCATCCACGACAGTTTCTTTCTGTCCGAGTTCCAGGAACTCAACCTGTTCCTGTGCGGAATCGGAACGGTAGGAGGGCAACTGATCGAACAGATAGCCGGTCAGCGTGCGAAACTTATGAAGGAACGCAACCTGAAGATCAACGTAGTGGGCATCGCGCGTTCTGTCAGAGGAATATTCAATCGCGAAGGTATCGACTTGAACTGCTATAAGGAGCTGCTGGCGAACGGAATCGAACTGACACCTGAGAAATTGTGCGACGAGGTGACAGGTATGAACATCTTCAACTCCGTGTTCGTGGACTGCACCGCCAGCCCTGATGTAGCCGCCCTGTACGAGAATTTCTTCAATCACGGAATCTCCGTAGTCGCCGCCAACAAGATAGCGGCGTCATCGGACTACGACAACTACGTGCTCCTGAAAGAAACCGCCCGCAGGCGCGGCGTCAAGTATCTCTTCGAGACCAATGTTGGAGCAGGTCTCCCGATCATAGGTACAATCAATGACCTGTGCAACAGCGGAGACACCGTCCTGAAGATGGAAGCGGTGCTTAGCGGAACTCTCAATTTCATCTTCAACACCATATCCGCCGATATTCCTTTCAGCAAAGCCGTCAAGATGGCCAAGGAACAGGGTTTTTCGGAGCCTGATCCAAGAATCGACCTTTCCGGAACAGATGTAATCAGGAAACTGGTGATTCTTTCCCGGGAAGCAGGCTACAAGGTCAGTCAGGACGATGTTAAGGCCAACTTGTTCATACCTTCATCTTTTTTCGACTGCACCTTGGACGAATTCTGGGCAAAACTTCCTTCTCTGGACGCCGGATTCGAAGAAGGCCGGAAAAGGCTGGAGGCCGAAGGAAAACGATGGAGATTCGTCGCCAGGAACGACAACGGAAACTGCTCGGTATCCCTTCAGGAGATTCCGATGCAACACTCGTTCTATGTGCTGGACGGCTCAAACAACATCATACTGCTCACTACCGAGCGCTACAACAAGCACCCGATGCTGATACAGGGCTATGGAGCAGGAGCAAGCGTCACTGCAGCAGGAGTGTTCGCTGACATAATGAGCATCGCAAACATCAGATAATCAGAGAACTGTACAACATGAACCGACTGAAAGTATTTGCACCGGCATCCATCGCCAATATGGGATGCGGCTTTGACGTAATAGGAATGGCCCTTGATGAAGTGGGCGACGTTCTCGAAATAGGTATCGAGGACGGAGACGGAATTGAAATTGAGAATCATACTGATGTTTCACTCCCGGAAGACATAGAGAAGAATGTGATCACTCCTGTAATCCGCAAATTCCTTGCAATGGTTGGGAAGACCGCCATGGTCCACGTTACAATAGAAAAGAAGATTTACCCCGGCTCCGGGATAGGCTCATCCGCAGCCTCCTGCGCCGCTGCCGCGTTCGGTATGAATGCTCTGACGGGCTACCCGCTGACGGACGAAGAACTTGTAGTCTGCGCAATGGAGGGTGAAAATCTGGCGTCAGGCGGCTATCACGCCGACAACGCAGCACCGGCAGTGATGGGCGGCATAGTGCTGATAAGGAGTTACGACCCTCTGGATCTGATCAAGCTCCCTGTCCCGGGCAATTTCTACTGCGCAGTGATCCATCCGCATATGATGGTTTCCACCAAGGAGGCAAGAAGCATCCTGCCCCACGAAGTTCCGCTTCACGATGCCATCACCCAATGGGGCAACGTTGGCGGTCTTGTCGCAGGCTTGTATTCAAGCGACATACATCTGGTCGGAAGAGCTATGAAGGATGTAATCGCTGAACCTTACAGGAAGGACTTCATTCCCGGCTTCGGTGAACTGCGCTACAAACTGATGGCCGCAGGCTCCCTCGCGATGAACATCAGCGGCTCCGGCCCTTCTGTCTTCTCGGTAGCGGATCATTCCGAGCCTTGTCTCAAGGCTGAAGCCATAATGAAAGAGCATTTCGACAAACTCGGAATCGAGTACGAGACCTATGCTGTCAAAGTCTCCAACAAGGGTTCAAGAATAATCGTATAAAGCGATGAAGTACTACAGCACCAATGGCGGATCCGCTTCAGTTGACCTTAAGACCGCAGTTGTAAACGGACTTGCAGAAGACGGCGGTCTATATATGCCGGAAAGAATCGGGAGGCTTCCGGATGATTTCTTCAGAAATATCCAGAATCTTTCTTTTCAGGAAATCGCCCTCAGGGTTGCCAAGGCCTTCTTTGCAGAAGATATTCCAGAGTCAGATCTAAGGCACATAGTCGAAGAGACCCTCACCTTTGACTGCCCCATTGTCAAGGTGGAAGAGAACATATATTCATTGGAGCTCTTCCACGGGCCGACTTTGGCATTCAAGGACGTCGGCGCAAGATTTATGGCAAGAATGCTTCAGCACTTCCTCGGCGGTGGCGGAGAAACTGTCAACGTTCTGGTAGCCACATCAGGAGACACCGGAAGCGCTGTTGCAAACGGGTTCCTGGGAGTCGAAGGCATCCGCGTCTTCGTACTATATCCGAAGGGGAAGGTCAGCCCTATCCAGGAGTGCCAGTTCACGACCCTTGGGCAGAACATCACAGCCATCGAGGTCGATGGTGTGTTCGACGACTGCCAGGCGCTGGTAAAACAAGCCTTTGTCGATCAGGAACTGAAGGGAGCGATGAAGCTCACTTCAGCAAACAGCATCAACCTTGC